>JAZRWZ010000144.1:0-8791 GCA_045599985.1 Acutalibacteraceae bacterium | reverse complement strand
CTCTTCCCCGAGGGCCGAGCGTATCCAGTCATCAAGGAATTTCATCTGTTCTTCCGTGTGGAACCAATGCTCCGCCCCCTCCATAACCGTGAGGGCGGCACCCGTTTGCCGGGCGAAGGCGGAAACCGTTTCAAAATCGGTGAGATTATCCTCGCTTCCGTACAGAATGCGGGTGGGAATGTGCCAGCTTACGGGGTGCTTCCTGACAAAGGAAAGATATTGCCACGACAATGCCTGACCGAAGGAGGTGATGACGGTTTCTTTTTCACGCAGCTCGTTTTCGCTTACACCGGCACACGCCATCATATCCTCTATGAGTTTTTGCATGTTGACAATCGGCGAAATAAAGAAGGCCCGGTCTGTTTTTTTATTTGCCAGTGCCTGCATGGCATAATAAGCCCCGATGCTGTTGGCAATCAGGGTGACCGAGTCGTAACCGGCGCAGATTCCGTCAAAAAGCCGGGGGAATTCCGTGGCTGCCTCCCACGGTGTTTCTGCGCGGTAATCGAGGCCGACCACATCGCTGTTTTTAAACAGGGAGCGGTAATGCCGGGCCTCCTCCACATTGCCGCCCTGACCGTGAATGTACAGGACAATTTGTTTCATGGTTGTGTTCCTCGCTGTATCATTTTTCAGACCGCCCTCTTCCGACATCAAAAAATCATCGTGAATTAAGATGGGAGCGATTTCGCTGTTTTCCGTGTTTGCAGACAGCGCAAAAGAACATTTGCCATAATGCTCAAAAGAAGGGAAACACGGTTTCATTTATTCCGGTATGTTTAAAGCATCCTGTTTTATCAAAAGTTCATCATCATTCAGGAAAAAACGGGATAGAGTCGGAATTCTGCTTTTCCATTTTCGTACGGTAAACAAACGGCACTTCCCCGAAAAAATGGCAAATACACTTTTGCGATTCTCTGTAAACAATATTGAAAAGTTCAAAAACCACAAGATTGTCCTTTTCATCCCATTGAATGTTTTTTACGGTCAACTCACCTTCGGAAAACAGACTGCTTTTCTCCAGAATGATAAAACCGTCAATGGAAATCAACAAGCACAGGTTATCGGCCAGCAGAATATGATACTTTCCGTTGGGAGATGTGCCCAGGCAATACACCCTTCTGTCCAGTTGATGCTGTATGACATCGGATAAATAAAGTTGAAGAGTATTTCTTTGTTGAGGATTATCCGGATATTTTTTTGCTTCTTCAAATATGGATGACAGTTGATTCAGCAAAAGCTCGCCGATGGCCCTTGGCGGGTTTGGTATTATATTACACCACATATGAAAATCTCCTTTAATGGTTTGCTACTGAATATCGTTATTTTTACGAGAGACCAATACTACCGTCTCAACGTGATTGGTGTGGGGGAACATGTCCACGGGCTGAATGCGGCGGACTTTATAGCCCCGGGCGGTGAGAAAGCGCAGGTCACGCTGCAGGGTTTCGGGATTGCAGGAGATATACACCACCCGTTGGGGGGCCAGCTTCACCACGGCGGAGAGAAAGGCCTCATCGCTGCCGGCGCGGGGCGGGTCCATAAACACCACATCCGCCTTTTCGCCCTCGGCGGCCATTTTCTGCATCCATTGGCCGGCATCGCCTTTTTCAAAACGGATGTTTTCCGCGTTATTCAGTTTGGCGTTGCGCACGGCATCCTTCACCGCGTCGCCGTTGAACTCAATGCCCAGCACGGCACCGGCGGTTTTGGCGGCCACCAGACCGATGGTGCCCACACCGCAGTAGGCATCAATCACGGTGGATTGCGGGGTCAGGGCCGCGTATTCCATGGCGGTGCGGTAGAGAATCTCCGTTTGCAGGGGGTTAATCTGGTAAAAGGATTTGGGAGAGATGCGAAAACGGCAGCCGCACAGCACATCTTCAATATAGCCGTCGCCGTAAAGCACCTCGCTGCGCTCTCCCAAAAGCATACTGGTTTTGTTGGGGTTGATGTTGAACACCACGGTGGTGATTTGGGGGTATTGCTCCAGAAGCGCCTGCGTAAAGCGGCTTTTCATGGCAAAGCGGTTGTGGCCGCCCACCAGCACCACCATCACCTGACCCGTGGCAAAGCCGCGTTTGACAAGCACATGGCGCAGAAAGCCCTTGCCGCTGTCCTCATTATAAGGCAAAAGCTTGAATGCGGGCATCATGCTGCGGATGGATACAATGATTTCATCGGCAAGGGTATCCTCCGTCAGGCAGGAATTCACCTTCACCACATTGTGGGTGCCGGCCTGATACACGCCGCTGACGATATCCCCGGAGCGGGTGAGCTGAAACGCGGCCTGCACCTTGTTGCGGTAGTGAAAGGGCTTTTCCATGCCGATGATTTCGCTCACATGGCAAAAGCTGCCCAGCAGTTTGATTTCGCGGGCCTGCTTCCATGAGAGCTGCTCCTCATAATCCATATTCTGCAGCTGACAGCCGCCGCATTTTTTGGCGTGAGGGCAAAGATACTTGCCGGGATTGCGTTTATTGCTTTGTTTCATGGCATTTTCCTTTTAATCCAACACATAGTCAATGGCAATGCTGCTTTCGCGCACGGCGTGCATGTGGGTTTTTACAACGGAGCAGTGGTAGGGGTCATGCTGATAGGCCTCCAGAGCGGCCTCATCATCCAGCACCACTTCCAGTATCACGTCATAGGAGCGCTCGGAGTGCAGAAAATCCACGCCCACCGCAATATCCCGCAGCAGGGGCACGCTGCCCTTCATGGAGAGCAGAACCTCCTTTGCCTTTTCACATTGGGCGGGGCTGTTATCCTTCAGTTTAAAGCAGACGATATGTTTAATCATGGTTGATTCCTCATTTCTTGATATGGCTCCAGTAATCCCGGAAGGCCTGTTCGTTTTTGTTGTCGCCGTATTCGTAATACACTTTATCTTTGATGGCATCGGGCAGGTATTGCTGCCGCACCCAATGGCCGGGGAATTCGTGGGGATATTGGTAGAACTGGCCCTTGTTGGGGTTGTCCTCCCCGTCGAAGTGCTTGTTTTGCAGCTGACGGGGCACGGGGCCGGTGATGCCCTTCTGCACATCGTCCATGGCGGCGTTGATGGCATTGTAGGCGGCGTTGGATTTTGGGGCGTTGCACACCATAATCACGGCATCCGCCAAAGGAATCCGCGCCTCCGGCAAACCAAGCATCATGGCCATATCCACGGCGGCCTTCACAATGGGCAGCAGCTGGGGATAGGCCAGCCCCACATCCTCACCGGCGCACACCATCAGGCGGCGGCAGGCGGAGGGCAGGTCGCCCGCCTCCAGCAGCCTTGCCAGATAGTGGATGGCGGCGTTGGCATCGGAGCCCCGCATGGATTTCTGGTAGGCGGAGATGATGTCGTAATGCTCCTCCCCGTCTTTATCGTATTTCATGGCGCTTTTTTGGGTGAGGGAGCGGGCCAGCTCCAGCGTAACGGCTTTTTCCCTGCTGCCGGAGGCCGCCAGAGCGCACAGCTCCACGGCATTCATGGCCTTGCGCACATCCCCGCCGCAGGCCCGGGATATGTAGGCGGTGGTGCCTTCCTCGATTTGGTAACTCTCCCGCCGCTCGGCGGCAATGAAGTCAAAACCGCGGCAAACCGCCTTTTCTATCTCCTCGGGAGGCACACTTTTGAACTCGAACACAGTGGAACGGCTCAAAATGGCGTTGTAAACATAGAAATACGGGTTTTCCGTGGTGGAGGCGATAAGAGTGACGGAGCCGTTCTCGATGTGCTCTAACAGGGTCTGCTGCTGTTTTTTGTTGAAATACTGAATTTCGTCCAGATACAGCAGAATGCCGTTGGGAGCCAGAAAAGTATCCAGCTTGGCGATGGCCTCCTTGATATCGGCGGTGCCTGCCGTGGTGCCGTTGAGCTTGACAAGGCAGCGGTCGGTAGCCTTGGCGATAATGCCCGCCAAAGTGGTTTTGCCCACGCCGGAGGGGCCGTAGAATACCATGTTGGGCAGTTCGCCGGAAAGGATGATGTTGCGCAGGGGCATACCTTCCCCCAACAGGTGCTTCTGACCCACAATATCATCAATGGATTTGGGACGGATGCGTTCGGCAAGAGGAGCGGCCATGGGATTTGCCTCCAATCAGTCAGTAGTGAGGTGTTACAAATAAGAGCGGAGTATGTAAAACTCCGCTCTTTTGATTTATGGAATCAGAAATGAATGGTTTTGGCGATGTAGTCTTCCAGCTCTTCAATCTTGATGCGAACCTGCTCCATGGAGTCACGGTCACGCACGGTCACACAGCCGTCGGTTTCGGAATCGAAATCGTAGGTGATGCACAGAGGTGTGCCGATTTCGTCCTCGCGGCGGTAGCGCTTGCCGATGGAGCCGGTTTCGTCAAAGTCCACCATGAAGGTTTTGTTCAGCTTTTCATACACCTCAAGAGCCTTGTCGGAAAGCTTCTTGGAGAGGGGCAGAACAGCGGCCTTGTAGGGGGCCACAACGGGGTTGAGGTGAAGCACCACGCGGATGTCGTTTTTCTCGGCATCAATCACTTCCTCATCATAGGCCTCGCAAAGCAGGGCCAGCACCGTGCGGTCAAGGCCGTAGGTGGATTCGATGATGTAGGGGATGAATTTCTCGTTGGTTTCGGGGTCGAGATACTCCAGCTTCTGGCCGCTGTATTCCTGATGGCGGGTCAGGTCGAAATCGGTGCGGTTGTGAGTGCCGTTGATTTCGCCCCAGCCGAAGGGGAACAGGAACTCGATATCGCAGGCAGCCTTGGCGTAGTGGGCCAGCTTCTCGTGGTCGTGGTAGCGAAGGTGGTCGGAGGCAAGGCCCAGGTCTTCGTAATACTTGCGGCCGTAGGCCTTGAAGTATTCGTACAAATCGGTGTCGGTGCCCTCTTTGCAGAAGGTCTGGAACTCCATCTGCTCAAACTCGATGGTGCGGAAGGTGAAGTTGCCGGGGGTGATTTCGTTGCGGAAGGCCTTACCGATCTGACCGATGGAGAAGGGCAGCTTGGCGCGCATGGAGCGCTGCACGTTCTGGTAGTTGACATACTCACCCTGTGCGTTTTCGGGGCGCAGGTAAATCACGCTTTTGGCATCGTTGGTAACACCGCGGAAGGTCTGGAACATCAGGTTGAACTCGCGGATATCGGTGAAGTTGTGCTTGCCGCAGTTGGGGCAGGGGATGGAATGATCCTTGATATACTGGAACATCTGCTCCTTGGTCATGCCGTCGGCATGGGCCTCGGGGTCAAAGTCATCAATCAGGTTATCGGCTCTGTGGCGCATTTTGCACTCTTTGCAGTCCAGCAGAGGGTCGGAGAAGCTGGCAACGTGGCCGCTGGCCTCCCACACGCGGGGGTGCATCAGGATGTCGGCATCCACTTCGTAGCTGTTTTTGCGCTCCTGAATAAAGCGCTTGCGCCAGGTATCCTTCACATTATTTTTCATGCGGGTGCCGAGGGGGCCGTAGTCCCAGGTGTTGGCAAGGCCGCCGTAAATATCGCTGCCGGGGAAGATGAAGCCTCTGCCTTTGCAGAGAGCTACGATTTTATCCATGGTTTTTTCGGTGTTGTTCATCACAATTACTCCCTTTTTCGATTCTGTAACGGAATCATCATAGTTTAAAAGATACGGAATGTCAAGTAAGCCCCGGGCAAAATTACATGGACTCGGGAACGTTGATTTTGAAGATGGTGAGGATATTGGCCAGAACCGTCTTTACGCACAGGCAAAGGGCCAGCCTTGCCTGCATCAGGCTCTCGTCACCGCAGTTGACGCGGCAGGCGTTGTAGAACTTGTGGAACAGGGTGGCAAGGTCAATGGCGTAGCGGGTGATTTTGGCGGGGTCGTAGTTTTTGGCGGAGGCGATGATTTCATCGGTGAGGTTGGAAAGGTGCAGAATCAGCTCTCTCTCCTCAGGGGCCTCCAGCTTTGCAAGCTCTTCGGCGGTGCAGGGGCGGGCGGTGACACCCTCGCTCTCCAGCTTTTTGAGAATGCTGCAGATGCGGGCGTGGGCGTACTGGCAGTAGTAAACGGGGTTCTGGGAACTCTGCTCCACGGCAAGGTCCAGATCAAAATCCATCTGACTGCCGGGCTCTCTCATGTTGAAGAGGAAGCGGACGGCATCAATGGGAATATCCTCCAGCAGGTCGGTCAGGGTGATGGCCTTGCCGGTGCGCTTGCTCATGCGCACCACCTCGCCGTCCTTGGTCAGGCGAACCAGCTGCATGAGCACGATATCCAGCTTGTCCCCGTCCAGACCGATGGCATCCAGCGCACCCTTCATGCGGGCTACATGGCCATGGTGGTCGGCACCCCAGATGTCGATGGCGCGGTCAAAGCCGCGGTTGAATTTGTTGCGGTGGTAGGCGATATCGGCGGCAAAATAGGTGGGATTGCCGTTGGCACGAATCAGAACCTCGTCCTTCAGCTCCAGTTTATCAATCTCCGCCTGAGTTTTGCCCGCTTTCAGGTATTTCCCGGTCAGAACCTGAATGTTGCGGTACCAGAGGGCACCGTCCTTTTCGTAGGCAAGGCCGTTATCCTTCAGGATTTGAATGATTTCGCTGATTTCGCCGTCGGCGTGAAGCACGCTCTCGTGGAACCATGTGTCATACACAATGCGGTATTTGGAGAGGTTGTCCTTCATGGCCTGAATGTTTTTGGGCAGGGCAAAATCCACAAGGGCCTTTCTGCGCTCGCTTTCGGGCTTGCTGATATAGGCATCGCCGTGGATATCGGCAAAGGCCCGGGCACGTTCGGCAATATCGGCACCGTGGTAGGAATCCTCGGGCAGCTCGGGAGCATTTTCACCCTCAAAAATCTGACGGTAGCGGATATCCAGTGAAAGAGCGAATTTGTCAATCTGGTTGCCCGCATCGTTGATGTAGAACTCACGGCTGACTTCATAGCCGGCAAAATCCAGCACGGCTGCCAGACAGTCGCCCAGAGCACCGCCTCGGGCGTTGCCCATGTGCATGGGGCCCGTGGGGTTGGCGGAAACGAATTCCACATTGATTTTTTTGCCTGCGCCGAATTGGCTGCGGCCGTATTGCTCGCCCTTCTCCAGCACATCGGCAACAATGGCGGCATAAAAGGCGGGGCTGTAATAGAAATTGATGAAGCCGGGGCCCGCTACCTCGCAGCGGTCAAAGAAGGTATCGGTCAGCTGCATGCCGGCCACCAGCGTTTCGGCGATTTTGCGGGGTGCCATGTGCAGGTCTCTTGCCCATGCCATGGCGGCGTTGGAGGAGATATCGCCGTTTTTGCGGTCGGCGGGAACCTCGGTGTTAAAGCCGGAGAGGGCAACGGCGGGGAAAAGGCCCTCGGCAACGGCGCGGCCTGCGGCCTCGGTAATCAGGGCGCGGGCATCGGTGTGAACTTGTTTTACCAGAACGGACATCTATTTTTCCTCCTTTACGGTAACGGTCAGCTCGTTTTCGGAAGCTAACCCCGTGCTGAAATCAAGTGTGTAGCAAAAGCGGAGCGTACCGCCCGCGGGGCCCATTACGGACTTGATGAAGCCGGTGTAAATCCCCAGATTCAACTCCCCGTAGGGGGTGTGGTACAGGCACACATGGCGGCGGTTTTTCTCCATAATCAGTTGGGTGCCGAAAGGACCGCTGCGGGTCATTTCGATTCTGGCGGCGTTGTCGGAAACGGCAATGGTGGTGACCGCTCCGCCCATGGAGGGGTCGGTTTCACGGTAGCTCAGGCGATAGTCGCCGTTTTCCTCCCATTGGAAGGAACCCACCGAGTTAAATTCGGAGCCGCCTTTTTCACCCTGAGAAACGTGGGAATCCACGATGGTGATGATGTAATTCTTATCCATAGAGTCGTCTTTCCTTGCGGGTAATCTTTGTTCGGTATTTATCTTTCTTCGGCAAGGGTCAGCAGGCGGTCCAGCAAATCGGAATAGCCGATGCCGGAGGCTGCGAACAGCTTGGGATACATGCTGATGGAGGTGAAGCCCGGCAGGGTGTTGGGCTCATTGAGCAGCACCGCGCCGTCACTTTTTCGCACGAAAAAGTCCACACGGGCAAGGCCGGTGCAGCCAAGGGCTTTGTAGGCGCTGCAGGCTGCGGCGCGCACCTCTTCGATTTTATCGGCATCAAGCAGGGCGGGGATGTGCAGCTTGCTGTCGGCAAAATATTTGGCATCGTAATCGTAAAATTCGTTGCAGGGCTCGATTTCGCCCACGGTGGAGGCAACGGGCTCTTCGTTGCCCATAACGGCACATTCCACCTCGTGGCCCTCGATGCCCTCCTCCAGCACAACCTTGGGGTCGTGCACAAAGGCCTTGCGGATGGCAGTGAGCAATTCTTCCCTGCTCTTGGCCTTGGAGATGCCCACGGAGGAGCCGGCGTTTGCGGGCTTGACGAAGATGGGGAAGCCGAGATAGGCAATGGCCTCGTCCAGAACGGGGTCGGGATTCTTCTCAAAGGAATAACGCTGCACGCAGCGCCATTTTGCCTGCGCAATGCCGTAGTAATCGGCCACGGTGTTGGTCACGGCTTTATCCATGCACATGGCGCTTGCCAGCGTGTCGCAGCCCACATAAGGGATGCCGGAGAGGGCCAGCAGACCCTGCATGGTGCCGTCCTCGCCGTTTTTGCCGTGAAGAACGGGGAAGGCGATATCTATTCTGATGACGGTGCTGCCGTTGACGAGAATGCCGTGGTGGCTGCGGTCGGGGGAGAGCACGGCAGGGGTCAGGTTGGCTTTATCCCGAAGCCAGCCGTCCTCGGGCAGAGCATCGGGAGAGCCGGTGTAAAGGTACCATTGCCCCTCCTTGGTGATGCCCAGCATCACCACCTCGTATTTGTCGGCAGGGAT
>JAZRWZ010000143.1:0-10982 GCA_045599985.1 Acutalibacteraceae bacterium | reverse complement strand
TGTTACAAAAATGGCATCCGCCCACGAATGAGCGGATGCCGAAGATAGATGCCGTTGCCTATGTTTAGTGGCGACGACGACGAGCTGCCATGCCCGCGAGGGCGAGGAGGCTCAGCACGCTGGTGGTGGGTTCGGGCACCTGCACTTCCAGCGTGATACCGGAATTGGTAAAGCCTGTGCCAACACCCTGCGTGACGCTCAACACCTTGTAGAAGGTATCGGTGGAACCCAGAGCGAGCACTTGGAATACCTGATTGATGTCCTTGGAGCCACTGTAGACCGTGCCGGCGGTTGCACCGGCAAGTTCATCCCAGCTGAAGTTGCTCAGCTCGATGTGGAAGATGCTCTTGTCCGTTGCGCCGGCTGCGTAGCCGTGGGTACTCAGGTCGATGGTCAGGTTGCTGCCGCTGGTCAGGGTAAGACCGCTCAACTGGCTGCTGCTGACGGTGACGTTGTCCTTGATGCCCTCACCCGCGCTCAGCGTCAGGCGGTTGCTGCCGGAGAGCGTAGACTCGTTCATGGCAACGACGCGCGAGGCTGCATCTACGTTGATGTTCGACATCTCCAGATGCGTCCCTTCGGCACTAATCTCCGAGTTCGTGAGCGTCATGTCGCTGATGGTGTAGGTGGCTTCTTCCGCAATTTCGAGCAGGCTGCCTACCAGCGTGCCGCCGTTGTGCGTTTCGTCCTTCACTCCGCTCAGAGAGTTGGCGGCAAAGACGGCGTTGCTCACCGTACCCGTGTGGGTGGCGGTTCTGGAGAGTGCGTCCTTGGCCGCCAGAGTGGCGCGACCCGCCTTCAGGCTGCCGTTATCGTTGACGGTGGCGGTGCTGACGTGCAGGTTGTTGGTAGCATCGCTGCTCAGCCCCGTGAAGGCCAGCGTTCCGTTGTTCACGTCAATATTGCCGTTGAAGCTGTTGACGTTGCCGCTGATATTCTGCGTGCCTGTGCCGTCCTTCACGATGTTCGCGACGTTCAGCGCACCGCCGTAGGTGTACGTATCGGATGCGTCAACGGTCAGGGTATCGGCGTAAACGGCGCCGTTCGTGCCGGTCAGACCGGCCACCGTGCCGCTGAGCAGATTCTCCGCAGTCAGGTGTTTTTCCTTGTACGTTGAGAAGCTGTTGATGAATGCACCCGTTGCGGGATCCTTCATGCTGGCATCCTTTACAAAGGCTACAATGGCATTGTTTGTGCTATCAGTGAAGTCAACCACGGCACCGGCCAACGCATCCTGTGCGTCCTCACCCGCGGCAACAATACCGAAGGCATTGTTGGCCGCTTTATTGTTCATCTTGATGGTGCCGTTGAAGTCACCGGACTTATCCACCACGATGTAGCGGGGATTCGCATTTTGAGAGTCCTGTTTTTTCTCGCGCTCCAAAGTCAGTACAGACGGGGTTTCGCCCGTGCTGTTAAGCCCGCCGATAAACTGTGTCGTATCATAATTCATCAGCACTTTGCCGTAACCATTGACCACCAGACCACCGGAGAGGTAGGTCGAGCCGTCATAGTAGTACAGCGTAGCCGTATTGCTCGCTGTGCCGTTCAGCGTCAGCGAGCCGTTGTAATGCATGGCTTCAGCTGCTGTATCGGTCATTATTTCTTCATCGGTGGTTTCGAAGGTTGCTCCCGCTTGCACAGAAATATTAGCCTTCACAGTGCCGCGCGTCATCATGTGCAAGATGCCCTGTTGCACATCGATACCGCCGGCAATCACCAGCCCCTCACCCTCCGTATACTCGCCGCCGATAATCTGCGTGCCAGCACCCGTTTTTATGAGTTTGTTCACGTTAAGCACAGCGGAATCGGAGGTGGTGTCTCCAACATAGCGATGCCAGAATCTGTATTCTTGGTCTCTCCCGACATTGATGGTGAGAACCGTGCCGTTCACTGTGCCACAGTGACCATCAAGACCGCTGATAGAGGTTTCATCGGTAAAGGTAACAATACCGCCCTGATGACTTGTCTCGTCATCCATGTGTACCACGCCCATGGTACCCTTTACGTTCAGTACGCCGCCGCTCACAAAGGCATCCACAGCTGTGGAGTTGAGCGCGTTGCTGATGGCCAGCGTACCGTCTGTCACCGTCAGGTCGCCGTTGAAGGCGCTCATGTCACCGCTGAAGGTCTGCGTGCCTGCACCGTTCTTGGTCAGGTTCAGGTTGCCCTTCACTGTGGCGTTGGCGGTGTATTCACCGCCCGCTGTGTTGATGACAAGGGTGCGCGTGGTGCCGTCGCCGTTGTAGGCATCGGGGTTCTGCGTGTTTGTGCCGGGCTGCACGCCCGCACCCAGAGCCGCTGTACCGGAGAAGATAATCTTCTCGCCGTAGGCATCAGCGGTGGTGATGCCCTTTACGGTGACTCTGTCGCCCGCGATGCCGAGTGCCACGTGAGCAGAGCTGTTGTTCTCAGACTCCATGGAAATCACGGCTTTGCTGAGCACGTCCGCATCCGCAACGTTCATCGCGATATGGCGGTTGCCGCTGCCGATGCTTTGGTGCAAATGCAGCGTGCCGTCAAAGGCTCCGTTATCACCGCCGTTGATGTTGAGCACGCTGGCGCGGTCTACCTGTGCGTTCTTAAACTCAAGGCTCGCGCCCGCTGCGGTGGAAGAGAGGTCGGCAATATCCACCTGACCATGGAAACCGCTTTGGGAGGCAGCAATGACATTGTTTGCCCCCGTAACGGCCAGAGAGTTCAGCGTCAGGGTGTGCCCCGTACCCTCGCTCCACAGGTTCAGCGTGCCGTTATTAAGCGTCACGTTGCCCAGAGCTTTATCGGCGGCCCCCTTGATGGTGAGAGATGCGCTGTTGCTGAGGGCAACGGTACTCGTGTTCGCTGCCGTGATAGCGCCCGTCATCGTGCTGCTGCCGCCCGTGAAGTTGAGGAGCGATGTGCCCGCCAGCGTCGTGGCACCCGAGATGGTGGCACCGTTGCCGAAGGTCAGCGTGCCGCCCTCCATCGTCACTTCACGTCCTGCCGCAACAGTGACAGCGTTGGTGAAGCTCAGCGTACCTGCCGTTACGGTCAGGCTGCCGTTGAAGGCGCTCATGTCGCCTGTGAAGCTCTGCGTGCCGGCACCGTTCTTGGTGATGTTCAGGTTACCCTTCACGACGGCGTTGGCGGTGTAGGTCGTCTCGGCGTTGTTACCCGTGTTGATGATGAGGGTGCGCTCGGTGCCGTCGCCGTTGTAAACGGCAGAGTTCTTGCCCGTGGTGTCCACAGTGCCGGCGCCGGAGAAGATAATCTTCTCGCCGTAGGCATCAGCGGTGGTGATGCCCTTCACGGTGACGCTGTCCGCATCGATACCGAGGCCGACGCGGGAATCATTGTTGTTCACCGCTTCCAGAGAGATGACGGCGTTGCTGAGAACATCGGCATCATTGATATTCAGGATGGCGTGGCGACCGTAATTGTGACCGCCTGCTACGTTCTGCTTGATATGCAGAGTGCCGCTGTAGGTGCCCGCATCACCGCCGTTTATGTTGAACACGCTGGCGTGGTCAACCATTGAGCTCTGTACGAGATTCAGATCTGCACTGCCGGTGAGGGAGGCGATATCCACCTGACTGTGGAACTGCGAAGAGGCTGATTCAATGGTGGAGGCCTTGGTGACTGTCACCGCGCCGAGGTTGTGAACGCGCTGGGCGGCATCGTTGCGGCTCACCAAAATCAGTTCCGCGTTCTGCAGCTGAATCCCGGTGAAGGTGTTGTTCATCTGGGTGTCCAGCGTCACCTTCACCTTGTTGTTGTTAGGCACGGAGCCCAACAGCTTCAGCGTACCCGTGTAACCGTCAACGGAGTTGATGGTGACGTTGGCACCACTATCACTACGATTGGACGTGGCGGTAAGGCTCAGGTTGCCGCTGCCTGTCAGGTGGTCAAACTGCAGCTGGCTCTTATACTCCGTGTAGATTTCCAAATCGCTGTTCAGCGTGGTGGTGCCGCTGAAGTTTGTGGAATTGGAAGAATACGAATCCGGGAAATCGCGGAAGTGAATCTTATTACCCGTGGTGTTTTCCGTCGTCGTCAGGTTGCGAACAATGCCGAGAGTGGAATCAGATTTGAGGATACCGCCCGCCAGCGTGACGGAGGAGAAGCCCTTGTTTGCGCTGTTCTCCGTCCACCCCAGCTTGGTGGGCTGCTCCTTGGCCGTGGCAAGGTCGAGAGTGGCACCGTTCGTCACGGTCAGGTTGCCCGTGAGCCCCAGCTGAACGTCGTTGCCGACCTCCATATTGGTCTTGATAACGGCATTACCCGTACCAGTGGCGGCCTTGAACAAATCAACGTTGCCGGCGTTAGATGTGCTTTCAAACACCATGGTGCCCGCGTTGTTCAGCGTGCTGCCTGCGGTGATGCTGCCGCCGTGCAGAATAATCTCTGCCCCTTCGCCGATGTTGACCGTTGCCGTGGTAGCGGGATTGCTGCCCGAAGCCGCGGCACCGATAGCCAGTGCGCCGTTCAGCAGGGTATCACTGTTCAGATTCACCGTGCCCTCTTTTACGTCAAGCCCGTTGCCATGGAAAACATTTTTATCCGACTCAGAGCTGTAGGAGAAGGTAAGTGTACCAGCACCCGTCTTGGTGACCTTGTCGCCGCCTGTGCGGTTGTAGGTGCGCCCGCTGACTTCGAGTTCACCATCCAGCCCCTGCACATCGATGGTCATGGACCAATTGATCATCAGTCGGGTGTCGATAATGTTGTTTTGACCGGTGGCAGTAATCTTACCCCCGAGCGACTCCAGACCGGCCAGATTGCCGCCGGTTGCTTCTGCATCCGACGTGTTGGTAATAAGGGTGTCACCATTCAAGTTGAGGTTGGTGTGCATGGTCTGGCGGTTCTTCAGCAGCACTGTAGCCGTTTTGTCCGCGCTGCCCGTCAGCGTCAGATTCTTTGTTTGGTCGCCGTTATTCCTATCGTTGTACCCTAAGGTATCAGTTGTAGCAAGAACCAACGTGCTGCCGGCGTTGACGGCAATGTTACCATTAGCCTCGGCATAACCGCCGCTATGGTTATCAATCTTCACCACGGCACCATTATTCAGCGTCAGGTTGAGGATGTGGTCTTTGTTATAACCGCCGTTACCGTCGTTGTTGTTCACGCGGCTTAACAGAACGGGCGTGGTGAGGGAACCTGCACCGTCCACCGTCAATGTTGTTGTACCCGTGGTACCGGCTTGCTCACCGCGGAACAAGATTTGCCCGGCAGTCTCATCTGCACCGAACGTGATATCCCCGGCCGTGTTGATGTAGTACCTGCTGCCGTCAATACGTGCTGCATTGGCTGCCAAGACCTTGCCGTCGAAGGTAGCGTTGCTTACCGCTTCCCCATTGATTTGCCAAGCGAGATCATCGGCAGCCGTGGCTGCGTTACCCGCACTGTTGACAACCTGATAGTTGGCGGAGGAATACTTGTAACCATTGCCCGTGGCGCTTGTCGCATCTACCGCCAGACCGTAGGTGTAGGTCGAGCCGGTGGAGGACGCGGCAAAGCCGATGTTCACCGTGCCGTCCAGAGAAAGAGTGCCGCTGTTGGTCACGGTGCTGCCCAGAGTGGTCACGCCGCTGCCCGTCAGGGTCATCGCTTTATCGGCGCCGATGGTGAAATCCGTCAGTTTGAGTTGGCTGTTGTTGGTGATGGTAGAAGAGCCATCGTTCGCCACCGCCCCCGCGAAGGAGATGAGATGGGTGTTAGCCGCATCCACCACCATGTTGCCGAGAGTGAGCGTTGAATCACCCAAATCCGACTTATTGATGTGCCAGTCGGTCTGCGTGGCCTTCAGCACCAGATTGTCCGTTTCCGTGCCGCGGAAGAAGACATTGACCGCGTTGCCCGGATTCGTAGCGGGGTCTTTACGCACGGCAGAGGTAGCATCATCGCCCGTGAACTCCACGGTGCCGCCCTTCGCCTCAAAGCTGCCGCCGTAGGCGCTGTCGATGTGCGTGGCGGTCAGAGAGCCGCTGTTTATGGTCAGATTGCCGCTAGTGTTGCTAATCTGCCCCAGCTGCAGCTTGCCGTTGCCGGAAACCACCACAGAGCCGCCGGAAATATCCAGCGTCTGATTATTCCTGATATGCAGCACACCCGACTCATCCACCACCAAAGAGCCGCCCCTGACCTGCACGGACGCGCCCTCGTTGTTCGGCAGAGCGTTCGAGATAACGATACGACCGGTAATCTCAGTGGTGCCTTCCATGTTAATGAGACCACCTCTGGTTCCGTTAGCTGCCTCCTTATTCAGACCGAAGTTCTCACTGGTACCGGAGAGAATCAGCTTACCCTCACCGAACTTCACGAGAGAAGAGGAACCGGTATTCCATGAGGCGCCGCGAATCTCGCGTTTCAACTCCAGCGAGCTGCCCGCACCCTGAATGTCAAACAGGGCGTACTGTTTGACATTGAAGCTCTGTGCTGTATCAGCCTCAATATACGTCTTACCTTCGGCGTTATTATCGCCGTTGCGGCGGAAATACAACGCAGCGTCAATCACATTGCCGGCGCCCGTAGCCGTGATAAAGCCACCGTCCAGCTCGAGAGAGCCCCCCGTTGCGGTGCCGAGAATCTGCGCACCGCCGTTCATGTAAATATCGCCGCTGAGGGTCTGCTTGTTGCCGTCAAGCTGCACCGTAGCGTGTTTGTCGGCTTCGGCAGACTCCAATGTCAGGCTCTTAAAACCATTGACACCCCAACCGAGAACATCGCCGGCGTTGAACGCAAGCGTGCCGCCGGCAGCCACAATCGTGTGTTGCGAGAGATTAGCCGTTCCCTGAGAATGCCACGCAGAGGTCAATGTGGCATTGTCTGCAATGCGGATTCGCTTGGCGGTATATTGCTTGCCTGCAAGTGTCAGCGAAACCTCTGTTTTGCCATCGCCCAGCTGCACCGTGCCGCCGATGCCGTTAAACTTCTCCAACGTAGCAGCCGTGGCGGCATTGCCCGCCAGAATAACGGTATTGCCGTCAGCCACCGTGGCGTTCGAATTCAGGGTCAGCGCTTCTTTAAACGTTGCCGTACCGAACACCGTCAGCGTGCTGGCTGTCACAGCTTTATTGAAAGTGACCGAAGCCTTATCATCGGCAGCCGTACCCACATAGAGATTCAGCGTGCCGCCGCTCTTTGCGATAGTGGCGTTCACGGTATCGGCTTGGTCGCGGAACCACAGGTCTGCCGTGCCCGCTGCCATTTCAAAGGTGCCCGTCCACTCAGAAACATCACCGGAGTAGCGGATTCCTTCGTAAGTGGCGGTGCCGGTCATGTTCATCTTGAACGTACCCTCACCGGACCACTTGCCGGTGTTGTTCATGTAGTACTTGCTGGTGCCGCTCGTGCCGCCGCCGCTGTAGACCCACGCAAGCGTGTCGCCCTCATCCGTCAGGCGGATGTTGGCTGTTTGTGTGCCGAATGTATGTGCCCAGTTGTGGTCATACCCGGTCACGCCCGTGAGTTCTACGGTAGAATTGGCATTGCCGAGCGTGGAGAGTTCTTTGCCCGAATCACCCGAGAGAGCCACATTGGTGAGCTTCACCGTGCCTTGCCAGTTTTCGGCATTACCCAGCGTCACGCGCGTGGGCATGGTGTTCTGAGTGAGGTGCACATAGGCGCCTGTTTCACCATTGACGGTGATGGAAGAACCATCCGCAACAGCAAGGTTGCTGCCAAAGGCAAGGGAAGAGCCGGAAAGCACATTCACGGCGTGAGCACCACCGTTATACGCGCCGTCAAGCACAAGGTTGCCGCTCTGTGCGCTGCTGCCGGCGCCGTCTTCGCTCATCATGGCGATACCGGGGGCACCCACGTTGATGTCACCCGCCAGCGTGGTGGTGGTGCCGTTTGTACCAAGTGTAATCTTGTGTGCGGCATCCGTCACAATGGTGACTGTGCTGTCGGCACCGCCGATGGTAGCCGTGCGGTTGAACACCCAGCTGTTACCCTCAGCCTTCAGCGTGCCGGCAGAAATGGTGGTAGCGGTTGTATTCGTGACACTAGCAGTATCAAAAGCATTGCTGTTAGTAACGCGCAGCACGCCGCCGCTCATCGTGAATTTAGCGTTATTAGAGTCAAACTTGATAGAACCCAGCGTGGTTTCACCCCCCAATATATCCAGGAATCCGGTGTAGTGATATGTGGAAATCATACCCAGCTTAACATTGCCCTGTACATCCAGAGAGCCGTATTCCGTCACTTGCAGATGCTGGCCGTTGCTTACCCACAAATCACCATCGACGGTAAGAGAGCCTCGGTGCTCCGCATTGCCGATAACCCACGGATTATCGTTGTCGGTAGTGCCATTATCTGTATGTTTCCAGTCCTGCAAGGCCATATCACCCGTGACGTGGTAATTTGTCTTGAAGACATGAGGGGTACTGAACGGAGAAGCATTATTCCCCAGCTGCACGTAAGTGTTGCCGTTGAGATGAATCGTGCCGTCGCCGGTAGCAGCATCCATAATATAGGCAAACTTGGTCGATTTGGTGTAATCGTCACTGCCGACATCCGTACCCGTTAACGTCAGTTTAGCTCCTTCGGCAATCGTAAGGTGCATCGAATCCGTTACGGAAATCGTGGCCCCGCTCTGCACAGTCACATTCTTACCGATATTCAGCGTGGAGTCTGCCCCCATGCTGAAAGAGGAGGCAATTGTTTCCACATTGATGTTCTCCGTTGCGCCTGCTGCCACGCTTATGGCGCGGGTTACCTCCTGAACGGCGGTGTAGGCAGCAGCTTCATTCATGTAGAAGTTAGTGGTGGGAGCATAGGCGGTGTCGGCCCAGCGGAGGTTGCTGATGGTACCTTCGCCGCCGTTGGCGCCCAAGGTAATACCATTAAGAAGACCGCTGCCCGTCGTAGCGGTCAGCCCTTCACCGATGAGCATATCGCCCAACCACACATAATAACCCGCCGCCACATTGTCTGCCGCCACACCGTTATGGTAAGCAATGCGGAGACTGCCCGTAGAGGAAGAATTATCCTGACTGTACAGAATCTTGTCACCCCACATAATGTAGCCTTCACTCAGGTTGAGGGTGCCCGTGTTGCTGCCGTCACCGATGGTGAGAGAGAGTGCATTAGAGGAAGCCAACCAGTTGTTTGCAGCACCATCGCCGAATACGCCTGTGAAATCTACAGTGTAACCATTGGTCGTGGAGAAAATATCAGAAACGATATTCTGCGTGCCGCTGCTGAGGGTGTATGAAGTCTGCTCGGCGGCCGTCCAGCCATCGGAATCCGCAGCAGCGCGGGTGAGACCCGCCGTTCGACCGCCGATACCCATACCCTTGGCCACGTTGCCGGAAACAATCAGCTCACCCTGTGCATTGGGGTGCAAGCCATCGCGGAACAAAGTTCTCACGCCTTTGTTCTCTACCGTATTCGTAACATCAATGAGCCCCTTATTGACATCAACCAGAGTGATATGATTGCCATCTGCAGCATTCTTTTGGGTTACCCAATCACTCAGAACGGCGTTATAAGCCTGAATGTCTCTGACGTGTGTCTCCGAACCGGCGCTGGAGGGATCAGTCGTTGTCGGAATGGTCAACATCACGATGTTTGAATTCGGCGCCTGAGAGAGCATCGTCTCATAGATAACCTCAATATCAGGCTTTGCTTCGCCATTGTATACATGGCCGGTAAACGACGTGCCGTCCCAGCCCAGCAGATTTTGAGTCACCTGCGTGCCGGGGGTGTTGCCGCTGTTTTGCGAGACAAAATCGTTTGTGCCGATAAGCAAGAAGAAGGTATCGATAGCATTGCCGTGAGCCTCATCATAGACAGGATACGTTGAGGTGTCGTATGTTTGACCGTTCGTCTTGTCGGTTGTCTCACCCAACCAGTTCTTAATGTTGGTTTGATCGTACTGATTGTTAGCCTGACGCCCGGAAACCTCGAAAGCACGCCCGGAGGACTGAGCGCTGTGGCGGTTGTCAAATGTAGCGCCGCCATAGGTGGCGCCGACCTTAAAGCCGGCACCGGAGTAATTGCCTGTCTTAAAACCGGATTCGGTTTGTGAGATGCCGTTATCCGTCAAAATCTTGAAGAAATTCCAACGCCACGAGTCTTCGTTGTAACCATGGGTGATGGAGTCACCGATGTACATCACATTGCCCAAGGTTTCTCCATTCTTGACTGCCGCAGGAGCTTCTCCTTCTGCATAGGCAGAGGAGCCTGTGCAGAGTGTTGTCAACACGGTTGTCGAGGCAGCTGCCAAGATTGCCGCCACAAGTTTGCTCGGAAGACGAAGTTTCATAGTCGCTAAGTATCAGAGATTTATGTAAGATTGTCGAGATACGTGCACACAATGCACGCTTTTGTGTTGCGGGGAGTATACAGTATTTGGAATGCTGTAGGCACCCTTGCACACTCACACGCCGTGCGTTACATCGGTTTAGCAGGGGGGATTCAACACCTAAAAACGTGGGGGTGAAAATCTCATTTTCTAACACAAAAAGAGAGCAGATAAAAACACACAATTTTCAATCAGAAATGAACGATAAATTATTGTTTTAGCATCCTTACATACCTCTCACAGCAGAGGGGCTGCGCTCCTGCTCGGGGCAGGCGGACGGGGCGGGTGGGCAGCCTTTGGGCGCATGTTTATGGCGGCACCTCGTCGCGCCGTAAGGCTTGTCTTGTCGTGTCTCTTCGGTGGCACCCTTGCCCAAGCGCTTTCTATAGGGCACCCTCGGAAACCTGTCGGAAAGGGGCTTTTTCTGCCCTTTTTCGCCCTCCTTTTTCGCCGTCTCGGCACCTCGTGCAAGGGGCGGAAAAGCACATGGACAGCCCGCTGAAAAACCCCAGCATTTTCAAGCATTTGCGCCCTTTCCCGAAAATCATTCCCATCTACCGAAAAAATCAAAATTTTTGTTAGTAAAGTCTTGACAACAGCATTCCAAATACTGTATACTCCCCGCAACACAAAAGCGTGCATTGTGTGCACGTATCTCGACAATCTTACATAAATCTCTGATACTTAGCGACTA
>JAZRWZ010000142.1:0-28452 GCA_045599985.1 Acutalibacteraceae bacterium | reverse complement strand
CATATCCTCAATCAACTGAGGAGAAACGGAGCACTTTTTCATATTCATTGCAATCACCCTCACCTTTTTTGCAAAATTCTCAATTATCCTACCACATAGCGAAAGAACATGCAAGAAAAAGATGAAAGTTAATAATTATTTAAGGGTTGCGAAATCGCCCGGAAAAGGCGTTCTGCAACCCTTATTCATTATTATTGCAATCAGACCGCACCGGGAATCAACAGCATGCCGCCGTCTTTTACCGTATCATCCTCAAGGCCGTTTTGTTCGGCAATGCTCTGCACCGTTGTGCCGTAACGCTTGGCAATGCTCCACACCGACTCCCCCGGCTCACTGTAATAGACGGTCAGTGCGGGGGCGTTTTCGGCG
The DNA here is from genome assembly GCA_045599985.1 of Acutalibacteraceae bacterium. Taxonomy (GTDB): domain Bacteria; phylum Bacillota; class Clostridia; order Oscillospirales; family Acutalibacteraceae; genus CAG-177. The sequence continues at coordinate 28,083 of JAZRWZ010000142.1, read as the reverse complement.
GGTTTTTCCGTTTCGGCGGTCACGGAAGCAATATAGGGGGCAGACCCTGCCGCGAAAAGGGAAGCGGAGATTTCCACCTCCGCCTTCACCTCCACCGTATCGGTGCGGGGTACGGCGCAGGATAAGCACCGCACGGCGGCAAACAGATTGCTCTTGAAGCGCTGCGCTTCCTGCTCCCACGGGGTTTTGTATTCGTAATCCAGTGTGCGCTGCAAAAACACGGGCGAACCCTCGGCACCCCGGCAAAGAAAGCTGACCTCAAAACTGCCGTTGACCGTGCAGTATCCCCCGCCAACCGTAACAAAGGCGGTGGGCTTGCCGCTGTATGCCGCCAGCACACATTCGATGCCGCTCCCCGCCGCACTCACGGTGCTTTTGACCGCAGCCCTGTCCTGAATGCTGCCAAGGTAGCGGCAAAGTTCAAGGGCGCGGGATTCTGTTTTGAGTTCATAGGCGGTGGAATACATGTCATGAATCAGGGGAATTTCCACGGGGGCACAGGCCGAAAGGGTGGCCTCCACCGCTGCGCTGATATCCATCAGCCGGACCGCTCCGCTGCTGTCCGCCTTGGGCAGCACCTCCACGCAGGACGGGGAAAGCTCCAGATTCCACACGGCATTATCCGTAAGGCCCTCCATCTCCATAATCTGACTGATGGGCATGGTATGCTCAAACAAAGAAACGCTGCCGTCCTCGCCGAGATAAAACACTCTGACATTCAGGCTGCCCTTGAGAAGCAGTTTATTATTGATAACCTTAATATCCCCTTTATCCGCTTCGGCGCATACGGAAATGAGCCCGGCAATGCCCGCCCGGTTTTCCTCCAGTGCAGCCACCTCACTCATGGGAAAATACCGCACGGTTTTGCCGATAATCTGCACCGTCTGCGCCGTGCCGGAGGCAAACTGAATCCCCGCCCCCTCCACGGCGGAAAGCACGGATTCGCTGCGCATTCTGTCGGCTCTGAAGCGGCAGGTCAGGGAGGCGTGAACCTCCGCCCTGCGGGGGCTGACCGCCCGGCAGTTCACATAGTCCGCTTTCAATTTTACGGAGACAGCGCAGGATTTATCCGCCTTTTTCTCATCCACAGAAGCCTGAAATGCGGTTTCGTAGTCGTAGGCCGCCAGCTGCTCATCGGGCCCCACATAAATCAGGCGCACCGTGGCCTTGCAGTCGGCGGTAATGCGCCCCCCGGTAACGGCAACGCCGCTGACCCCCGTTTCCACCGTGCAGCTTAACACCCGCACAATATCGGGACAGTAATCGGGAAAAGAAAGGTCGGCATCCACCGCCTGCTCCGTTGCGATATCGCAGACATTTTCACAAAAGTTCAACTGCTTTTCATCACGCGTCAGTTCCATTTTTACACACTCCCTGTTCTTCTTTTACAGCCATTCTATTCACAAAAAGGGCCGGTTATGACAAAAGAACCGCTGCGATTTTGTATTATTCAGGGCCGGGCCATTATTTAATTAAAAATTAATAAAAAAATTCTTTACTTTTATATTTATATATCGTATACTCATCGTGAGGCATATCATAGTGCAGGAAAGGAGATTCACACCATGCCGGACGTAATCAATCAAGAAGAAAACAACCAGAAGAAAGTAACCCATACCTTAGTTAAGCACATCGCTGTTCTCTCCACGCATTCCAACGGTTGGAACAAAGAGCTCAATCTCATCAGCTGGAACGGATTCGACCCCAAATACGACATCCGCGACTGGTCTCCCGACCATCAGAAAATGAGCAAGGGCACTACCCTTACCCAGGACGAACTGGATGCTCTTTGTGAAGCTGCAAAAACCCTTTGATTTCCAAATGTAGTTCAGGATGCTGCGGTTTCCCGCAGCATCCTTTGCTATCTGTAACGAAGGATGTGATGATGTGGACCTCGTAAAAAAGATTCTGAAGCATATCTTTATTGACGGATTAAGCGGCATGGCACTGGGCCTGTTTGCCACCTTGATTTTCGGCACCATACTCGCCCAGATAGGCTCCCTTGTTGACGGCCCTGCGGGCGGATACATCACAGCCATTGCCACCGTTGCCAAAATCCTGATGGGTGCGGGCATAGGCGCCGGTATCTCCGTCAAATTCAAAGCCGGGCCCCTTGTAACGGCCTCTGTCATTACAGCGGGCATGATAGGCTCCTTTGCCACCGCCATTACCGCTTTTGCCAAAAGCGGCGAGCCCGTGTCCTTGAGCGGTGTGGGCGAGCCCCTCGGTGCCTTTATTGCCGCCTTTGTTGCCGTGGAAATCGGTAACCTCATCAGCGGCAAAACCAAACTGGATATTCTGCTGACCCCGGCGTGCACCGTTTTATCGGGCTGTGCCGCTGGATTGCTGTTGGGGCCTCCCATTTCACGATTCATGACATGGCTTGGCGAAATCATTATGTGGGGCACCGAGCAGCAGCCTCTGCTTATGGGCATCGTAGTTTCGGTTCTTATGGGAATCATCCTGACCCTGCCCATCAGTTCCGCGGCCCTTGCCATTATTCTCGGCCTTTCCGGCCTTGCAGGCGGCGCTGCCTGCGTGGGCTGCTGTGCACAGATGGTGGGCTTTGCCGTTATCAGCTACCGTGAAAACGGCTTCGGCGGTTTGCTTGCCCAGGGCATCGGCACCTCCATGCTGCAGGTACCGAACCTGATGAAAAAGCCCCTGCTGTGGATTCCCCCGGTGGTTACAAGTGCCATCCTCGGCCCCGTTGCCACCACCCTTTTCAAAATCACCTGCCTGCCCGCCGGCGCGGGAATGGGCACATCCGGCCTTGTGGGGCCCATCATGACTTACCAAAGCATGCTGGCCGACGGCGCGGATGCCAAGATGATTCTGATTGAAATGGCCATTATATATGTAGTGGCCCCCGCCTGCATCAGCCTCGGCATTTCCGAGGGGATGCGCAAAGCGGGCCTCATTAAACCCGGTGATTTGTCTCTTAAAGAGATAAACTGATACATCATTATAAGGAGCTATCATAATGAAAAAGACTACCAAACTCGTTGCCCTTTTTCTTGCGGGTATTCTGGTTTTCAGCACCATGATTATTCCCGCATCCGCCAACACGGATGTTACCAACCCCGCCGAGCAGACTCTTTACACCGTGCTTGACAAAGTGGTAAACGGCCTTGTCAACGCCATTTCCGCCATTGTCATCGGCCCCCGTCTGCAAAATGTGAAGGATTACAAAGCCGAGCATTTCTATGAAGGCAGCGGTAATTTCATTACCACCCCCGCCGCCGGTGCCAAGTGGAGCCTCGGCTATGCCAATGCCTCCATTCAGGACGGCAATGAGCTTGACGGCGAGCATTTTGTGGGCGGCAGCTTATCCGTAACCCGCAAGGTTGCCACCGAAGTGCGTGACGACCAGAAGGTGCGCACCGTTGCCGTGAGCGACGGCAGAGGCATTACCGTATTTGCCGTTCTTGACGCTTTCGGTCTTGCCAACAACTCCGTGCAGGAAATCCGCTCCCGCTTCCAGAAAATTGCCGACGAAAAGCAATGGAACATCACCAGCGTGAATGTTTCCGTGCTGCACCAGCACAGCTGTGTGGATACCTTCGGCATGAACGGCGACATTTTCAAGGCGCTGTTCACCGCACAGTTCAAAAACATTCTGGGTAAAACGCCCGACAGCGGCATCAACCCCGATTTTCAGGAGCATCTGTTCCGGACCGTTACCGATACCATGGTGAATGCAGTCAACAACATGACCGACGGCACCCTCTACTACGGCTCCGTTGACATTGCCGAGCTGATTCACGACAAGCGTGACCCTCAGGCCTTTGACAGCCGCCTGAACCGCCTTCGCTTTGTGCCCGAGGACGGCAGCAAAGAGACATGGCTTGTGCAGGGCTGCATGCACTGCGTGGGCAAGGGCGCCGCAGGCACGGTTGTGACCGGTGACTACCCCTACTACATGGAAAAATACATCAACGAAAATGCCAACGCCAACCTGATGTATATTCTGGGTGCCGAGCTTGCCATCACCAGTGAATACGGCGACATTCAGGGCGACCCCGATGTGATGAATCAGTATAACGATGACGGTCAGGCCCGCCTTGCCACATACGGCTACACCCTTGCACAGAAGGTTATGAGCATCAGCAACGATACCGAGGTTGCTCCTATCCTTAATATTAAGCACAGTCAGGTATTTGTAACCGTTAACAATGCCATCTTCAAATTTGCCGCCAAGTTCGGTCTGCTTACCAACACCGTGCTGCGTGACGGCCTGCAGCTGAAGGTTGCCTCCGAAGTGGGCTACTGTGAATTCGGTACCGACCTTGCCGTGGCTATTATCCCCGGTGAGCTGGCACCCGAAATCGCTTTCGGCGGCGCCATGCAGGCAGAAGACGAGCTGAACTGGACCGGCAAGGGCTGGGATTACCCCACCTTTAAGGACATGGTAGGCGATAAGAACCTGATTGTATTCGGCATTACCAACGACCAGGTAGGCTACATTCTTACCGACAACAGCTGGCACTCCATCTTCACCGAGAATGAAGAAATCGTTGCCACCGGCAACGCCGCCGGCTCCTGCATTGCCGAGGCTTTCCAAGCTGCCGTAAAGGATGCACAGGACAGCATTGAACCGGTATATCCCGCATAACATAACATAACATGAACACGCCCCCGCGGATTCGGAATCCATCCTGAATCCGCGGGGGCATTTTTATCCGTCAAAAATCAATCGTTATTCTCGCCCTGCAGTTTTTCGCTGAACCAGGGGGCATGCCCCTCACTCATAAAATGAACGGGAGTGAACGGGTCCTGACAGTGCCATGCTTTTTCGGGCACCGTATCGCCCACATTATCCATTACCGTTACACCCGTGTTATGACCTCCCCTGTCCACAAAAAGGGCTTTGACGGCCCCGGGGAGCATGGTATTGTGGGCAATCACACAGTGGGAGCAGTTTTCGTAAATAATGCCGTTCCACGGCGATACACGCCCGTGACGGCCGTCATCCTTCCACACATTGAATGTGTTGGAGGTGATGGTAACGCCCACGGCGTTTTTCATAAGAATGTGGCAGTCGTCGTCGCTGTCCGGCACGGCCTCCTTGCCGCTGCGCACAATGTTATTGCCGGTAATGGTGATGGCATAGGGCATGACGGTATGCGTTTTTTCAAGGCGCTTGTGGTAGTTCTTTGCATCCTCAATCACAATGGCAGGGCCGAAGGAACGGTCAAAATAATTTCCCGTCACATTATAGCGCATACTGCCGCAAAGCCTCAATCCGCAGCGTTTGTTCCACTCCACACGGTTGGAGGTGAAATTCACCGCGGAATTCCATGTATCGGAGCCAAAGCCGATACCGTTGCCGCTGAACCAGTTATCCACCACAAAGGCATCGGTACCGTCCAGATAAAAGCCGTAGCCCGCATTATCGTGAAAATGGCTGCCCCGCACGCTGATAGCCCAAATCCCCTCCAGATGGGCACCGTCCCCGGTAAAACCTTTGATCTGACAATCCTCTATGCGCACGGTGTGCTCGCCCAAATCGCGGTTGATGGTGCTGCGGTGGCAGTAAATGCCGTGCATGTTTTCGCCCATGTGGCCGCCGTCCACACAAAGTCCCCGCAGGGTCACACCCGTGGCGTTGGAACAATCCAGCAGATAGGGCTGTTCGGCCCGCAGAGGCACCAGAACCGCGTTGCCGTTTCGGCGGTAACCCCATGTGGGCTCCGCCGTAACGGATACACCGGGCAAAAGCGTAAGGCAATCCGTGCAGAATATGCCGCCGGTGAGGGTTACCGACTGTTTTCGGCTTTGGGCGGCGGCAAGGGCCGATTGCAGGGCAAGGGTATCATCATGCCTGCCGTCCCCCACGGCACCGAATTCAAAGGGGGAAACATACAAATCCATCATAACAGTTACTCCCATAAAAATCGGCTGTTCACAACAACAATGAACAGCCGCAGAATAATTAAAGATTCTTTTTTGCCAGCTCGGCCTTGACTACATCGGGGCAGTTGGTAATAATACCGTCCACACCGCAGGCAATCATGCGGCGGATAACAACGGGGTCATCCACCGTCCACACATTCACCTTAATACCCCGGCGGTGAGCCAGTGTAACATAGCGGCGTGTCACATGAGCATAGTGGGGATGAAGGGCATCGCAGCCCAAAGAGGCGGCGTAGGCAGCAGGAACGGTCAATGCCATGGGATTGTCAAAACCGTTGATGCAGTAAAGATAACCCGTGGGGCAATTCTTATCAATCTTCTTCGCTTCCACCAGCAAACGGGAATCAAAGGAGGAGATAATCAGCTTATCAAACAGCCCGTGAGCCTTCACGGCGGCAATGGTTTTTTCAACAATGCCGGTTTCGCCCTGCTGAGGTGATTTCAGTTCAATATTCATCAGTTCGATATCGGCGGTTTCGCACAGAGTAAGGAACTCCTCAAGGGTGGGCATTCTGGTGCCTTTGAATTCTTCCCCGAAATAGGAACCGAAATCATATGTCTTCAGCTCATCCAAAGTTTTTTCTACTATCAGGCCATTGCCGTCTGAGGTTTCATCAATGGTATAGTTGTGGCAGACTACGGGAATGCCATCCAATGTTACGTGAATATCGGTTTCAAAACCGTCCACGCCGATGGCAAGGGATTTTTCAAACGCAGGTAAAGTGTTTTGCGGTGCGTAACGGTTGGCGCCGCGGTGGGAAATCACTTTGATTGCCATAAAAATCACTCCTTATCAATTCACCGAGTATTCAATCAGCCATTTGGTTCTATCTTTTCGATTTTGGCATAGTTGGCCATTATCTTTTTGGTACCGGCAGTAGCAAAAGCAATCTCAAGCAGATTGTCGTTGCCTGCGGGCTTAACGCTGAGCACTACCCCCTGCCCGAAGGATTTATGAAGGACGGTATCGCCCTCTTTGAAGGTAATGCCCGCTCCCGTGGGTTCGTTCACCCTGGGAGCCTGAAAATGAGGCGCATGGTAATTGGCGGGCTTGGTATCGGCTGCCTTTGGCTTATAAGAGCTTGCGGCAAAGCCGCTCCGTGCTCCCGTAGTGGAAAAGCGGGATTTTTGGGTGGTATCCTTTTCCTCCAGAAGCTGAGGGGGGATTTCATCCACAAAGCGGGAAGGCAAATTGAATTTGGTTGACCCAAATATCATTCTTGTTTTGGCGCGGGTCAGATAGAGCTGTTTTTTGGCGCGGGTAATGCCCACATAGGCCAATCTGCGCTCCTCCTCCACATCCTCTGCCGAATACATGGACAAAGACGATGGGAAGATGGTTTCCTCCATACCGGCCAAAAACACATGAGGGAATTCCAGACCCTTGGCGGAGTGCACCGTCATCATCACAACGGCGTCGGCATCGGCATTGTAGCTGTCGATATCCGTCATAAGGGAAACCTCCTGCAAAAAGTCGTTGAGGTCACTGCCCTCATTATCCTCGGCAAAGCGCAAAAGGTTGTTGGAAAGCTCGGCAAGGTTGGCTCTTCTGTCCTCCGCCGTGGCGGGGTCAAGCAGCAGGGATTCCAGATATCCGCTCTTTTCCATCACCTCGTCAAACAGCTCATTCAGGGGCAATTCGGCGGCATCGGCAACAAAACCGTCAATCAGTGCCACAAAATCACTCATTTTTTTGGCTGCGCGGCTCAGAAGCGGAATATTGGGGGATTCCCGCATTACCTCAAACAAACTCATGCCGAGGGATTCCGAGGCCTGCAGAGCCGTATTCACGGAGGCATCACCGATACCCCGCTTGGGCTCGTTGATAATGCGCTGCAGCCGCACGGAATCGCTGGGGTTGGCAATCACACTCAGGTAAGCGATGGCATCCTTGATTTCCTTGCGGTCATAGAACTTGTGACCGCCCACAATGCGGTAGGGAACGCCGGAGCGCACAAACGCCTGCTCAATCAGGTTGGACTGGCTGTTCATGCGGTAAAGCACGGCAAAATCGCTGTGGCGCAGGCCTTTTCTTAAACCGTCGGTAACGGTATCCACAATAAAGTGAGCCTCGTCACGGTCGGATTCCGAAATGCTGTAAATAATCTTATTTCCTTCGCCGTTATTCGTCCAAAGGCGTTTGCCCTTGCGGTTTTCGTTGTTGCTGATAACCGCGTTGGCCGCATCCAATATATTTTGGGTGGAGCGGTAATTCTGCTCCAGACGAATCACCTTGGCATTGGCAAACTGATTCTCAAAGGAAAGAATGTTTTCGATGGTGGCGCCGCGGAATTTGTAAATACTCTGGTCATCGTCGCCCACCACACAAAGGTTGCGGTAACCCCCTGCCAGCAATGAAACAAGCTCATACTGGGCGTGGCTGGTATCCTGATATTCATCCACCAGCACATAGCGGAACTGATTCTGATAATGCTCCCGTACCTCGGCATCCGTTTTGAGAAGCCGCACGGTGTGCACAATCAAATCATCAAAATCCATGGCATCGCTCTGCAGCAGCCTTGCCTGATAAGCCTCATAGATTTCACCTATGTGCCGCTCCTTGATATCGCTGTAATTCTGCTGAATATACTGAGCGGGTGTCACAAGCTGATCCTTGGCGCGGCTGATGGCCCCAAGCACGGTTTTGGGGGCATAAATCTTTTCGTCATGGCCCAAAGACTTGATACAGTCTTTGATTACGCGTTTGGAATCATCGGTATCATAGATGGTGAAGTTTTTGGTAAAGCCCAGACGGTCACCGTAGCGGCGCAGAATGCGCACACAGCAGGAGTGGAAGGTGCTGGCCCAGATATCCTCCGCCTCATCACCGATGGAACGGGTCAATCGCTCCTTGAGCTCTGCAGCGGCCTTGTTGGTAAAGGTGATGGCCAGAACCTGCCATGGCATGGCGGCATCCACCTGCAGCAGCCGCTCCAGGTCAAAGGCATCCATCTCCACACCCGAAACAAGGGCACGCAGCAGCGCCGTTTCGGAGGCGGTGGGTTCACGGCAGATTTCATTGCTGTAATAGGCCTTGCCGTATTTTAATATGTTGGCAACACGGTTAACAAGCACGGTGGTTTTTCCGCTGCCGGCACCTGCAAGTATAAGAAGCGGCCCTTCGGTAGTAAGGACCGCATCTTTCTGCATGGGATTCAGCCCGGAAAATTCCCTGTCAATCAGCTGTCGCCGTAAGGAAAGGAATTCTTCGTTAGGCATCGTAGGAATCGGCACCGAAGTGCCCCTTTCTGTTTTTATTGTAATCAGACGCTCAGTTCAAATGCGATGTTGTAAAGGTCCTCGGCAAACTCCTGCTTCATGTCAAGAGCCTCAAGGATGTCAAGGTCAACAATGGCGTTGCCCTGCTTCACGACCACACGGTTGCCGATGCCGTCCATCAGCAATTTCACGGCCTTGTTGCCCATCTGGCAGCCCATGATGGTATCAAAGGCAGAGGGCTTGCCGCCGCGCTGAAGATGACCGAACACAAGGGCGCGGCTTTCAATGCCCAGCTGGCTCTCGATGGCCTTGGCAATCTCGGCAACATTCACGCCGGGAATCTTTTCGGCAACGGTAACAAGATAGAATTTTTTCACATTTTTGGAGCCGATGGCAGCAGCCTGCGCCTCGCGGATTTCGCGCACCTTGCGAATGCGGTCAACCACGTAGGACACGGCATCGTTGTTGATTTTATCCATGATTTCGGAAACAACAATGGCGTTGGCACCGCAGGAGATGGCGCTGTTTACGGTAAGGTCGGAGCACTTGTTGCCCATAATCTCCACAACCATGCAGCGGTCGTTGGAGGAGATGGTGTCGCAAAGGTCTTCGCAAAGATATTTGATGGTGTTCAGGCAGGTGTCGTAGCCCAGGGTGTAATCGGTGGAGGCGATGTCGTTATCGATGGTGCCGGGAATACCGATGCAGGGAAGGCCGCGCAGAGTAAGGTCACGGGCGCCGCGGAAGGAGCCGTCGCCGCCGATTACCACAAGGCCCTCAATGCCCTTGGCACGGGCGTTGGCAATGGCAGTCTGCAGATGCTCTTCCTTATAGAAATCCTTAAAGCGCATGGAGCGCAGGTAAGAACCGCCCTTATTCAGAATCTCGCTGATGTTGTTGGCATCGAACTCGATAAGGCAGTTGTCAATGTCCATGGTGAGGCCCCAGTAGCTGTACATAATGCCGTAGCATTTTACACCGTTGGCCAATGCGGTTTTGGCAACAGAATAGATGGCAGCATTCATGCCGGGTGCGTCGCCGCCGCTGGTTAATACGCCGATTGTTTTCATAAGTATATCATCCTTTCGGTTTAATTACTTCCTCTTATTTTACATAATGTGAAAAGCTTTGTCAATAAATCCGGCACCCTATTTCGGGAAGAAAAGCGGTACCCGGGCGCGGGTTATTCGTTATAAATAACATTCGCGTCGCCCAATATTTTTCGCAATTCGCGCAGCAGCACGGGATTCACATCCACCCCCGCGCTGTCGCCGCATTTTTTGTAGGACGCGGTATCCGAAAAATAGTAATACAGCGGTGTTCTGCCGTCAAAAATGGAAAGCAGGTTTTCACAGATGGGTATTTGCGGGGAGGTTTCCGAATCAAACTTCAGAAACAGACCGCTCCGCTGCTTTTTCTTCGGCTGTGAAGGTTGGGGTTTCGAAGGATTTACGGGCATTTTCGGGCAGGGCTCCATGGCCTCCACCACGATTTTGGGCTCCTCATCCTCCCGCAGGGAGAGCCTGCCGTGAATCAGCACCACATCCCCCTCCGCAATCAGATTGCGGCAATTCACCAGCACCTTGGCAAATACGATGGCCTCCATGGCGCCGAACATATCCTCCACTGCCAAAAAAGCCATGGTGGTGTCGTTCTTGGTGAGCTTGGTGTTCACCTCCGCAATCATGCAGAGCAAATCCACACGGTCATTGTCTTTATACCGGGAAGAAACGGTGCCGTCCGCCTGCAGTAAATCGCAGGTGCGCGCCGTTTCAAGCGCCTGTGCCAAAGGCACATAATCCGCCATGGGGTGACCGGAAAGGTAAAGCCCCGTCACCTCTTTTTCCATTTTCAGCTTTTCGGCTGTGGGGAATTCCTCAAGGTCTTTGCGGATAAACCGCTCCTCGGCGGGCGGTGCGGAGGCGGTTTCCTCCCCGCCGCTGAGCAAATCAAAAAAGCCCAGCTGCCCGTCAACATTGCGGCGGCGGTCATTTTCCAGTTCGTCCATAATCACCGGCAGGGATACCATCATCTGCCTGCGGTTCTGCCCCAGATTATCCAGCGCTCCGGCTTTGATGAGGCTTTCGATGGCACGGCGGTTCACGTCACGGCCCTGCACACGGCGGCAAAAATCATAAAATCCTGTGAAAGGCCCACCCCCGAGGCGTTCCCGCACAAGGGTATCAATCAGGCCGTAGCCTAAATTCTTAATGGCAAGCAAGCCGAATTTTACGGCATTCCCCTCCACCGTAAAGCCGGAAAAGCTGGTGTTCACATGAGGGGGCAGCACCCGGATGCCAAGTCGCTGACATTCGGCAATATATTCGGTGACCTTATCGGTTCTGTCCAGAAAGCTGGTCAAAGTAGCGGCAAGGAACTCGGCGGGGTAATAGCATTTGAGCCACGCCGTCTGATAAGCCACAAAGGCATAGGCGGTGGCGTGAGCCTTGTTGAAGGCATAGGAGGCAAAGGAGGCCATTTCGTCAAAAATGCTGTTGGCCACATCCTCCGGCACACCCCGGCGCACAGCACCCTCCACGGTAACATTGCCGTTTTCATCCGTCATGCCGTTAACGAAGATATCCCGCTCCTTCATCATCACATCATGCTTCTTTTTTGCCATGGCACGGCGCACCAAATCCGCTCTGCCGTAGGAGTAACCCGCCAGCTCGCGGCAAATCTGCATGACCTGCTCCTGATAAACGATGCACCCGTAGGTAACATCCAGTATCCCCTTGAGGCGGGGCGTTTTGTAAACGATTTTATCGGGATTGTGCCGGTTTTTTATGTAAGTTGGAATGGAATCCATGGGCCCCGGGCGGTAAAGGGAGATAACGGCAATCATATCCTCAAGGCTCTGAGGGCCCAACCCGGATAACACGCTTCTCATGCCCGGACTTTCAAACTGAAACACGCCCTCCGTCTGGGCGGAGGCCATCATCTCATACACCTTTTTGTCGTCAATATCAATATCATCCAACGAAAAGGACGGAACATTGCTGCGAATGAGCTTGCAGGTGTCCTCAATCACGGTCAGGGTGCGAAGACCCAGAAAGTCCATTTTCAGCAGGCCCAGCTCCTCAAGCGTTGTCATGGTGTATTGGGTCACAACCGTGTCGTCATTGGTCGCCAAAGGCACATAAGCCACCACCGGTTCACGGGTAATCACCACACCGGCGGCGTGAGTGGAGGTGTTGCGGGGCATGCCCTCCACCTTGCGGGCGGTATCTATCAAATCCCGCATCTGCTCGCTGCTGCCGTATATTTCACGAAGCTCCGGGGTGACCCGAAGGGCTTCGTCAATGGTCATATTCAGTTTTTTGGGAATCAGCTTTGCCACCTTATCCACCATGGAATAGGAGATTCCCATTACACGCCCCACATCCCGCAGGGCGGCTTTGGCGGCCAAGGTACCGAAAGTGACGATTTGTGCCACATGGTCGGCACCGTATTTTTCCACCACATAGTCGATAACTTCCTGCCGGCGAACGTAGCAGAAATCCACATCAAAATCGGGCATGCTAACCCGCTCGGGGTTCAGAAACCGCTCAAAAAGCAGGTTGTATTTCATGGGGTCAATGCCCGTAATACCGATGCAGTAGGCGCAGATACTGGCCGCTCCCGACCCTCTTCCGGGCCCAACAGGAATGCCTTTTTGCTTGGCATGGTGAATGAAATCATGCACAATCAGGTAGTAATCCACATAGCCCATACGGTGGATAACATCAAGCTCATAGTCAAGCCTGTCCCGATAAGCCTGCGGGGGATTTTCACCGTAGCGGCGAATCAGCCCCTTTTGGCAAAGCTCGCTGAACCATCCAAAATGGTCGCGGCCCTCGGGCACCTCAAAATGAGGCAGCTTGGTGTTGCCGAATTCAAAATCAAGGTTACAGCGCCGGGCAATCAGGGCGGTGTTCTCCACAGCCTCGGGGTAACTGATAAACGCCTCCCGCATCTCCTCTTCACTTTTTACATAAAACTCATCGGTGCCGAAATCAAGGCCCGTATCCTCCCCCAACACATGGTTGGTCTGAATGCACACAAGCACCTGCTGCACCTTGGCATCTTCTTTTTCGATGTAGTGGCAATCGTTGGTGGCAACGGTTCCCACACCGATTTCCTCCGCCAACCGTGCAAGCAGCGGGTTAACACTGCGCTGCTCGGGCAGGCCGTGGTTTTGCAGCTCTATGAAATAATTCTGTGCGCCGAAGGTGTCACGGTACCACAGGGCAGCCTCTTTGGCACCCTCATAATCGCTGTTGGAAAGATTGCGGCAAAGCTCACCCGCCAAACAGCCGGATAAGGCAATCAATCCCTCATGGCACTCGGCCAGAAGCGCTCTGTCCACACGGGGTTTGGTGTAAAAGCCCGTGGTAAAGCCCTCGGAAACAAGGCGAATCAGGTTTTGGTAACCCGTCATGTTTTCGCACAGCAGAATCAGGTGAAAACGCTCGCTGTCAACGCCGTGCACCTTATCAAAGCGGGAATGGGGTGCCACATATACCTCACAGCCGATAATGGGCTTGATGCCCTCCGCCTTGGCTGCTTTGTAAAAATCAACGGTGCCGTACATCACGCCGTGGTCGGTAATGGCCACAGAGGTTTGTCCCAGCGCTTTTACTCTTTGAATCAAGGGCTTGATACGGCAGGCGCCGTCAAGAAGGCTGTATTCGGTATGTAAATGAAGATGCGTAAAAGCCACTCTGACCCCTGCCTTTCTTTAAATTTTCAGTAAGTTTATTCCCGGTTATCCAAATCGTCCGCAATGCTCATCAGGCGGGATAAGCGATGATTCAGGCCGGAGCGGGAAAGGGAATCCCCAAGCAGATGCCCCAAATCGGACAAACTGATATCGGGGTTTTCAAGCCGGAGCCGCGCCACCTCGCGCAGATTCTCCGGCAAAGAATCAATGCCGACGGTTTCTTCAATTTTGGCAATGGCCGCTGCCTGACGACCGGCGGCATCAATGGTTTTATTGATGTTGCTCATTTCAAAATTGACGCGGCGGTTCACCCGGTTGATAACATCCTTTTCCATCTTGATGCCCATCAACTGAAGGGAGGATTCCGTAGCGCCCATCATGGTGAGCAAATCCTCGATATTTTCGCTCTCTTTGAAATAAACGATGTGATAACCCTTGCGCAGCACATATTTGGGATTCAGGCCGTGCTCACTCAAAAGGTCAATCAAATCATTGCACAGTTTTTTATGGGAAACCACAAATTCAAGGTGATATTGCTTGTTGGGGTCGGTCACCGTGCCGCAGGCCATAAACGCTCCCCGCAGGAAGGAGCCCACACAGCAATCCTCGCTCAGATTGGAGCGGATTATGCGCAGGGCAATATCGTTGGGGGAATGGCCGAAGCACTCGAACACTTTGTTTTTGTTGGGTGTTCCGGGCACAAAAAAGGTCTTTTTTACGCCCTCCCCGTCATCCTGTGTCACATTCACACCGCATTCCTCCGCCAAAGAGCGGGCATACATGGCGGCGGTATCCTCATTCTCGGTGGTGACGGAGATATCAAAAGCCGAAAAATGTGCAAAAAGCACAAGCCCGTAGGCTTGTGCATGCAGGCAACAGTCGGGAATAAGGTCAATGGAAGAAAGCTCTTTTTTGACCGATGATGAAAAAGACATAGCTTACCTACCTATCATTCTGATCTCCGGTTCCAGACTGACACCGGTTTTTTCCGACACGCGGGCTTGCACCTCGCTGACAAGATTCTGAATATCCGCTGCGGTGGCATCGCCCCGGTTCACCACAAAGCCGGCGTGCTTTTCGCTGACCTGCGCGCCGCCCACGGTAAAGCCCTTGAGCCCGCATTCCTCAATCAGTGCCCCGGCGAAATAGCCCTCCGGGCGTTTGAAGGTGCTGCCGGCACTGGGCATATCCAAAGGCTGCTTCTCCTTGCGTCTGCCAAGCAAATCATCCATTTTGGCCTTGATTTCGGCAGGGTCACCGGGCTTTAACTGCAAAGTGAGGGAGGTAATCACATAATCCCCCTCGGCATACACGCTGTGGCGGTAGCCCAGTTTCAGTTCCTCGCCGTAAAAAGCTTCCTCATTGCCCATAGCATCCAGATGGGTGCATTTCACAAGCACGTCCTTCATCTCGCCGCCGTAGGCCCCTGCGTTCATGAAGGCCGCTCCCCCTGCGGAGCCCGGAATGCCGTAGGCAAATTCAAGGCCCGTAAGGGAATTATCCAAGGCAAAACGGCAAAGGCGAATCAAGGGCGTGCCCGCAAGGCAGGTGATTTCACCGGGTCCGGACATGGTGATGCCCTCCATGGCGGAGGTGACAATCACAAGACCTTCTATGCCGTTGTCGGACACAACCACATTGCTTCCCTTGCCCAAAACGGTGTAAGGAAAATCATGGTTCAGGCAGAACCGAATCAGAAGTATCAGCTCTTTTTCGGTTTTCGGCAGGGCAAGAAAATCCGCCGGACCACCCACACGAAAGGTGGTGTACTCCTTCATGGAAACATTGGCGGTTAGCGCAATGCCCCGTTCCTCACAAAAGGCAGCAAGTAAGGATGATGTGTTCATATGCCCTCCGAAAACAAGTTGATGATAAATTATACTCAATCAGCAATCCAGCAAAGCAGCGCCGTAAATACCGGCATCGTTGCCGAGCTCTGCGGAAATGATTTTGGTCTGTCTTTGTGCGTGGATGGTGTAACGGTCATTTTCGACCATGCGGCGAAGAGGCACAAGCAGATACTCTTTTTCGTGGCCGATACCGCCGCCAACGCACAGAATCTCGGGCTGCAGGGCATTGATGATGTTGGTAACGCCGACGGAAACATAGTAGATGTAATCAAAAACAACCTTCTTGGCTACTTCGTCGCCCTTGCGCATGGCATCAAAAGCAACACGGCCGTTTACGGCATTGATGTCGCCCTCTGCCAAATCCCACATGACGGAATCCTTGTGGGCCTTCATGGCCTCTTTGGTCTGAGCCACAAGAGCGGTGGCGCTGGCGTAGCGCTCCCAGCAGCCGCGGCGGCCGCAGTTGCACATCTCGCCGTCAAAGTTGATTACCATGTGGCCCAACTCACCGGCGGCATCGTTCACACCGCTGACAATGTGACCGTCCACAATCACACCGCCGCCAACGCCGGTGCCGAGGGTGATGGCAACAAAATTCTTCACGCCCTTGCCGCAGCCGGCAACAGCCTCGCCCAAAGCGGCGCAGTTGGCATCGTTATCCAGATAAACGGGAATATCGGAAGTGCCCAGATATCTGCAAAGCAGCTCCTTGGCGGGCACCTGGTCAAAATCCAGATTGTTGGCATATTCTATCATGCCCTTCTCTTTGTTGACGGAGCCGGGAGTGCCCACGCCGATAGAGGCTACCTGAGAAAGCTCGATACCGGCATCCTCGCAGGCCATAAACACGGCTTTGGCAATGTCTTCCATAATCAGCTCGGCTGCACGGGGGCAGTTGGTTTTCATTTTGCCTCTGCCGATGATTTTCAAATCATCATCAATCACGCCCACGGCGATATTGGTGCCGCCAAGATCAACGCCTACTCTATACATATGTTTTTCCTCCAAACGGGTATTCATACCCATAATTTACTTAAATAAGGTCGTCCCAGATATCAACATGCCGCTTTTCGGGAATGATATCATCCGTCAAACCAAGCTGCTGAATCAGTTCCTGTGCCGCGTCATAACCCATTTTCTTTTGGCGGTTATTCATGGCGGCTGCTTCAATAATGATGGAAAGGTTGCGCCCGGGCTTTACGGGCACCACATAAATCGGCACCTCCACGCCCAGTATATCGGTGCATTTATCGCCCAGGCCAAGGCGCTCATACACCTTGTTCTGCTCCCAATGCACAAGCTGAATCACCATATCGATTTTTTCGGTTGTTTTGATGGCACCCATACCAAACAGGCGGCGGGCATTGATAACGCCCACACCGTGCAGTTCAATGAAGTGGCGGATGTTGTCGGGAGCGGAGCCCACAAGGGTTCGTGCGGAAACGCGGCGGATATCCACGGCATCGTCGGCAATCAGACGGTGGCCGCGCTTCATAAGCTCCAATGCAGCCTCACTTTTGCCGATGCCGCTGTCGCCCAGAATCAGCACGCCCTCACCGCTGACCTCAACCAGCACACCGTGGCGGGTGATGCGGGGGGCAAGTTCCACACTGAGAAAGGAAATAACCGCCGACATGGCTGCGGAGGTGGATTCGTTGGTTTTGAGAAGCGGTACGCCGTACTTCATGGCGTTTTGCATAACGGCCTCGGGAATCTCCTGCCCTCTTGTGATGATAACGGCGGCGGGCTTGGTGGAGAAAAAACGCACCAAAGCTTCCTCGGCCTGTGCCTCAGGCAGGCTGCCGATGTAGCCGAGTTCTGCCAAGCCGATAAACTGAATCCGCTCGGGGTTGAAATAATCGCTGTAACCTCCCAAAATCAGGCCGGGGCGCTGAACATCCATGGAGGTGAGGTAAATATCCCCCGTATCCACCGGCGTGAAAGCAACTTCAAACGGAAGACTGTCCACAAATTTTTGTAAAGTAACGCTGTACCGTTCCATGTTTTCCCCTTTCTTCGGGAAGAAATCCCGAAAACAGCCTGTTTGGAAGCATTATACAACAAAATGAGCGCCGTGTATACTGTTATTTTAAATAATTATACGGAATCGGATATGGCGGGGTTGCATAACCGTTCTCTCCCGGTCATATGCTGAATGCAGAAAGGCGGTGAAGTATGAAAGAGACAAAAGCCATGGTGCGGGACACGGTAATCATGACCGCAGTGAGCATGATTATGCAGACGGCGGCGGTGGGATTTAATCTGTATCTGAACCGCCAAATCGGAACGGCAGGCATGGGCGTATTCCAGTTGATTATGACCGTCTACGGCATGAGTGTCACCTTTTCCTCGGCGGGCACACGGCTTGCCGCCACAAGATTAACGGCGGAACAGACGGCTTTGGGCAGACGGGGTGCGGATGCTTTGCCCCTTTGCGCGGTGTATGCCCTCGTCAACAGCTTTATCATATCCGCAGCGCTGTATATTTTATCGGATTTTATTGCATACCGCTGGATAGATGACCCCGGTGCCGCAGGCGCATTGAAAATTCTTTCGTTTTCCCTGCCCTTTGTGGCGGAATCCTGCGTATTATCGGGTTATTTCACCGCCGAGGGTTATGCCTCCCCCTACTACGGAATACGGTTAACGGAGCAGCTTTGCAAAATCGGGGCAACCGTACTGCTGCTTGACGGAATCATCGGAAAAATCACGCCCGTGTCGGCAATCGTTACCGGCATCACCTTATCGGAGGCCATATCTCTGACGCTTGCCTGCGGGCTGTTTATCTTTGTCATCCGCCGCACAAAGCTGCTTCCCAAAGCAGAGGTTACACTTCGGTATCTACTGCGAATCGCCCTGCCGGATCTGGCAGGAGCCGGTGCAAGAAGTGTGCTGCTCACCGTTGAACATCTGTTGATACCAAAGGCCTTTGAGCGTTCCGGCGCATCAAAGGAAACCTCCCTTGCCGCCTACGGCACCGTTCACGCTGTTACCCTGCCCGTGCTGCTGTGGCCGGGGGCGCTGCTGCAAAGCGTTGCCGCGCTGGTCATCCCCAAAGCCGCCCGGGAAAATGCCATAGGCAACACCGAGGGCATACGGGAATTGTGCCGCAGGCTCATGCACCTGACTGCCGTGTTTGCCGTAGGATGCAGCGTGATTATTCTGTTTTATTCAAAGCCCCTTGGGGAAACGCTGCACACGGATAACGCTTCGCACTATCTGTTTGTACTGGCTCCGCTCATACCCGTGATGTATTGCGACATGACAACCGATGCCCTGCTGAGAGGGCTTGACAAACAGTTATACTCCATGATTTACAATATTCTTGACTCTGCATTATGCGTAATTCTTGTTGCTGTGATTCTGCCAAAATATGCAATAAGGGGATATATATTCATTTTATACATCAGTGAAATCATAAACTTTATTCTCAGCATCTCACGCCTTCTTAAAACCGTTTCCTTCCCCTTCAGCTTTTACCGCTCCGTGTTAAAGCCCGGGGTGTGCGCTGCCGTCAGCTGCCTGCCCTTCGTCCCTTATCTGACCCGCATGGGTGGGGCAAAGGTGTGGACGGGGTTCGGCATTGCCGCCACGGCAGTCATATATATTTCCATTCTTTTATTTACAAGCGGCAGAAAATCCGATTTACAAATTGAAAAGTTGCGCAAAAAAACTGCGGCAGAAATTTAACTGCCGCAGTCTGTTTTTTATTCGCCTGCAATCATACGTAAGAGGTCCGCCTCATCAATCACGGGAATGCCCAGGGTATTGGCCTTATCCAGCTTGGAGCCTGCCGCCTCCCCTGCCACAACAAAATCTGTTTTTTTGCTCACACTGCCGGCGCATTTGCCGCCGTGCTTCTCAATCAATTCGGTAACCTCTTTCCTGCCGAGAGTGGGCAAAGTGCCCGTTACCACAAGGGTTTTACCCTGCAAAGCCGTGCCCTGCACGGTGTTGTCGGATGTCATATTCACACCCATTGCCTGCAGTTCATCCATAACGGCCCGATTCTGCGGATTGGCAAAAAAGGCGATAATGCTCTGCGCCGTAGTAAGGCCGATATCGTTAACAGCCGTCAGCTCCTCTTCGGAGGCATCCATCAGCGCGGGAATGGAACCGAACTGCTTCATCAGGTCCTTTGCCGTGGCCTTGCCCACATTGCGAATAGCAAGGGCGGTTAGCAATTTTACGGCATCGTTATTTTTGGAGGACTCAATGGCTTCCAGAATCTTATCGGTATTCTTCTCCTTACCGATAAGGCCCTTTTCCACCAAAGCATCACGGTGTTCTTTCAGGTGATATATATCCGCATAGGTCGTAAGATACCCCTCGGCAATCAGCGCCTCCACCAGCGTTTCACCAAGCCCCATAATGTTCATGCAATCGAGAGAGGCAAAATAGGAGATGGTGCGGGCAATCTGCGCCTTGCAGGTGGGGTTGACACAGCGGATATCCGCCGTATCCTCCTCACGAATCAATTCGGCACCGCAAACGGGGCAATACTTCGGCGCGGTAAATACAGCTTCGGGGGGCTCCACACAGCCGTTGATTTTGGGGATGATTTCGCCGCTTTTATAAAGACGGTAAGCGCCGCCGATGCCCACCTGCATATCATTGATATAATCCTGATTGTGGAGAGTGGCGCGGGTCACGCTTGTGCCGCAAAGACGGGCCGCCTTGCCCGTTTCTTTATCGTGAAAAATGCCGGTAAAGGTGAGCTTGCCTGTTCTGCCCACGGCAACCTCAATCTCATCCATCACCACGACCCGCTCCTCGGGAGGGTATTTGTAGGCGATGTGACCGCCGGAATATTTGCTGCCCGCCGGAAAATCGTCACGGTAGCGCACCTCGTTTATTTTTACAACGGCGCCGTCAATATCAAAATCCAAGGTGCTGCGCATCTCGCCGATTTCATCAATCACCTTCAGCACTTCCTCTGCCGTGCGGCAAAGCTTGTGATAAATAACGGAAACACCTTTTTGTGAGAGCAAATCCAAAGCCGCCGCATGCTCCTGCATAATTTCATCGGGCCCCTGCTGAACGTTGAACACAAACATTTTCAGCCTGCGTTCTTTGGTAACGGCGGCATCCAGCTGGCGCAAAGTGCCCGCCGCCAGATTGCGGGGATTGGCAGCCGTTTTTTTGCCTGCCGCCTCCTGCAAAGCGTTGAACCGCTCAAAATCCTCGTGAGCCATATAGACCTCGCCCCGGATTTGCAGGGAATCATAGGGCAAATCAATTTCGGAAAGTACATCGGTAATCACTTCGGCGTTGGGGGTCACATCAATCCCCTCCACCCCGTTGCCCCGGGTTTCGCCCAGCACAAGGGATAAGGTACCGCGGTTATTTTTGGCATAGCGCAGGGTCAGGCTGGCACCGTCGCACTTGATTTCGGCAGAAAATGTGGCATCCGGGTACAGAGCATGAACCTTCTCCACCCATGCGGCCACAGCCTCCTTAGTAAACACATCCTCAATGGAGAGCATGGGCACATCGTGCACCACCTTGGTGCCGAACACGTGCTTCATGCTTTCGCCGATTTTTTGAGTGGGAGAATCGGGGGTGACCCACTCGGGGTGCTCCTTTTCGCCGGCTTTGAGCTGAAGCATCAGCTGATCATACTCATAATCGCTGATTTCGGGTTCATCGTTATTATAATAAAGCGTCATATGATGATTGATAAGCGCGCATAAATCCGAATATTCCTGCTTTGTCATACAACCGAATCCTTTCCGTTTCTCTCATATTTCTGATGGTATTATACCATTCCGAGGCCTTTAAAATCAACTTTATGGCTCAATTTTCTCATATTTGTTACCTGACCACCGCGTTTGGCACATTCCCCACAATCACCGTTTGCGCGGCGCAGACCTCCGCCGAAAGGTCGGTTTGAATGGGTACCCCGTCCACCGCCATAACGGCCTTGGCGTGAAAACAAATCATAATGCGGTGCTCCGTCTGGTTGACACCCACCGCGGTAAATTCATTGCGGAATTCGGAAAGCACATTGCCGTTTAAGGATAAATGCAGCTTGATATCCGGCCCTCTGCCCGTGAGCATGGTAACCCGGGTCAGGTTGCCGGTATTCACCGTTATGATTTTACCGTCCATGCCAATCACCGCATCATTGGCCGCCTCGGTAACACGGGATTTGAGCAGATTTAACTTGATGATATCTGTATTCAGGGCAGTTACATTGCCGTCGCTGTCATAACGAAGGGTAACAATATCATTATAGGATATATCGGAGGCAATCAATTCCCGCTCCACCGCCCGGGTAATGGCAAGGCTTGCCTCCTCCTCCATTTTGTAGGCGGCAGCCTCCCGCACGGCAGGGCGGATTTCGGTATCCAGAATCAGCGTGATAACAAGCATGACAAGAAGCAGACCGAACACAACAAGAAGCACCCGTTTGCGGTTTGGATACCTTCTGCGAAATCCTCTTTTTCTGCGCATTTTTCTCACCGGCTAACATCATCATGATAATTCATTATATGCCGGAAATGGCGAGGTGAGCATTTATATATATCTGAAAAAAAGAAAACCCGGTGAGCATAAAACTCACCGGGCGGTGTAAACAGATTCTTATTTCACCATGCTGGCGATTTCGGCGGCGAAATCATCAACCTTCTTCTCGATGCCTTCACCCTTGGCAAGGCGAACAAAGCCGGTAGCTTTGATATCGCAGCCAAGCTTCTTGGCAACATCGGCGATGTAACCGCCAACGGAGCCTTCAAATACATCGGAGCGAACGAAATCCTGCTCAAGAAGGCAGATTTCCTTAACCTGCTTCTTCAGACGGCCTTCAACGGCGCCGGCGAAGATTTTGTTCTCGGCATATTCGGCTTTACCGGCAACGGCTTTCTCGGCAAGGATGGCAATAGCCTCTTTGGAGAGGAAGTTGAAGAGGAACTTGTTGTTCTTCTGCTCGTCGTATGCTTTCTTGTCTTCATCGGTGAAGCAATCGTAAGCCTTGGCAAACACATCGTTCAGGATGGGCTTGGGAAGAGTGTCGGGCTTGTTGAGAGAACTCTCAACGGTGATATCCTTCATCTTGGCATATTCAGCCTCGGAAATATCGGACTTGGCAAGGTACTCGGGGCTCATGGCAGCAATCTGCATGGCCACGTTCTTACCCATGGCGGCAAACTCGTCACCGGCGTTGGCGGTTTCAAAGCCTACAAGAACGCCAACGGAACCACCGGCGTGGATGTAAGAAACCACATTGCCCTCCATGCGGGCGAAGCGGCGAAGCTTCAGGTTCTCGCGAACCTTGAGGAAGAGCTCCTGAATGGCATCGGTAACGGAAACAGAGCCATCGGAGATGATAGCAGCGCCAAGAGCCTCAACATCGGCGGGGTTCTTTTCAACTGCGGTTTTGGCAATCTGATTGGCAAGGGCAACGAACTCGGGGTTCTTGCCCACAAAGTCGGTTTCGCAGTTCAGCTCAACAAGAGCGGAGGCTTTGCCATCGGAGTAAACACCGATAACACCCTCGGCAGCCACACGGCTGGCCTTTTTGGCGGCGGAAGCAAGACCCTTCTCGCGAAGGATATCAACTGCCTTGTCCATATCGCCGTCGGCCTCTACAAGAGCCTTTTTGCAATCCATCATACCGACGTTGGTTTTTTCACGAAGAGCCTGAACATCTTTAGCGGTAAAAGAAGCCATTTATTATTCCTCCTCTGCTACTGCGGTCTCGGCTTCGGCCTCGGCTGCGGGAGCCCCTGCCTCACCCTGTCTGCCTTCGATAACGGCACCAGCCATAGCGCCGGCAAACAGTTTAACGGCACGGATAGCGTCATCGTTACCGGGAATTACATAATCAACCTCATCGGGGTCACAGTTGGTATCAACAATGGCAACGATGGGGATACCCAATTTCTTTGCTTCGAGAACGGCGATTCTTTCCTTGCGGGGGTCAACGATGAACATGGCAGCGGGCTGCTTCTTCATCTGGGTGATACCGCCCATGAACTTCTCAAGCTTCTCGATGTCGAGCTGGAGCTTGATAACTTCCTTCTTGGGAAGAAGATTGAAAGTGCCGTCCTGCTCCATAGCCTTGAGCTGAGCAAGTCTGTTAACTCTCTTCTGAATAGTGTTGAAGTTGGTGAGCATACCGCCGAGCCAGCGGGCGTTTACATAGGGCATACCGCAGCGAACGGCCTCCTCGCGAACGGACTCCTGAGCCTGCTTTTTGGTGCCTACGAACAGAATCTCGCCGCCGTTGGCGGAGATTTCACGAACGAACATATAGGCATCCTCGAGCTTTTTCACGGTCTTCTGAAGGTCGATGATGTAGATGCCGTTGCGCTCAGTGAAGATGTACTGAGCCATTTTGGGGTTCCATCTTCTGGTCTGGTGACCGAAGTGTACGCCTGCTTCGAGCAGTTGCTTCATGGATACTACTGACATATTTTTTCCTCCTTAGTTGTGGCGGTGCTGCCGCCTTCCACCGCGCGGTCTGTCGGCACAACAGCCGATGGCTGCACTTGCGCAGAGAATAACCTCGCGTGCGTTTTGCCGATATATTATAACACCCCGTTTTATAAAATGCAACACAAAATACTGCGGAATTTCCACGAATATCTTGATTTTTCAGGGCAGATACCCTTGCATTTTGCATAAAACGGGGTGCGAAAATCATATGAAACGACAAGCGGCGATATTTACCTCAACCGCTCCCGTCAAAGCACGAATTTCCGTTCGCGCTCTCTCTTATTCTCTGTGCCACTTAACGCCCTGTGCCGTATCCTCCAGCACAATACCCATGGCCTTGAGCTCATCACGGATTCTGTCGGCCTCGGCCCAGTTCTTGGCCTTGCGGGCGGCGGTGCGGGCCTCAATCATGGCGTCCACTTCGCTGTCCAGAGAGTCATCCTTTTTCTCATACACAATGCCCAGAACGCCGGTAAGTTCATCAAACATGCGGGCGGCAAACTCGATGGTTTCCTTGGAGGCGTGTTTGCCCACGATAGCGGAGTTGATATCGCGCACCATCTCAAACACGGCGGCAATGGCATCCGCGGTATTCAGGTCGTCATCCATGGCGGTGATAAACTGCTCACGGCGGCCTTCCAACGCAGCCTTCGGGCTCTCATCCAATGCGCCGCTCACGGCGTTTTTCAGTTCAAAATCAAGGCTGTCGCGGCAGGTGTGAAGGCGCACAAGAGAAGCCTTGCACTGCTCAATGATATCCACGCTGTAGTTGACGGGACTGCGGTACTGGGAGGAAATCATCAGGTAGCGAATGGGCTCATAGCCGTATTTCTCGGCCACGTCGCGCACGGTAAAGAAGTTGCCCAGGGATTTGCTCATCTTCACGTTATCCACATTGATGTAGCCGTTGTGCATCCAGTAATTGGCAAAGGGCTTGCCGGTGTAGCACTCGCTCTGCGCAATTTCGTTTTCGTGATGGGGGAAAATCAAATCCTGACCGCCGCAGTGGATGTCGATGGTTTCACCCAGATAACGGCAGACCATGGCGGAGCACTCGATGTGCCAGCCGGGACGGCCCTTGCCCCAGGGGGATTCCCAATAGGGCTCGCCGGGCTTGGCGGCCTTCCACAGAGCGAAGTCCATGGGGTCGTGCTTCACCTCACCCACCATGATACGGGCACCGGCCTCTAAATCCTCCAGCGGCTGATGGCTCAATTTGCCATAGGAATCAAACTTTTTGGGGCTGAAATACACGTCGCCGTCCGCTTCATAGGCATAGCCATTATCTACAAGGCCGCTGACGATTTCAATAATCTTATCGATGTTTTCGGTGGCCTTGGGGTGAACGGTGGCCTCACGGAAATTCAGTCCCTTGGCATCCGTCCAGAACTCCTTGATGTACTTTTCGCTCACCTCGGAGAAGGAGATGCCCTCCTCATTGGCGCGGCGAATGATTTTGTCATCAATATCGGTGAAATTCTGCACATAGGTCACCTTGTAGCCCCGGTATTCCAGATAGCGGCGCAGGGTATCAAACACGCAGATGGGGCGTGCGTTGCCGATATGGATAAAATTGTAAACCGTGGGGCCGCAGGCGTAAATCTTAATCTCCCCTTCTTTGATGGGAACCAGTTCTTCTTTTTGGCGGGTTAAGGTGTTGTATACTTTCATGATTTTTCCTCCGTATGTTTATTTTTCGGCAAGCTGCTGCTTCAAACCGGTAATTTCACTTTCAAGTCTGGATAACTCCTGTGCAACGGGGTCGGGAATATGAATCTGGTCAAGGGCATCATACACCCGCACACCGTCAATTTTTATCACACGGGCGGGCACGCCGGTGGCCGTACAGTTGGCGGGAATATCCCGCAGCACTACTGCACCTGCCGCCACACGGGTGTTGTCACCGATGTGCAGAGGGCCCAGTACCTTGGCGCCGGCACCAATCATCACATTGTTGCCGATGGTGGGGTGGCGCTTGCCGGTATCCTTACCGGTACCGCCAAGGGTTACGCCCTGATATAAGGTAACATCATCGCCGATTTCGGCTGTTTCGCCGATTACGACCCCGGTGCCGTGGTCAATAAACAGGCGTTTGCCGATTTTTACGGCAGGGTGAATCTCAATACCCGTTTTGCGGGAGGCTCTTTGGGAAACCCACCTTGCCAGAAAATACATTTTGTGGTGGTAAAACCAGTAGGCCCTGCGGTGCATGCGAATGGCGCGAAGGCCGGGGTACAAAAACAGAATCTCCAGAACGGAACGGGCCGCCGGGTCTCTTGCCTTGACACATCTGATATCTTCTTTTAATTGCTCAAACAAACTATCACCTCAAAAAAAATAAGCCTTCGGTACGGTTTCCCATACCGGAGGCGTTAAAACGCGGTTCCACTCCGACTTATCACTTTTGTGCAAAAAGTTTACACATCAGGCCGATAACGGTGCCAGCCGGGCAGAGATACTTGCTTTCCCCCTGCCTGCCGCCGGGCGCACTTCACACCGCCTTATCGCAAAAGCCTTTCAGCACAGGGGCTTTCTCTCTGACCGATGAGGTTCGGGGCTACTCTTCCCGTCGATTACACTTTACTATATTATATGGAATCGGTTTGCCCGTGTCAACCGACAAAATCCATAAGATTCCGCCGTTCCCGGGGCAAAATTTTGCGTAATGCCGTTATTTTGCGGCTTTTTTCAGGTTGTTTTCGGGCTTGGCACCCAGAATTTTAAAGCCCTTCACGAAATAGTACACACCGGAATATACGGTGAAGAAAACGGTAATACCAAGCAGAACGCAGCAGGATGCACCGATGCCGAGAGTATCGGAGCCGGTGAAGGAATAATTGCGCTCATTGCTGATGATAAACAGGAAGCAGAGGATGAGCATCACCATCTGCACGGCGGTTTTCACCTTGCCGGGCCAACCGGCAGCCAGCACCTTGCCCTTTTTGAGAGCAAACATGCGGAACACGGTTACGGCAACCTCACGCAGCACGATAATGCCGATGAACACAAAGCCGAGGGTGCTGTCCACATGGTCCACAATGCACCACATGGCACACAGGGTAAGGGCTTTATCGGCAATGGGGTCGGCAATTTTGCCGAAGGATGTGACGATGTGCTTTTTGCGGGCAATGTAGCCGTCCAGAAAATCGGTGACGGAGCCCACAATAAACAGCACCAGTGCAATGGTAAAAGCAATGGGCATGCGCCCGTCATACCAACCGGCAGGGTCATACCAGAAGCAGACCATAATCACGGTTAAAACGGCGCGCAAAACGGTTAAACAGTTGGGAACATTCATGGCTCAATGCGGGCAAGCAGGTGCCCGGTCTCCTATTCAAATATTTCAGTCAAGGCAGTCAACATCGCGGCCGAGCAGGTCGTAATCGTTCACGCCGATGACCTTAACCTCTGCAAAGTCGCCGATATTATACTCCTTATCGGTGGTAAAGTCAATTTTGCCGTCAATTTCGGGGGCATCCATGTAGGTGCGGCCGGAATAACTGTCGGAATAGGCATCGTAATCCTCCACCAGTACGCGGTAGGTTTTGCCTATGCGCTCCTGATTCTTCAGGGTGACGATTTCCAGCTGGTCGTTCATGATGATTTCGCCGCGGTCCACTTTAATCTGCTCATCCACTTGATTTTCGGCGGCGGCAGCGGGAGTACCCTCCTGAGGGGAATAGGCGAAGCAGCCCAGACGGTCAAATTCAATCTCATTCACAAATTCGGCAAGATGCTCGAATTCATCCTCACCTTCACCGGGATAGCCCACGATAAAGGTGGTGCGGATAATACAATCGGGCATCAGGTCACGAATCTTCTTAATCAATTCGGTATAGTCCTCGCGGGTGCCGCGGCGGTTCATGGCCTTGAGAATACCGTCATCGGCGTGCTGCAGGGGCAGGTCAATATAAGGCAGCACCTTGGGCTGTTTTACCATAACATCCAGCAGCTCAT
>JAZRWZ010000141.1:0-10998 GCA_045599985.1 Acutalibacteraceae bacterium | reverse complement strand
TATCTGCCCGTTCTGGTGGTTGGCGGCATGATTATGGAGGAGGATGCCTTTACCGGCATCACCGTGGAAAACGGCCGCAGCATCGGTGACGGCAGCAAGGAAATCGTGGCATTCTTCGGTATGCCGGGCATGACCGAAAGCCTCGGACTTAACACGGCGGATTTGAGTGAACTGGGCATAACGGTGTCGGATACCGCCTCGGTCACGGCGGCAACGGATTGCTTTGAACTGGGGAATATGAATTTTGCCGCCCTTCCGTTGGCCTCTTTGAATTTGGGAATAGAGGCGCCCCGGAGCACGGAGGATCTGCAATCCGCTTTTTCCATCCTGAAAGAGGTGCAGAAAACCGTGACCTCTCTTGACCCGGATGCTGTGCTTTCCGCTTTGATTTCGGACAGCGGCTCCGTGAATTCGCTGTTAAGCGTGGTGACGGATGCGGTGACCTTATATCAGGATAATAAAGCCCTCATTGAGGTGATGGGCAAGTATATGAGCGGGGAAAACGGCAGGCAGCTGACAAAGCTGCTGGAGCTGCTCGGCAGCAGTGAAACGGGAGCTCTGCTGGATTTCCTGACAAAATATGACATTACAAAAATGATGAGCGGCCTGCAGGGGATGGAGGAATCCATGCCGCTGCTCAATGCGCTATCTGCCGATTTGAACACCCCGGAGGTGCAGAAGGCTTTGGATGCCCTGCCCGAAACCATGGAAAAACTCAACTCCCTTCGCGGCACATTGGAGGAGAACCGGGAACTGATAGATTCCCTGACCGATATGCTGGATTCCGATAACATGCAGGCCCTTTCCGCTTTGGCCGATGCGTTGGAAAAGGCGGATTTGTCAAGCCTTGCGGAAAAATATGCGGGTCTTACGGAAAACGCCGGGAATCTTGTGGAAAGAGCGGGGGCATGGCTCACCTTCGGCAAAAGCTACGGGCTGTTTACCAAAGCGCCCGAGGGGGCACAAACCGCCGTAACCTTTGTGTATATGACCCCCTCTGTCAAGGTGAAAGCTGCCGCTCCGACCCCTGCGGTGCCGAAGGAGAAGGAAACCCGAAAAAAGCTGTGGCAATAACATGAGTCAGAGCCGATAATTGATAAAAAGAATACAATAAATTGACCCCTGCACAAATTGCTTTTCGGCAGTTGTGCAGGGGTTTGCTCATATTGCTTGTGTTTTTAAAATCGCCGGAATCAGCGGCCGGACGATGCACCGGCAAAGGCGATAAGCGCCTCACCGTTCCGGTAGCCTTTTTGGTAAAGGGCTTCGGTCTTTTCTTTATCCTTGGTAAGGGTTTTCATGCCGCAGGTGTTGTCGGGGGCAATAATCAATGCCCGTCCCTCCGCTTCCATGCGCAGGGCAAAGGCCAGTGCTTCGTTATAGGTGCGGTAACGCTCGGCAACGGCACGGGCAGCCATGGGGTATTTATGCTGCATCAGGCGGGCGGCAAGGGCATCAATGCCCTGCTCCTTTTGCTGTGTTTTGGGCAGGGTGAGTATGACGGCCACCTTGTCACAGCCCATGTCAAAGGCGGCCTTCAGGGGAATGGGGTCGGCAATGCCGCCGTCCAGGCAGGTGATGCCGTTCATTTGGTAGCTGCCGCACACAAAGGGCAGGCAGGAGGAGGCCTTCAGCACGGTCAAATCATTTCGCCGGAATGCCGAATTGTCAAAGTAAACGGGCTTGCCCGTCCGGGCATCGGTGGCTACTATTTTTACCTGGCCCTTGTAATCAAAGAAGGTGTCAAACCCGAAGGGGTCTTCCATGCCCTCATTGGAAAGGCCGCCGTACACATAGTCCAAATCAAGAAAGTGCTTGCCGTGCAGCAGGTTCTGAAAACTCATGTACTCCTTGCGAAAGGTGTATTGGCGGTAAAAACGGTAGGTTCTGCCCCGCTGCCCGGCGGCAAAGGTGGCCACATTGGCACTGCCTGCCGAAACACCGATAAGGGCATCAAATCCGATACCCTCATCCATGCAGCGGTCCAGCACGCCGCTGCCGTAAACGCCCCGCAGGCCGCCGCCCACATCAATAATTCCCGTCATATATCAGTTTTCCTTCAATTTGTTATAGGGGCACGCCCGCATACAAAGCCCGCACACGGCGCCCCGCCCGATGTGCTGAAAGGCGTGTTTCATGTAGTCGCTGCACGCCTTGGGGTCAAAAATCTCGTCCCGTTCGGTGCCCGGGTGCCATTGGTCGCCCTTGATGGCTCCCGCCGGGCAGACGGTCACGCACCTTGCGCAGTCACCGCAGGGTTCCCACAGCGGCAAATCCGAAAGGGGCAGGGGACAATCGGTAAACAGGGTGCCCAAACGCACCGCACTGCCGAATTCCCGGTGAATAAACAGGGAATTGCGCCCGATGCCGCCCAAACGGGCAGCCACCGCCGCCTGCTTGTGAGAAAAGCGGCCGCTGTATTGCCGGCCGTCGGTGTTGATGCTTTGGGAGGCCGCCACGGTGATGTAGCGGTAATTCTCGCGCTGCAGCATAAGCCCGCATTGCAGAAGTGTACGGTCAATAAAGGCGTTGACGGTGCGGTAATGGTTAAAATAGGTGTGGGTGGGGGCGGAGTCAATCTCCTCCACAATGGCCTGCGAAAGGCGCACCACAACGGTCACGGCGTAGGGCATACCCTCGGGAGCGCCCTCCTCAATGCGGCTGAATCCCACATCGGAAACGCCCTGGTCAAGTAAAAATTGTTTCAGTTCTTCCGCTGTCATCTGATTGCCTCATAGGGGAAACGGATTCCCGCTTTTTCACGAATCTCCGCCATGGCAAGGCTTGTTTCCAAAGCGGCTTTCTTCAATTCTTCATAAAAGGCGGCATTTTCTGCCGGTGCCTCAATCAGTTTGCGCCAGCCCGTGGCCTCGTTGCCCATCAGTTCCGCTTTTTCGATATCGCCGCTGAGCACGGTTTCCTCGCCGCCGTGCCAACGGATTTTTACCTCCGTCAGTTTGGAAACGGAGCCGAGAATAACGGTGCCCAAATCACCGAAAATCTGTGAGCCTGCATAATCCTGCCCCAGCTTGGAATAGGTGAGGGTAACGGTTTTGTCGGGGTATTCCAGAAAGGCGCCGCCGCTGCCGTCGGCACCGCTCTGCATAAAGGAGGCGGTGGCCTTTACCGCATCGGGCTTGCCGAATAAATCCAACGCGGGGTAAACGCAGTATACGCCCAAATCCTCCAGACATCCCGTTGCCATTTTCGGATTGAAAATGTTGGGCAGATTTCCTGCTTTGTAAGCCGCGTATTTGGAGGAGAGCTGTGAAAAATCCAGATGAGCGGAGGTGATAACGCCGATTTCGCTTATCGCTTTTTTTAAAAGTGGCCTTACGGGGTGGAACATGTACATAATGGCCTCGGCATAAATAACACCATGCTCCCCGGCAAGGGTTTGAAGATAGTCAAGCTCCGAGGGGGTAACGGTAATGGGCTTTTCGCACAAAACGTGCTTGCCCGCCTGCAGCAGAATTTCCGCCTGCCGGGCGTGAAGAGCGTTGGGGCTGGCAATGTACACGGCGGGGATGCTGCTGCCTGCCAATGCCTCAACCGATGTGAAAACGGTGTGACAGCCGTTTTTTTCGGCAAAAGCACGGCCGGTTTCCTCACTGCGGGAGCAGACCCCCGCCAAAGCCATCCGACCGTCAAGGTTGGCGCCGTCAATGAAGGATTGGGTAATCCAGCCCGTGCCGATTACAGCGTATGAAAGCATTCTCTTTCCCTCTTTCCTTTTTCCCTACTTTTAGAACTTGTATGTCATCACCGTGCCGGGTCCCAGCGTTGCAGTGCGGTGAAAACCGTATTTCAAGTAAAAATTCACGCCCTTGGTGTTGCCCGTGCTCACAATCAGCATAATACCTTTTACATTCTCGCTTTTCAGCTTTTGGAACAGAGCATCCACCAGCTCGGTTCCCACGCCCATGCGCTGAAAACCGGGGTTGATATCAATGTGCATATGAGCGGGAAAACTGCGGGAGAAAAGCCCCGTCACAAACCGCTCGCCGATGCCCGCCACGGCGTGGGTAAAGCCCGATTTCGCCGCTTTTTTGGCATAGGGGCGCACGGCTTTGCGAAAGCGCTTGTAGTCGGGGGCGCACAAAATGTAGCCCTGCGCCACGTCGTTTTCATCTACGGCGGCAAAGCAGCAGGCACCCTCCACATCCAGATAATAGTCGCAATAGGTGTTGAGCAGGAAGTTGCGCTCCTTCGGCTCATAGGCCGTTTCGTAGGCCGTGTTCAGGCAAACCTTCTGCAAATCCTCTTTGTATTTCGGCTCGTAGGGCACAATGTTAATCATGATTTTCCTCCGTCAGTTCCGAAAGGCGGCTGTTCCATGTTTCCCAGTCGGCCATCAGGGCTTCCTGCTCGGCCGTCAATGAGTCAATTTTTTGAGTAATCTCCATTACCTTTTCGTAATCTGCCGCCACCTCCGGGGTGGAAAGGGAGGCGTTCAGGGCGGTGATTTCGTTATCCAGACGGTCAATTTCCGCTTCGCCCCGTTTGATTTTTCCGTTGAGGCGATTGATTTCGCTTTCCCGTTCCTTGCGGAGCTTATACTGATTCACCTTGGGCGCTGCTTTCGGTGCTGCCTGATTCTGCATATCGCAGGCAAGAGCAGCCAGGTAATCGTCATAGGTGCCGTCGGTTTTGATAAAGCCCCCGGGTGCCATGCGGAAAATGCCGGTGGCAAGCTTGTTGATGAAGTAACGGTCATGAGACACGGCAAGAACCGTGCCGTTAAAATCCGCAAGGGCATGTTCCAGTGCCTCCCGGGAGGGGATATCCAGGTGGTTGGTGGGCTCGTCCAGCAGCAGCACATTGGCACCCGAAAGCATCAGTTTGAGCAGGCAAAGCTTGGCCTTTTCACCGCCGGAGAGGGAATCCACGCTTTTGAAAACATCATCGCCCCGGAAAAGGAAAAGGGCCAGATAACTGCGCACGGTGGTTTCGGTAAAGCTGCGGTGCTCATTCCATATTTCATCAATCACCGTGCCGCCGCCCCTCAAATTCTCAAGGCTCTGGTCAAAATAGCCGATTTTCACATTGGCACCAAACTGAAAACGGCCGCTGTCGGCGGAAAGCTGCCCCACCAGAATACGCAGCAGGGTGGTTTTGCCGCAGCCGTTGGGGCCGAGAATAAAGGTGCGGTCATTTTTGCGGATATGCATTTCACCGTTTTCAAACAGGGTTTTGGTGCCGAAGTATTTGGATAATCCGGTAATATTGAGCACTTCATTGCCGGTTTCGGCCACGGGGCTGAACTGAATCCGCACGGCTGCCGCATTGGGCTCCGGCTCCACCAACTGTTCACGAATGCGCTCAATCACTTTCTTTTTGCTCTCGATGGTGATGTAGTTGCGTTCCTGACCGAATTCTATCTGCTTGGCAATCATGGCTTCAATCCGTTTGATTTCGGCCATGTCATTTTCATATTTGCGGCGTTCGGTTTCAAGCCGTTCCGCCTTTAATTCCATGTAGCGGGTGTAACCGCCCTTGGTGCAGTGCACCCGGCAGTTGGCCAGCTCCACGGTTTTGTCCGTTACCTTATCCAAAAAATAACGGTCATGGGAGATGACGATAACGGCCCCTTTGAAGGAAGTCAAGAAATTCTCCAGCCATTCGGTGGCGTTGATATCAAGGTGGTTGGTAGGCTCGTCCAACAGCAGCAAATCGGAGCCGCTGAGCAAAAGCTTGCACATGGAAAGCTTGGAGCGCTGACCGCCGCTGAGCTTGTCACAGGGCAGGTACAAATCCCGCTCCTCAAAGCCCAGACCCATCAGGGTGGCGCGGGTGCGGCTCTTATAAGTGAGGCCGCCGTTTTTCTCAAAGGTTTCGTACAGCTCCTGCTGGCGCTCAATCAGGGCTTTGTCGCTGCCGCCGCTGCTGTCAATCCGGGCGGCAATATGCTCCAATTCTTCCTCTGCTTCCATCAGGGGCAGAAAAACGGTGAGCGCCTCGTCAATCACGGCACGGCGGGAGCCCTGGCAGGCATGCTGCTCCAGATACCCGATTCTGACATCGCGGCCGATGAAAACAGCGCCGTCCGTGGGCTCTGCTTCACGGGTAATCAGCTTAAACAGGGTGGTTTTACCGGTTCCGTTTGCACCGATTAACCCCACGTGCTCCCCGGGGTTAACATCAAACGAAACATTGCGAAACAGTACCTTGCCCGCAAAGTCCATGGTTAAGTTTTGAACGCTTACTACTGCCATAACCGAATTGCTCTTTCTGTTGTTTTCAAATTATTACACGCGGGTTTCCAGAATATCCATTTCACCCTCAAGGTTGAAAATGCCGGTGGAGGCGGGGATAAACACGCTGTCGCCCTTCTTGAGGCTCAGGGAGCCGTTGGAGGTGGAAAGATAGCCGTCACCGCTCAGCACAAGCAGGGATACGAGGGAGGTTTCGTCTGCAACCTCGGAAAAACCGCCGCGGATTTTGAGCTCTGCCACGTTGAACAAGGGGCAGTCGGCAAGGATATGTTTGATACCGTTGTAAAGTTTTTCATCTTTACAATAGGCGGAAGGCGTGTAGGGCTTGCAGTTGGTAACGGCAACCGCGTCCTCAATGTGCAATTCTCTTGGCTTTCCGTCTTTTCCCGGTCTGTTATAGTCAAAGATACGGTAGGTGGTATTGGAGCTTTCCTGCACCTCCGCAAGTAAAACACCTTTACAAATTGCATGGAGTGTGCCGGATTCAATAAAGAAGAAATCACCCTTCTTCACATCAAAGCGCTTCACATGGTCAAGTACCTTGCCCTCTTCGATGGATTTTTGGAATTCCTCGCTGCTGATTTCCTCATTAAAACCCATCAGCAGGCTTGCACCGGGGGCGGTGTCCAGAACATACCAGCACTCGGTTTTGCTCTGACCCTTGCCTGTTTTTTGGCAATATTCGGCTGTGGGATGCACCTGAATGGATAAATCGTCTCTGGCGTCAATAAACTTAATCAGAATGGGAAAATCGGCAAAGCGCTCTGCATTTTTGCCGCAGAGCTCGGGGGCTTCCCGGCAAACCTCCAGCAGGGTTTTGCCCGTGAGAGGGCCGTTATCAATGTGGCAAAGGCCGCTTTCATGGCAGGAGAGCATCCAACCCTCGGCAGCGTTGTCCTTTTCGGTTTCAATGCCGTATTCGTGAATCAAACGGGTGCCGCCCCAAATGGTTTCGGAAACATAGGGCTTTAATTTCATGGGATAACTTTTCATATTTTTCACCTTACAAAGTTGTGCCTTTCTGTATTTTTGTAAAAACCGATATATACCGTATTATTTTATCATATTGCGGTAATAATTACCATAGTAATATGAACAGGAGGACATAAAAAATGAAAAATATTTTATCTTCCGGCATTTCGGTTTACCGCAGATACATCCGTCAGCCTTCCCCCGAGGAACGGCAGCAACAGCATCTGGTGGAGGAAATCCGCCGCACCCGTGAAGCCCTGGATAACGCCTATGAGCGCTTTGAGCAGGAGAGGGATGAGGTGATGCTGGATTGCATCATCTTTGAGATTCAGTCCCTGCGCGCCCGTTACCGCTTTTTATTGAAGCAGGCCAGAGAGGACGGCACCGTCTGCGACAAAATCACCGTTTTCGGTTGACGGCATACCGACGAATTGAAACAGAAAAACCGAAACGGACGAATCACCGACTGTTATTTCGGATTCATTCAGGAGAGGATTTGACATATGGGAATGGGGTTAAAGGTGATATTGATTGGCTTTGCCGCGCTGGCAGGCCTCCTTTTACTTGGCCGATGGATGAAGCGGGGCGGGCTCGGCGCATTCTTTCTTTCCGCTTTGCAGGGCCTTGCGGCGGTGTTTGCGGTGAATCTGCTGGGCACAATTACTTCCGTTGACCTTCCGATAAATCGGTGGAGCATGGGCACGGCTTTCACCGTCGGTTTACCCGGTGTGGTGGGTATGATTATTCTGGATACGGTAACACGGTCTTAGAGCAGATATTGAAACAGAATATAAAACAGAGGCTGCGGTGAAAACCGCGGCCTCTGCTGTTGTGGGAAGCGATATGATTATTTTCAGGGCATGTAAGGATTTTCGGTGTAGCTGTAATCCTCCGGCATAATGAATTGGGACATATAGCGAATGGTAAAATCAACGCCCCATTGGCCTTTGGCACCCTTCCATTTGGAGGAGTGAGGCTCAATGGATAAAGCGCCGTTGTAGTTTTCACCGTAAAGGATTGCCATAACGGCAGGCCATTGGATGCCGTCCAGACCGGCGGGCGGGTCATCGTAGCCGTCACCGTCAATGTGCAGGTGGCCCTTGATGTGGAAATGGTAAAAACGGCTGCCCCAGTCGCGCATTTCCTTTAAATAGTTGCCCTTGCGGTTCACGCAGTGGGAGGGGTCATACTTGATGCCAAGAGTGGGGAGAGCGCCCAAAATGATGTTCCATGCTTTTTCTTCAAACACGAAGTTGGCCCAATCGCAGTTATACATGGCGATTTTTACGCCCTTGGCCTCAGCATAGGCAATCAGGTCGGCAAGGTAGGCAATGGCCTTTTGGCAGTTGTCGTAGTAGGAAAGGCCTTCCACACGGTTTATGCCCACATTATAAACGGGACAGCCGACTATGGCAGCCAGATCCACCAGATTGCGGTCATGCTGTACAGCCTCGGCAATGGGCTCGCCTGCCTCGTCCAATCGCTCCATGCCCCAACGGCCTATGGACACCACCTTGACCCCATACTGCTCGGAGTAGCCTTTAATAGCCTGTGCATTGGCCAGCACGGCAGCGGAATCGTTGTAATAATTAATGCAGAATTCAACGCCCTTCAAGCCTTTTTCGGCAACAGCTTTAAAGTGTGCCTCATCCCAACCGTTAATAATGGAAAGAATCATTTGAGTGCCTCCTATTCCTTTTTTTAAAGTATAACATGGGGAATATGAAAATGCAATCTGTCGGGCGGTATTTCGGAACGATATAGACTCTATACATTATATATAATGAAACAGATAAACCAAGTAAACAAGATGAAAAAGAAAACCGGCCTGCCGTTTTCACGGCAGGCCGGCTGCAATTAGTCCGGATGCTTATTTCAGAAGAGAACCGAGAACAGAAACGATAAGTTTGAAGTTATCAACAATGTTCAGGGGGTTCAGGAAGGACCACTTCAGAAGCATGGGGCAGGATGCCAGGAATCTAACGGTACGGCTGGTGGTGATGGAAAGGGTGCCGCCTTCGGGAAGATCGGTGGTGTAGCCCTTGGCTTCAGCAGCAGCTTTAACGGCAGCGGCCTGGTCTGCGGTGAGGTTCTTCAGGTTGCCGTCAAAAGCAACGTCATCACCCAGAGCGCCCTTAACGAGGTCGATGAGAGCCTCGGTGGAGAGCTGCTCGTTGAGAACCATCTTGTTCAGTCTGAGCTTGAACAGAAGGATGAAGGAATCGGGGTCAAGGTTGCACTTGAATTCCTTAATGGAAACAGGAGCGCCGTCCTTCCAGAATGTGAGCTTCAGCTTCTTGCTGAGGGTCAGGCAGATGTCCTTATTGGTGGATGCGCCGAGAGTGGCAGCATCGGTGGGATTGGCGATGTTGGAGTTGTAAAGAACGAACAGGTAGTTGGAGAGAGATTCGTACTTGGCCTCGAATACCATGTCGCCGATTACGGTGTTGTCTTCGCCGAACTCACCTTCGGTGATGTTCCAACCGGTGAAGATGGAGCCTGCCTGCCAGCGGCCGCAGTCAACGCCGGAGGGCCAGTAGGAAGCTACTTCATATTCGGTATCAATAATCTTCATGGTCTTGCTGCCGTATTCGCCGCCGATGGACTGGTAGTCAAGGGGATTACCGTCAGCATCCTTGGTGAAGATGAAGGTCAGTCTGCAGGGCTTGGCAATCATCACAGCGGTGAAGGTGGTGTCCTCTGCGGGCATTGCGGTGGAAGGAGTCCAGCCGGAGAAGATGTAGCCGACCTTTGCGGGAGTATCGCCGAGCAGCTGCTTCATGGCATCCATGTTGGTGCCGTTGGCAATCTCAAGAACCTTGGTGTCGGAACCGTCGGAGAAGGAAGCGCCGTCGGTGCAAACGAAGGTTGCGGTGTACTTGATAGCCTCAACATTTGCGGAAAGAACAATCTGATAAGCGCCGGTGGAAGTCTTGTAACCGAGAGTGCCGATGTTTTCGGTGGTAAGTTCAACGGGCTTGCTGAAGTCATAACCCTTGGTTTCCCAAGATGTTACCTGATAGCCCTTGGTGCCGATGGAAACAAGGTCTTCGCCGATAGCGGGAACGCCTTCCAGCTTGGTAATGTCAAGAGTATCGCCAACGCTGGCAGTGGTCTGGGCAACCGTCTTGTTGCCGACCTTTACGACTACGTCATAAACGATGGGCTCGTACTTGGCAATGTAGCTGTGGGTACCGGCGGGAAGGGTGAAGGTGTAACTGCTGGAACCGATCTTGCCGTCAATAAGGGTTTCGGTCTCGTCGTCTGCGGCATAGAAGCCAACAAACTTCTCACCGGCAGCTGCGGCATTATCAAGGGTGGAAACGGGAATGCTCACGCTGTCGCCTGCAACTTTATCGGTGGTGTTTACGGGGTCGGAACCGGGAATCTCAAAGGTGGAGGTGGCATCGGGCTTGCCGAGGTACAGGTCAACGGATTCGGTGGAGGTGAAAGCGTTGCCGGCCTTATCCTTACCGGAGGTGTTGCAGCCACTGGTGGTAAGAGCGGAATCGGTGTACCAGGCCAGGGAAAGGGCGTTGTCATAAGTAACATTCTTTTCTGCGGCCTTGGCTTTGGCAGCAGTCAGAATGGAGCTCCATGTAGTACCTGTGCCGCTGGCTTTGATGTCCTTGATGTTGTATTCGCCTGCAAGAACATAGCCGCCTTCGCCGTCAGCTACATAGAAACGGGCAACGGGAGTATCGTTGAACTTGAAGTACACACCGGTGTCGCCTTCGGTCTGGTATTTACCGGTGCCGATAGGAGTGTTCTTTGTGGAGGAAACAGCAACATCGGTAGTCATGTCATACCA
>JAZRWZ010000140.1:0-1100 GCA_045599985.1 Acutalibacteraceae bacterium | reverse complement strand
AGGGCAAGGACTGGATGATTCAGCTCTGGAAGGGAACCTATATCACCGGCGAAATCGGCACCGTGGGCTGCGAAATCGGCCTTTACAACCGTGCGGCGGGCAAATGGGGCGGCACCTTTGACCATTATGCCTGCGCCAAGGAGCCGGATTGGCTGAACATGGAAATGACCCTGCTGTGGGATGATGAATACAACGGCAACTACAAATCCCAGTTTACCCGCAACTACGGCATCTACTGGTGGCCCACCGGGTTTGTTGACGGTCAGCTCCGGGATATCAAGGATACCTCCTGCCTGCGCGTGCTGGGCAGAATCACCTTTGCCGATGAGGATATGGCAAAGCTGTTTGAGGCCGCCCTTGCCAATGTGGGCTTCAAAAAGGTGGGCACCTTTGACCCCACAAAGCCCGATACGTACAGACGCTATGTGTGTGATGTGATTTTCTGCTGGCAGGATGCGAGAGACTGATTTTTTCGGTGCCTCTGCAGGGCTAATTCTTAAATAATTCTTAATCTGAACCAGATTTATTGACGGTATCCGGTGATTTTGTTAAACTCAACAATACATCACCATGCCCGAAAAATGCGGTATTCGCCGCAGGAATAAAATTCAAATCATAACGAAAGGGGGAGCGGAAGTGAAATCAAAATGGATTGCCGTTATGGCGGGCGTCATTTTTGTGCTGCTTGGCATATCACTGGCCGCGCCCCGCTTTATTGATAAGGAGAAGCCGAGCGAGGCGCTGCCCGTTGAATCCGCAGTGCTGACCCGTGCCGCTTCCGAGCCCGTGACCCAATCGGAACCGGAGCAGACAAGCGCAGCGGAGAAGGAAAGCAGAAAGCCGGTTTCCGAAGTACCTACCGAAAAGAAAGAAGCGCAGACAAAATCTGTCCCGCCCGTTACCCGGGCCACTGCCGAAACAACCGCCAAAAAAGCGGAAACAACCACTGTGGCAGGGCAGGCGGAGTGGCAGAATGCCAAATACTATGTGGAGCGGCTGGGTCGTGTGCTCACCCTGCCCGAAAGTGCCGCCGTGCTGCGCTACACCTACGACGCAGCAAAGGATTTTTACTACACCGGTTTTACCGTGCCCGCAGGCAC
>JAZRWZ010000139.1:0-5405 GCA_045599985.1 Acutalibacteraceae bacterium | reverse complement strand
GCGCAAATATTCATGAGGCAAATTACGCTCAAAGTAAGGCTGATTTTATCGCAAAGCTTCAAATTGCATTAAAAGAGTGTTATGAAACAGAATATTGGCTCGAATTGTTTGT
Source organism: Acutalibacteraceae bacterium (assembly GCA_045599985.1). GTDB lineage: Bacteria > Bacillota > Clostridia > Oscillospirales > Acutalibacteraceae > CAG-177. The sequence continues at coordinate 5,293 of JAZRWZ010000139.1, read as the reverse complement.
AAAATCTGAGTTGGTTGACCGTGAAAGCGAAAAGAAATTGCATAACGATTGCGGTACAATACGAAGATTATTGATTGCTTCAATCAATACTGCGAAAAATAATTCAACAAGTAAGTAACAATAACTATAAAGCAAACTTGCGGGTTTCATTTTTATATATCGTCGTTTTTACCCTGCCGGAATCCGGCGGGGCGAATCAGAATTGAAGAAAATCAAACAGCGACACGAACCATGCAAACAGGAATTTGAAAAACGCGGCAAAATGGGTTCCGTCGCTCACGGTACTGGAATCGGATTTGAAAAGGTACCTTGCCACGTCATCGTCATAATCGAAGATGTCAAAGTAGGAAACCACCTGCGTTTCATAGCTCCACGGATCGTTTTCATCCAGCGTGATAAGGCGGACCCCCACATCCTCGGAGTTGTAGGAGCAAAAGCCGATGCCGGGGGTGTTCACAAGGTCAACGCCTCTGTAATCATATATCTCATAGGTATTCGTGTGGTCGTGGCCGAAGAACATGGCCACCACATCTCCCCGTTCGGCAACCGCGTCAAACTGGCCGTTGGTGTAGTTGGGCGGGCAGGGACCCTCGCCCAGTCTGCCCTTTGAGCCCTCGGGAAGCACAAGGCACTTCCCGTTGTGCCGGCAGCAGCCTGCGGGGTTTGATTCGTCCCCCTCAACAAGGGCATCCCAGATTTCGGGCACCACAATGTGCTGGAACATAAAGCCGGGGATTTTTCTGCCGTAAGTGTTTTCCAGCTCCTCCGACTTGGCCTTGTACCAATCCACCTGCGCTTTGGTGGTGGCCCCGTAGCCTCCAAGGTCGTTTTCGTTGTTGTAGGTTCCCGAATCCACCACCCACAGGGCGGATACCATGTTGTTCTTATCGTCGGAGGCGTAAATCGGCACATAGAAGGTGCAAAGATTCGTGCTGCCGAAATCCTCCCCCGCGCAGCCGATGAAGCAATCGTACTGCTCATATATTTTCAGCTGAAACGCCTTGTCCGCAAGGGTATTTTCATCGTCATGGTTGCCAAAGGTCATCACCACGGGAATGCCGTATTCCTCAAAAACCGACATGAACTGGTGAATGGCAAGGGCGGCGCTGCCCATAGTGAGAGAGGTGCTGGAGATATTGTCACCGGTGAGCACGATTAAATCCGCTTTGCAGTTGTCCAGAACGCCCCGCAGCAGCTTTTTGGTGGGGGCGCGCATAATGAAGAAATCCTGCAAATCCGAAATCTGCATAATCGTGAATTTGCCGTCACTGTTATACTGGAGATGGGTGTCGGCCTGCTCGCTTGTTTTGGCGGATACCGCTGCCGTGAAAACGCCCATCAGCAGCACGGCGACAAGCAGAACGGATATAATCTTTTTTACCATGTTCTCTTTTCTCCTTTTTTGTTGATAATGCCATTATACATCCGTTTTTCCGAAAAATATATAGTTTTTCGGCAGAAATATGCCGGGCGGGCGGGGCACGCCTTTTCCCGGCGGAACACTCCTAACTCCTCTCTCCTCATTCCTCCCTCCTCGTTCTTCTCTGCTCCCTCCTCGTTTTTTCTTGATTTGTGCGGGAACCCATAGTAAAATAACAGCATACGGGCGAAAACATCTGCCGAATTCGTTCCGCTCCCCTGCTTTCTTGTTTTTTTCGGCAATCAATATGACGGGAGATGCTGATGATGCTGTATTTTTCTGAGAACGATATTAAAAGCCGCGTGACCATGAGCGATGTCATAGAAGCGGTGAAAACGGCCTTTTCCATGGCGGAAAAAGGCGAGATCGCTACCCCGCTGAGAACGGTGATTCCCGCAAAAGGCGGCTCCCTGCTGTTTATGCCCGCCTGTTCCGAAGCCATCAACATGGCGGTGCTCAAAACCGTGGGCGTTTTCCCCGCCAATGCGGCGGCAGGCCGCTCCACCACCCCTGCCGAGGTGCAGCTGATTGATGCCGCCACCGGCTACACCCTTGCCATGATGGACGGCACCTATGTCACCCGGCAGCGCACCGGAGCCGCCAGCGGCGCGGCCTTTGAGGTGCTGGGCAAAAAGAACTGCCGCAAGGGTGCCCTGATTGGCACCGGCGGCCAGGCGGAGGCACAGCTGGAGGCCATGCTCACCGCCCGCAGCCTTGCCGAGGTGAGCATTTTCAGCCCCAACCGGGAAAAATGCGCCGCCTTTACGGAAAAGATGCGGGCAAAATTCGCCGGTAAAGGCGTTTCCGTCCTCCATGCAGACTCTGCCGACGAATGTGTGACGGATGCCGACCTCATCATCACCGTGACCACCTCCGAAACCCCGGTTTTTGACGGTTCACTGGTGAAAAAGGGTGCCACGGTGAGCTGTGTGGGCACCTATGAGCCCGACAAACACGAAATCGACCCGGCGCTGGTGGCCCGGGCGGACAAAATCTTTTGCGACTCCGTGGATGCCGTGCTCAGCGAATCCGGCGATTTGCTCATTCCCCTGCGGGAGGGTCTGATTACCGCCGACGATATCCGGGGCGGCCTTGGCGAAGTCATCAACGGCACCCTGAAGGGTCGTGAGAGCGAGGACGAAATCATTGTGTTTGAAACCGTGGGCATCGCGGCGCAGGATTTGACGACCGCCGCCATGATTTACGAAAAACTCACTGCCGCCGGGCAGAACTGAATCCCCGCCCCGCACCGTCTTTTCCGTTGACTTCCCTTTTTATATGTGATAAGATGACATCAATATTCTTCAAGGAGTGTGCTACATGAAAAAAATCGGAATGCGCGCCCTCTCCCTTGCCCTTGCCGGTATGATTGCCGCGCCCGTGTACGGTTTTGCTGCCGACAACACCAAGGAATACACCGTGAAAAACCCCTACGCCGAAGTGGTGTGGAGCGGTGACAACGCCTGGGGCGCCTACAAAGGCAGTCTTCATACCCATTCCAGCATCAGTGATGCCGACACCAACCTGAGAGAAATGGTGATGGACCACTACGAGCAGGGCTACGATTTCCTCGCCATGACCGACCACGGCGTGACCGGCAAGGCATGGAACGAAAAAGCCACCCAGCTCCCCCTGTACCTGTACCAGTGGATCATCGGCTTAAAGCCCAACCGTCTGACAGATGAGGAATTTCTCGGTGTTACCACCGGCACCTACCCCGTCAACGGCGTTCCCCGCGGCAAAAAGATGACCTGCGTTACCGGCGGGAACGAGCTGAATGCCCTTACCATTACCAAGTGCCATGTCAACGGCATGTTCCTGCCCGAGGGCGTGGGCGACAACTACCTCGGCTACGAGAACGACCACGAGGGTGCCGTAAAACTGGCCGATGAGGCCGGCGGTATCTCCTTTATCAACCACCCCGGTGACTGGCTCAAATCCAACTCCAATCCCGATGTGGTCAACGACCCCGAAATGGTGCATTACTACTCCAACATCTTCCTGAAATATGACTCCTGCTACGGCATGGAGGTATTCAACGAGCGCAACGGCCCCACCGGCTATGACAGAATCCTTTGGGACAATGTGCTTATGGAGTGCCTGCCCTACGGCAAAACCATTATCGGCTATTCCAACACCGACGCCCACTGGCATGCCCATGTGGACAGCAGCTACAGCATCTTCATGATGGAAGACAACACCGTGGAAAACATCAAGAAAACCATGATGAACGGCGCTTTCTTCTGCATCACCCGCGTGCTGCGCGCCAACGAGAAATTCGGCCCTGCGGAGAATATGGATGTTTCCTACTCCGAGGTTCCCGTGCCCACCTTCACCGATATTAAGGTGGAGGGCCACACCGTTACCGTCAAGGCCAAGGATTTCTACAACCTTCAGTGGGTTGCCAACGGCAACGTCATCGCCTCTCAGGATGTTACCCAGTCCTCCGAGGAATACACCTACACCCTGAATCTGGACGAGATTCCCGGCGCAGAGGACTTCCTCTACATCAGAGCTCAGCTTCTGGGCGAGGGCGGCATCAACTGCTCTCAGGCCTTTGTGATTGACGACGGCTCCGAGCCCCTCACCTATGTGGTGGACAACTCCCGCGAGGCCAAGTGGGAAGCCGTTAAATGGAAACTCTCCTCCCTGAGAATCTGCGTGCTGTTCCAGAAAATCATTGATGCCATCAAGGACTGATTTGGCCTGAAATTTGCCCTGCAATAACAACAAAAGCGGTGCTTCTTCATCGGAAGCATCGCTTTTTTCATGTTTTGCTACAGGCAAATGAAAACACCATCCAACCGGCAGGTTTCCCACGGCGTACCGCCGTGCCGGTCAGAGCAGGTGCTCTGACCCTACACACAATCCCTCATATTTACCGCAAAAAAGAACAGGCAGCCACAATGCAGCTGCCTGTTTGGTGGACACATTCGGGCTCGAACCGAAGACCTCTCGCGTGTGAAGCGAACGCTCTGACCAGCTGAGCTATGCGTCCAAACGGTGAACGTATTATAACACCGCTTTTCTCAAATTACAAGAGCAAATCCAAATTTTCGTAAAAACCCCGGTCAAATGCCCAATATGCGCCGGGCATTGCCGCCGCACACGGCATCCAGCTCCTCCCGGGGCAAATCCAGACATTCCAGAAAAGTCAGGTTCTGCTCCGTGCTCTGCCAGGGCAGGTCGCTGCCCAGCAGAATTTTATCCGCTCCGTGGCGTTTCACGATTTCCCGTGCCATGGTGGGGGAAACGGTGCCGTAGGAGAAGGAGGTATCCAGATACACGTCCCTGCCGCAGAGGTACTGCAGGGTTTCGGGCAGGTTGGTAAGGCCGCCCCAGTGAGCCGCCACCACGGGCGCACCGCCGAAAGCGGGCAGTGCCTTTGCCAGCCGCCGGGGGTCGGCACGGAAGGGAGGCGGATACCCCAAATCGAACCCCATGTGAAACACGGTGACAAAGCCCATGCCGCCGATTTTTTCATAGAGGGGAAGCATCCGCTCCTCATCGGCAAAAAAGCCCTGATACTCGGGGTGCAGCTTGATGCCACGGATGCCTGCCGCCTTCAGCCGCTCCAGCTCCTCAAAAACATCGGGACTGTCGGGGTGCACGCTGCCGAAGGGAATCAGCTCCGGGTGTGCCAGCAGCGAGATGGCGTAACCGTTCACATTGTGCTGCTGCTTCGGGTTGGTGGCGATATTTGGCAAAAGAGATTCGAACCCGATATGGTTTTGGCGGCATCTTTTTTGCCAATATATCGTTAAAAATGCTCGGAATACACAAAGTATTCCTGCGCTTTTTGCCTCATCTTGGCAGAAAATCTGTCCGCCAAAACTGCTTCGCACCTTAAAAAGATGAGATTTGCGTGCAGTC
>JAZRWZ010000138.1:0-20646 GCA_045599985.1 Acutalibacteraceae bacterium | reverse complement strand
CCTCCGATGGGCATAAAAAAAGAGGCCCGGAAACACGTGGTTTCTCAGGCCTGAATGGATAAGGATTTTTGCACCGATTTTGATAAGGGAGGGTGCAGCGTTACATAGAGGCCTGTGTGAGTATTATAACACAGGTGCCTCCGGTGCGCAAGTTAAGTCACGTCAAGCGGGCAGCCGAGCACCCCTGCCAGATACGAGAGCATATTGAGGGACGCGATTTTCTTCCCGCTCTTCAACAGGGATATATAGGCGGGCGAACAATCCAACGCCTCTGCCAGTTTTGCTTGTGACATACCGGACCGCTCAATGAGCTCTTTCTGCAGCTTGATGCGTTCACGGTCATAACGTTCTTTCATTTTTACGAGGGATTCAATCATGAATGCCACCTCCGTCATTTTGATTTTGTAGGTCGTCCCTACATAACCTTAGTGGTAAACGGGGGTAGCGATTCATGTTTATCGCCAAAGTAAATTTCAGCAAGTGCCGCGCATTCGGTAAAAATGCGATTCTCGCCCTCGCATTGTAAAAGACTATACATTCAAGGGTGAATGTCGCAAAAAAGAATATCCGCCTCAAAACGCTTTTCGGTGGTTTCCATGTGAACCTCCTATCAGGCTGCCCTTGATATTTCACACAAGAAGTTGATTCCCTGTTCTACGCGCTTCTTGACCTGAACCAGTTGCTCAAATGTGAATTTCCCAGCGGGGCCATGCGTTCCACCGCTTAGCAGATGATTCAGCTCCAAGATATTTTTAATATCTTCTTCTACGAATGATACAACGCTCTCATCCATATGAGTATTTCGCATCATGTATTTGATTTTTTCACGCCGTGTTGCAGTTCTATTTGGAGTTCTTTCACAGTTTGGATTATAGTCAAACACGGATTCGTCAGGCGCTTTGATTTCAAGAAACTCCGTGAATATCTCGCGTGTGCTGGTACAAAAGTGTCTGGTTGCATCGGGATTATTAGGATTCAACGCAAAGACAGCGCCTTTCCACCTGTTATTAAGGTCTTCGGAAACCAAAGCCAACTTATTCCCGATTTCAACATCCTCCGCCGAATCCTCGGGCATACCTGTACCACCAATATAGTTCTCCGTAACTAAGCTGGTCGCTTGTTCCTGTTCAATCAAATCAAGAATCCTATCCTGTTCGGGCGTAACAGGCGCACCTTCATAATACACTCTGCCAATATCTTCATAATGCTGCTGCATGGTTCGTGAAGACACGGTATAGGTGGTATGTACAGTAGTTGTGGTGTTCAATCTCTGGATTTCGCGGTTGATAATCTGCCTGTTTCGTCTAACGTTCGCATTATGCTTTCTGACTGCTGCATTATAGTCATTCACAGCCCTGCGAAGATTGTTGTTGTAATTAGTCGCAGCCCGGTTAATATTATTGATTGCGCGATTTATGTCATTGATAGCACGTTTTTGTTTCTGCTCAATTTGCCGCAATTTGGACTTATACTGCGAAAGCGAAATTTTCCTTGCCATTATCTAACCTCCGGTTTTTTGATTCTTTTGCTGATAGTGGTATTGGTCGCAGTCTCTATTTACTCATAAGCCATTGAACAATGGTCGGTATCAATCCGATAACCGCGCCGATAATAGCGGAAACAATCGCAATGTGCCATTCACGATGGCTCAACTTGTTCTTTTCCTTTGCATCAGCCTTTTTTCGTTCGGTATAGGTATATCCGTTGTCTGTAATGACAATATGATACGGGAAATTATCCGCCCACATCGTATCAATCAGTCCGGCTTCCTTTAGTTCCCTGAATAGACTGCGTATCCGCACATCCTCATCGCCGGAAAGATGGTTAAAACGTTCGCGCCAATATTTAGTCGCATTGTCGCGGTGTGCAAGGATTTCCTGCAACAGCTTTTCGCCGTTCGGTGTCAGAGCTTCAAATTCCATTATCCCACCTCATCCAACTATAGTGATACAAATAGTCCTCCATATTGTACCTCTGAATCAATTATGATAGTTGAGCCACATTTGAGTACAGTATTCGTATGGATGTATTATATCATGAAGGGATATTACCACGCAAGACAAATTAGGCCGTTCCTTCATTTTTGTGCTACAAAGTTGACTCAAGAATGCTACTCACCCTTTTGCGCTGTAATAAGGATTACAAGAAACATATGTAAAGTGAACAAGGGTAGTATTCTATTTCCCACTTATCTTTCTACTAAATTGTAATGCAAGTTATCGCAAAATATTGAAAAATAAAGCAGCCTGTGCTATGATATATTTGACATTATGTATGTAACAAGAAAGGGATAGTTTTATGAGCAACTTAAGCAAGATTGATGTCCTGTGGGATGATAATCCGATTGATATTACTCCTGAAGCCAATTTCATCTGGGGCATTGCAAATAAACTTCGCGGTTCCTACATGCCTGACAAATACGGTGATGTCATCATTCCGATGACGATTATCCGCCGTTTTGAATGTGCATTGGAAAAGACGAAGGCAGCCGTTGTCGAACAGTATAAAACAAATCCGACATACCCGTATAAGGCTATGTGCCGTATATCGGGTTATCAGTTCTACAATACCAGCGAATTCAACCTGAAAGAGCTTTGCAACGATGCCGACCATGTAGCATCGAACTTCAAAGCGTACATTGCAGGGTTCTCTTCCAATGTTCAGGATATTCTGAAAGAATTGGAAATGGAACAGCACATCAACAAGATGGATAAGGATGGCTGCCTGTACTCCGTAGTAAAGGCATTTTCGGAACTGGACTTGTCCATCGAAACATACGACTCCATCAAGATGGGCTATATCTTTGAGAACCTGATTGGTCGTTTCTATCAGAATGTGGATGCTGGTCAGTTTTATACTGGTCGTGACATTATCAAGGTTCTGGTATCACTGCTGATTTCAGAAGGTTGTGACGATATCTTCGATGATGGAAAAATAATTACGGTATGTGACCAAGCCTGCGGAACTGGCGCGATGCTTTCCACGGCGTTCTCATATCTGAAGCATTACAATCCCTCTGCGGATGTTCGTCTGTTCGGTCAGGAAATGATGGGACAGTCCTACGCAGTCGGTCTGGCGGAAATGCTTATCAAGGGTCAGAACGCAGAGAATTTCCGTCACGCCGATACGCTGAAAGAGGACTGCTTCAACGGAACGCAGATGCGGTTCCTGTTGGAAAATCCGCCCTTCGGGACACCATGGGCGGGGAAAGATGCCAAGGCAGGACAGGAAGACGCTGTAAACGCCGAATATGCCAAGGGTATGTTAGGGCGTTGGGGCGCTGGTCTTCCCGGCGGCGGTGACTCCCAGCTCCTCTTTATGCAGTCCGCCGTTGCCAAGATGGATGACAAATTAGGCAGAGCTGCCATTATTGAAAACGGTTCTCCGTTGTTCACCGGTGGAACGGCTTCCGGTGAGTCTCAGGTTCGCCGCTGGCTGCTCGAACAGGATTTGATTGAAGCCATCATTCAGATGCCGACAGACCTGTTCTACAACACAGGTATCAGCACCTATGTGTGGGTTCTTTCCAAGAACAAGAGACCTGAGCGCAAGGGCAAGATTCAGCTTATCGACGCTTCTTCCATCTGCCATAAGCTCCGTAAGCCGCTGGGCAATAAAAAGAATGAGTTCAGTCCCGAAGACCGTGACCAGATTACCCGCCTGTATGCGGATTTCACTGAAAACGAGTATTGCAAGATTTACAGCAACACAGAGTTCATTTACCGTGAATATGCCGTGATGCAGCCGCTCCAAAGAAGCTATTCCATTACCGAAGAAAGCATCGAAGCTATGCTTCAGTCCGGTGCTTTATCGGGGCTTTGGGATGATGTTGCCGTCGCCGCTCTGGAAGAGCTGGGAACGACTATCACGGGCAAAGACCAGAACAAGTTACAGGCATTCTATAATAACAAGCCCGTTTACGACGCAGTTCTGGAAGCTCTGAACGGGGCAATCTCCGATAAGAAATGGTTGGCTCCCGATGATTTTCTTCCTGTCCTGACCGACCTTCTTTCTACCGTGACGGCAGATAAGAAACTGGTTGAGAAGATTAAGGACGGGCTTTCCGTCATGGACAAGACCGCCAAAATCCAGAAGGACAAGAAGGGCAACATTCTTTTCGATAAGGACACGAAGGATTCCGAAATCGTTAAGTGGGACGAGACGATTGAAGAGTACATGGCAAGAGAAGTTCTGCCTCATGTTCCCGATGCAAAGTGGTTCTGGGAGGAAGACCTTGGCAAAAAGAAGCCTGTTATCCGCACGGGTGCAGAAATTCCGTTCACAAGGTATTTCTACAAGTATCAGCAACCTACTCCTTCAGAAGAACTGGAAGTGAAGTTCACGGAACTGGAACTGTCAGTCAGTGAGCGGATTGCGAAACTGTTCGGAGGTATGTGATATGCCGGCAACAAGGAATAGTTGTATCATCAAACAAGAGGTTATTCCTTCTGAATGGTCTGTCTTGAGATTGAAATACTGTGCTACGGAGATTTCAAAAGGGACAGGTATTACTAAAGAAGAAGTGTATGAAGATGGTGATACACAATGCGTTCGTTATGGGGAAATATACTCCAAATATAACCATTCTTTTTCAGATTGTTGTTCTGCAACGAACAAAGAAAAATTATCAGCATTAAAGTTTTTTGCTTATGGAGATATTCTGTTCGCAGGGACAGGCGAATTGATTGAAGAAATTGGGAAAAATGTAGTTTATCTTGGAAACCAAAATTGTCTTGCAGGCGGAGATATTGTTGTTGTAAAGCATAAACAAAATCCATCTTTTTTGAATTATGTTTTGAACAGTGCATATGCACAGGCACAAAAAAGTTGCGGTAAAATCAAATTGAAGGTCGTCCATATTTCTTCAACCGAAATAGGAAATATTGATATTGCACTTCCATCTATTCCCGAACAAGAACGAATCGCCACTTTCCTTGATGCCAAATGTGCTGAAATCGACGCTCTTTCCGCAGATATTCAGTCCGAGATTGATACGCTGGAAGAATACAAGCGGTCAGTGATTACCGAGGCTGTGACAAAAGGGCTGAACCCTGACGCAGAAATGAAGGACAGCGGGATTCAGTGGATTGGACAAATGCCAGAGCATTGGGATTGCATCCGAGGGAAGTACGTTCTTCGCTATTTGAATAAGCCCGTCCATTCTGATGATGGGGTTATTACCTGTTTCAGAGATGGCGAAGTCACATTGAGAAGAAATCGCCGCGAAGAAGGTTTTACAATGGCAGACAAAGAAATCGGCTATCAAGGAATTGATGTCGGTGACCTTGTAGTTCACGGAATGGATGGCTTTGCAGGGGCTATTGGGATATCAGATTCAAGAGGCAAAGCTTCTCCTGTGCTGAATGTTCTTGATACTGATATGGACAAGAAATATGTTATGTACTATCTTCGCAGCATGGCATACAGTAATGTGTTTGTTGCATTGGCAACGGGAATTCGAGTTCGTTCCTGCGACCTGAGATGGAACAAGCTGGCGGAACTGTTTTATCCCGTTCCTCCACTTGATGAGCAGAAGCAAATTTCTCATTTCATTGATGAAACCTTGGCAAGAACAAACGCCATTATTGAAGCGAAGAAAGAACAGTTGGCAACACTGGACGAATATAAGAAGTCCGTCATTTACGAATATGTAACTGGTAAGAAGGAGGTCACAGCCTAATGAATGAGATTATATCAGAAAAAGAATATCAGGCTTATGTACTCGACCGACTGAAAGAGAACGGCTATGAAATTTGGTCACAGAAAAACTATGACCGTCTTTTCGCCGTTGACCGTCAGGAACTTTTCCGCTTCCTGAACGCTACACAGCCTGATACTATGAAGGCTCTGAACAAGATTTATAAAGAGCAGACAGAAGATACGATTGTTGCGGCTATCAATGCCGAAGAAACCAAGTCCAGAGGAAGCCGTCTGGATGTTCTGAAGCACGGCATTGAGATTTCCAATCTGCATATCGACCTGATGTACACAAAGCCCGCAACACCGTTCAATCCTCAGCTTTTGAAGCTATATGAGCAGAACATCTTCTCCGTTTCGAAAGAAGTATGGGCAAGTGATAACGAGAGAATCGACCTTGTTATTTTCCTGAACGGACTTGCAATCATGGCGTTTGAGCTGAAATGCAATTTTGCAGGACAGTCCTATCAGGATGCCATTTATCAGTTCCGCAAAGACAGAGACCCGAAGACCAGACTGTTCCGTTTCAAGTCTGGTGTCCTTGTTTCTTTCGCCATGGACTTGGAACAGGTCTATATGACCACGAAACTGGACAAGGAAGCAACATACTTCCTGCCTTTCAATATGGGCAATGGCGAAGGTATCAATGCGGGTGCCGGAAACCCTGTCTATGAAGACAAGTACAGCGTCAGCTATATGTGGGAAGACATTCTTCAGAAGGATTCCCTGCTTGAAATCATCAGCAAGTTCATGTTCATCGAAGTGAAGGAAAAAGAGGGAGATTCCAAAAAGGTAACGGAAACGGTTATCTTCCCCAGATATCATCAGCTTGATGTTATCCGCAAACTGCTTGCCGATGTGACCGTGAACAGGACAAGCCAGAACTATCTGCTTCAACATTCGGCGGGTTCAGGCAAGACCAATGAAATTGCATGGCTTGCTCACCGTCTGGCATCACTCCACGGCGAAGATAACACGATAATCTTTGATAACATCATCATCTGTACTGACAGAGTTGTTGTTGACCGTCAGCTCCAACAGGCAGTTATGGGTATTGAACATAAGACGGGACTCATCCGTGTTATGGACGATAAATGCAATTCCGCCGACCTTGCGATTGCCTTGAAAGGCAACACAAAAATTGTTGCTACCACTATCCAGAAATTTCCGTATATTCTGGATTCCGTGAAAGACCTGAGCAAGAAGACCTTCGCCGTTATCATCGACGAGTCTCATTCTTCCACCGCAGGAAAGAATATGGCAGCGGTCACTCAAGCTCTTGGCTCCGATGAGACTGAAAGCAGCGATATCGAGGATATGATTTCCGGCCAGATTGCCAGATATGGTAAGCAGTCGAATGTATCGATGTTCGGATTTACCGCTACCCCGAAGCCGACCACGCTTCAACTTTTCGGAAGGCGCAATACCAAAGGTCAGATGGAAGCATTCCATATCTATTCCCTGAAACAGGCAATAGAAGAGGGCTTCATTCTGGATGTTCTTCAGAACTATGTGACTTACCATACCTACTACACACTGAATAAGGAAATCAAAGAAGACCCGACGCTCCAGACAAACGAAGCAAAGCGGCAGATAGCAAGGTTTGTTGAGCTTCACGAAACCAATATCGCCCAGAGAATCGAGGTCATCGTTGAGCATTTCCGCACTTCTGTTATGCAGGAGTTAGGCGGTCAGGCAAAGGCAATGGTCATCACCGCTTCCCGTGCGGGTGCTGTCAAATACCGTCAGGCTTTTGAAGACTATGTGACCCGCAAGGGCTACAAAGACATTCATGCTCTTGTTGCGTTTTCCGGCAAGGTTTCCGTGGACGGTCAGGAATATACCGAAGTCGGAATGAACGGCATCTCCGAAAAGAATCTCCCTGCCGAGTTCGACAAAGACGAATATCAGGTTCTTCTCGTTGCGGACAAGTATCAGACAGGCTTCGACCAAAAGAAGCTCTGTGCAATGTATATCCTGAAAAAGTTAAAGGGAGTTTCCGCCGTTCAGACGCTTTCGAGGCTGAACCGCATTTGCCCGCCATATGACAAGAAGACCTTCATCCTTGACTTCGTGAACGACTACAAAGAAATCGAGAATGCCTTTGCTACATACTACACAACTACACTGTTGGCGAACACTGTAAGTCCGCAGGGAGTGTATGACCTTGAAGCAAAGATTGACGGCTACTTCTTCCTTGACCCGGTGGATGTAGAGGATTTCAACACAATTCTGTATTCCGAGAACATCGACAGCAAGGCAAAGCAGAGGATGCGTTATCTGCTTGAAAAGGCAAAGAAAGTCATTGAGAAGAATTATAATCTGGATGAACAGGAACAAATTGCTACGGACATCCGTCATTTTGTCCGCTTCTATGAGTTCCTGCTTCAAGTGTCCTGCTTCGAAGACAAGGAACTTCATAAGAAGTATAACTTCCTGAGTTATCTCTTCTCGTTCCTGAAAACCAGAAACCACGGCAGCGGTTTCAATCTGGATGGTAAGATTAAGGCGACAGGCTTCGTTCAAAAGAAAACAGACGAACATAAGAAACCGATGCATAGAGCCGACCCGATTGTTAATCTGCCATCTGCGACACAGATTATTCTGACTCCCGCAAAGGAAGAGAAGTTATCCCGTATTATTGCCGACATCAACAGCAGAACGGGCAAAGCCTACGATAATGATGTTGCAGTCAAAGCAATGCTTCAGATTCGGGATATCCTTATGAAGTCCGAAGCTCTGAGAACCAGTGCAAAGAACAACACCGTAAAGGATTTTGAGTTTGCTTACTTTGACGGCATCGACGATGCTCTGATTGAAGGCTTGTCCCAGAATCAGGACTTTTTCACGCTCCTGCTCCAGAATGAAGAACTGAAACGAGAGGTTCTGGGCATCTTTACAGATGAAATCTATGAAAGTTTGAAGGAGGGCAGCAATGAATAAGGGCAAGAAAGAAACCAAACCGTGTAGCCTTCGTATGAATGCCGACCTCTTCGACGAATTCGAGATGTTCTGCGAAGATACCCGCCTTTCCAAGACGGCGGTCATCGAAGAAGGTATCAAGCTCTTCATGCATGAATACAAAGCTAAGATGAACCCGGAAGCAAAGAAAAACGAAGACTAATATAAGGCAACCTACACCCCCTTCCCCTCCGGATGAGAGTCCGCCCCATAACGGGACGGGCTCCCCTTTTCCTCCGGCCTTCTCAGGAGCTCTCAGAGCAATCGGATTCGGAAATGAGTATATTTACTCATAACCTCCCGAAAATCCCGCTCAGAACGCTCTTGGTCGTGCCACAGAGGGGATTTTCGAGGGGCATCTGCAGCTCAAACCTCGTAATAAATATCCGCGTCCTCGATGGGGTAGTTAGCGAACACATACACCTTCGCCCCGAGTTCACGCAGAGCGCGGGCCCGGCCTGCGGCCTGTTCGATGAAGCGGTTAATCTGCTCCAGTTGGATTTTTCTCAGGTCCGGGTCGTCCCACACATACATCATCACCTTCATGCCGTTGATGGTCAGGGTGTGATTGTTGCGGGTGGGGTCTCCGGACTTATGGAGCCGCATCCGATAAATCCTCGTGTACCACTCCTCCGGATAATCGAATTTCCCGGCGACAATGACCGTCGCTCCTTTGAGCATATCGATTCCGGCGTTGTTGGCCAGATGGAGGGTATCGCCGTCGATTTCGGGAAATCTGAAGCAGCTCCTCCACGAGGCATCGTGTGTGAGGGATTTGAAGGTGAGGCAGTACGCCTTGTCCAGTTCCTCCGGGGGAATTTTCGAAAGGATGTAGTCCTTCAGGTCGTCGCTGCTGCATTTCGCTCCGCTGCAGCCGAGATACTGCACGATTTGGCCGCGGTTCTTCGCAAGCGGGAACGTGATTTCATCATAATCGGCGAGAAAGAGGTCATTTTCTCTTGTGAGCGGCGTTGCCGTCAGCATCTTCGTGGGGATGCCCTGCATCGGCGCGTCCGACACCTTCTCGAAGTACATCCGGTCCCCGATTTTGCAATAGTCCCACTTACCCTCTTTGAGCGAATAGATGCCGTCCACCATGCACCGGGAATCCGACTGCAGCGCGTCGATGTACCGCGTGTAATCGATGTGTCTGACCATGTCCTGAATGTGAAGGAACTCGCCCCTGTCGAAATCGGACAACGCGGCTTCGAGGTATTCAGGCCTGACAAAAGGCATCAGCTTGAAGAGGTCGTCTCTGATGAGTTCCACGGAGTTGATGAGGGCAGCGTCTACGTCCTCATCGATGATGACGCGGTCAATGTTCGCGCCTTTGAGCAACTTGCGGCAATACAGCGCGTGCGTGATGCCAAATACCCCTTCGACATTCGGGTCGAGCATCCGATTGATGACCGCTGTCCTTTCCGTGTTCGCACCGGCTCCCATACCCAGTTTGACCCGGATTTCCTTGAGGCCGTTGTCAATTTCAGACTTGCGCGGAATCATCATCTCGATGCCGTGCGCGGCAAGCAGCTTCTGCTTCGTTTCATTGAGCAGCTTGTAGTTCGGCGCGACATAGACGATTTTCTTGTGGACCGTCTTTGCGCACCAGTCTACGAACAAGGTGGTCTTTCCGCCCGCGGTCTGGCATTTGATGATGTGATTCCGGTCGTCTTCCAGATAAGCCGGAACCTCTGCTGCCATCCGGGCGTCGAGTTCGGACAGCTCTATGCGCGGGCGCGTGTTCGGAATCCCGTCTTTCATGAGCGCCGAGAGGTATTCGGAAACGGTCATCCTCCCGTCGTTCGTGTAGACAATCGGGATTGCAATGAGACTCGACGCGCTCATGCAGTTTTTTATCTGCTGCTCGCAGAGCGTGTGCCCTTCCCACTTGCTCTCATCGAAATAAGTCACCACATCATCGAAGACGCTCTTCTTGTGGTCCTGATATTCGAGGAAGGACAGATTGACGAAAAGAGTCAGGCGCTGATTGTAGTCCAGATATTCTTGGTCCTGCCATTTCTGCCACAGCGGGCAGAGCGGCCGCAACTGAGACTTCCAATCCAGCGAGGCGGGAATCTTGAAATCCGGTGTCGGCGGGGTGAATTCCGTGTAGGCGGAAACCGGTCCTGTTTTTGCTCTCAGGACCTTTGACGGGACGGCTCCCTCTTTGACTTTCGCGCACACATCAAGCCAACCGATTGAGCCGATGGATGACGGGTCGGAATTAAGGACCGTCACAGGTTTGTCCGTTGCGAACCAGAGGCGCGAGACGTTTTTACACGCGGGGTCCGCGAACTTGAACATCCTCATCAGGCACTCCGTGAGCGGGCGGATTTGCTTTACGCCGATTTCCTCCTTGAAAACCCAAACAAGGCGGAAATTGTATTTGTCCGGCTCCTTGCCGTGTGAGTAGCTATAGTACCAGAGGTTGGGCTCGATTCCGAGTGTTCGGGCGTAATCGATGTAGTGCTCGGGTGAATCGGCAACATGGTCGAAATCGAGCGCGATGATGGACGAGGTGACCGCGTTCGCTTCTTTGAAGGTGAATGCGTTTATCAGGTGGTTCGCACCCCGGAATGGGTGGCCTTTTCCGATGTAGGAGGCAAATTCGTCGATTGTGATGTCGCGGCAGAAATAGTTCCCGGTGGACTGCAGCGATTTGATGATTTCAGGGTCCTTTGGCTTTTGCGCAAAGTGATTGACGCAGACGGTAATATGAGGCATGATGGCGCCCTCCTTGTAAAATGATGAAAAATGGCATCTCCGCCCCCCGACTTTAATATTTATAAGTACGGGGGCGAAAAAGCCACTTTCCTCACAAGGTATGTGTCATACCTGCCCTTCAACTATGCCATATTCCAACAAATTTTCAAAAAAGTTTATGACGCCCACCGGCATGTCACAGGTGAATATTAATTCCATATTAAGGAAAGTGTTTGGTGTCTGTGCTTAACATTTTCTTAATATTTATTTGCTCATCCCGCCTTATGACGGCTGTATGGGTGGCGCGGGGTACAAAAAAAGAGCGGTTCCGGATTTCCCCGAAACCAGCCCCCGGTCCCTCTCTTGTCAATTTTCCTCCGGAATCGTCGGGATTCCGTCGGCTTCCAGTCTCATCCGAATCGCGTCCAATATGTACGCCTGACGGCTTTTTGCGATTCCCCTGTCGATTGCTATCTGGATGCGCTCAGAGATGTGTTCGTCCAGATGCGGCTTCACGGTTATCTTTTCGATGTTCTCGGCTTGCCATGTGTCGATGGCCTTCGTGTTCTGCTTGCTTGCCATATTCATCACCCCGTCTTCCTATTATACACACCGGCCTTCCTGTTATCAATAGGATGTCCTAAATCTTAACGGAGGAAACATAGGATATCCTATTGACACATAGGTCATCCTATGATATAATAATAACTGTCAGGGGGCAAGAGAGAAGCCCACCGGAAACCACCACCGACCGATATGAGAGGAGAAAACACCATGTCCAATAACGAAGTCATCAAGACCGCCAAAGAACTCTTCGAACTCAAGCAGATGAAGACCGAACTGGAAGACGAAATCACCGCTCTGGAAGACCGCCTCAAGCAGGAAATGGCCGACCGCGAAGTCGATGAACTGGCCGCCGGAAGCCACACCGTCCACTACACCGAGTACACCGCGATGCGCTTCGACGCGAGCGCCTTCAAGAAGGCGGAACCCGAGCTCGCCGCCCAGTACACCAAGGCCGCCACCGGCAAGCGCTTCTCCATCGTATAAAGCGCGGGATGCCTACCACAGCATCCCGCATCCCCCACGATAAACCGCCAAGAACACCATGGGAGCGAGGACATTCTACCACAAAATCCCCGCTCCCGCAAGACAGAAGGGAGCAAATCATGGATATTTTCGCAGAAGTCACCGACCGCATCATCGAGCAGCTCAATCAGGGCATCATCCCGTGGCAGAAACCGTGGATTGCACGGGGCGCAGCCATCAGCCACGTGACCGGCAAGCCCTACAGCATCCTCAATCAGCTCATGCTCCGCAAGCCGGGCGAATACCTCACCTACAACCAGTGCAAGGCGGAAGGCGGATGCGTCAGGAAGGGCGAGAAGGCCCAGATGGTCGTGTTCTGGAAGTTCATCGACCGAGAAGACGCCGACACCCATGAGACCGTGAAGGTCCCGCTCCTCCGGTACTACAGCGTGTTCCATGTCAGCCAGTGCGAGGGCATCAAGGAAAAGCACCTGTCTCCCCTGCCCGGGACCGCCGAGAGCGACGACGCAGCCGACGCCATCATCACCGACTACATCAGCCGCGAGGGTGTGACCCTGCAAGAGGTCGAAGGCAATTCCGCCTTCTATCAGCCCTTCACCGATTCCGTCACGGTCCCGACCAAGGCGCAGTTCACCGAGACCGCCGAGTTCTACAGCACCGTCTTCCACGAGCTTACCCACAGCACCGGTCATGAGAAGCGCCTGAACCGCCTTGACAAGGTCGCTTGCTTCGGCTCCGACGACTACAGCAAGGAAGAATTGGTCGCGGAAATCGGCGCTGCAGCCCTTGTGAACCACGTCGGACTTGAGACCGCCAAGAGCTTCCGCAACAGCGCCGCCTACCTTCAGAACTGGCTCACCGTGCTCAAGAGCGACAAGCGCTTCATCGTGAGCGCAGCGGGCAAGGCAGAAAAAGCCGTCAACCTGATTCTCGGGGCCGCATAAGCCCCGAGGGAGTGTCGCAAAAACATCTGTTTGCGCTTACAGTTTTTTGCAGCCGAAAACACCCCGAAAACGGCGCAAAAACGCCGAAAACCGTAAAAGAAACAGCAACCGACCTTTTGTTTACAGGAGGCACTTCAAATGGAAAAAATCTATGGCTACGCTCGCTGCTCCCTTGCCGAGGAGAAGGGGCAGGACCTCAACCGACAGGTCCGTGAATTGAAGGCAGCCGGAGCGACGGACATCGTCACCGAACGCGAACACGGCGACGCCAAGGTGAAGGAGGCGCTCGACCTTTTGCTCACAAGCGCCGAGGAGGGGTCCACCATCATCTGCACCGAGGTCTCCCGACTTAGCCGCAGCACTCAGCAGCTATGCGGCATCATCGACACCATCAAACAGAAGCGGATGCGCCTCATCATCATCGGCAGCATCACCATCGACTGCCGCAACGGCTCTATCGACCCGATGAGCCAAGCGTTCCTGCAGATGTCGGCGGTCTTCGCGGAACTGGAGCTCTCCATCATCCGCGCCCGTGTGAAGAGCGGCATGGCCAACGCCAAGGCAAAAGGTAAGGCCATCGGCCGGAAGCCCACGACGAAGGACGACATCCCTGCCATCTTCTACAAGCACTATCCGGCATACATATCTGGCACACTCAACATATCCGAATTTGCGAGAGTGTGTTCAATAAGTCGGCCAACCATATACAAATACATCAAGCTTTTAGGATGATACTCGCACACAGAAAAGCAAAGAGGATGAAGCCGCCTTCATCCTCAAAATGAATTACTTGACTATTTTTCGACGCACGCGGAAGCGGAATGCTTTCTTCCCGTACTTCGATGCAACAATCCTTCGACCATTACGGAGCGTAATGGCGGCAGCATAGATGTACGTTTCGTCGTTCGGATATTTCTTATCCATCATAGCAATCCCCTTTCAAGTAGATTTCTGAGAGGCAAATCTCAGATTGACTTGAAAAAGGCGTTCGCAACTGGTATACTACTCTTGCTTAGGGGGTAGTATAGGCGGCTTGCCGCGATTGCCCTTTTCGAAAATCACGTGAGGTAGGAACTCATGTGATTTTTTTATATCATGCAACATAGTTGCCTGATAGCTTAGAGAAGCGGAGATGCATTATTGAGGTCAAACAGAACTGCCGCATCGTCTTTGAGAAGAGTGCCTTCAACACGGTACGAACTATGAAGAAGGTCCCAACTCATCATGCCACTAATCGTGTTCAAGAGGTCCTTGATGTTCCAACGAACCGAACCAACTTTTCCTTCTTTGCAGAACTGAACAGCATTGGGCGTCTCTTGAGGACATACCTGAATAGCAATTTGTCGAGCATCTTCATTGATGAGCAAAACAACGTATTCGGGGTTCCCAAGTTTAACCATGACTGAGCGATTGAACGTGAGTCCGTTGTTAGTGACAGACACGCTTGGCACGCCTTCGGTGAAGTTGAAAGTCGTAAATCCATTCAAAGCCATAAATCAATACCTCCACATCTGATAGCATCCCACGAATCACGTTATCCTATCATCTGGATGCCACTGTATGAGCACTTCTGCGTCATTCACGCTTACAAATACATTATACCACACTGAGCCCTCTGCAATATTATAGATTCGTTAATTTTAGAAATTTTCGAGCGTTTTCACAGATTTCGTTTGCGTCATTTTGTTTCTCAATTCTTGGTTCAAATATGTCATTTTTGATAGATTTAATTTTGCCATTCATACACACACATTCCACATCTACACATTGGTAACCATAAATGAAGCGCCAAACGGCGCTTTTTTGTTGAAAGCGTTGGTAAATCGTCGAAAAATCGTTGTCCGGCAGCACTTATCCTATGAACACGTGAGTTAATCACGGAACAAGGAGGTGAGAAAAATGGAAAACGTCAAAGAGATTCACACAGCTCTGTCCCTGCTCAATCGAGTCGAGCGTAAGGAAATCGTCAGACGGCACCTGTGGAACAAGTACGGGAACAACCTGAACATTATCGCTCTGGTCTTCGACGTGACGGAGGCATGTGCCTATAACTGGGTTCAGGGCGTTCGAATCCCAGCCGGAAAAAACCTTCGAAAGATGGAAGAGGACATGGGCGACGATACGCTTGTTATGAAGGGGCTGCCACACTATACAGCCGAAGAGAGCCATGAACTGCTCGAACACGGCACGATTGTCGCTTACCACTTGCATCCGATGCGGGTCCTGTACGGTAATTTATTTACATTATCTTAAAAATATGTTTTTCAATTCATATGTCGATGTATCGACAGGGGGTGAAAATGATGGCATATGGCCAAGCACAGTTGGAATACCTGAGCGCGGTGTCCAGAGCACAGAACTTTGCGACGCCTCAGCACCGTCAGCACGTCGAGGAATACGCAGAAATCGCAATGGCAGCCGCAAGGCTTGTGGTCCACGAAGAAATCGAAGCACTGGAAGACCGCTTGATTCTGCAGTTCCAGACCTACTTCAACGAAAAGGCAGTAACGGACGGACAGCTCGTAAACGATGTCCGGAACATGATTGTCGACAGCTTCCGAAAAGCAGGTATCGACGCGAGAATCGGAAAAATCTGAAATCAAAAGCCGTGGGAGGAAATCTCCTGCGGCTCTTTTTTTTACCCTCCGGGCGTTATGTGTATCTCCCCTCCCCGATGGCCTTCACTGTGTCATATCCGCCTCCGATGACCGCCGCAATCTCCCTGTAGTTCAAGCCCTGCCTGTGCAGCGCAAAAATCCGCTCATCATAGGCCCGATGGAGCGATACGGCGGGCAGCGTCATCTTCGTCAGTTCCGCAACGGGGACGCCCAGAAACAACGCCAACAGGCACACCTCGAACATATTCACCCGCTGCCCGTTCAATAGCTTCTGTATCTGCCATTCCTCCGTGAACCAGTTCCCCTGCAGCGTCTCATAGTATGCACGGAAATCCCTGTGCAGCGCTGCCATGTCGCGCTTCCTCCCTCTGACCGAGAGGTAAGGGGTCCCGGCCATCCTGTTGTGCAGGAAGGCGGAAACGTCCACATCCGAGCTCATGTCCATCGGCGCAGCGAACACGGACGCGACATACCGGGCCAAGCGCATCTCCGTGAGGTCCGTGCAGATGACAGGAGCGACCTCCCCTCCGGCAGCTTCTTCCGCCGTGATGAGGGAAGGAGTCATCTTGCTGCTGATGGACAGGTCCGTGTCCACCAACCTGCACCCGTGCAGCGGGCAGATATCCACGCCGATGATTTGGTGCTGCCGGTGCCAATACGTCTCACCGTACCGCTGCCGGTCTTCCTTCACGCACATCGGACAATAGCGGGCGGACCGCTGCATCCCATTTTTGAATTTCGGGTAGGCAATGTGGTTGTGATAGTCCTTCAGCATGCCCATAAACGCCTGAAATGCCCGTTCCCGTCGCTCTTTCGGCAAAAAACGCGCGAAATACGGAAACATCGTGTGGCCCGTCACGATTTCCTCCATGCCCATTTCACGGGTCAGCAGCGCAACGGCAGCGGAGGAATATCGATTGATAAACTCGAAATCCGGCCGGTCCAACGGGTTCTCGAACAGCTCCCTCACCGCGTAACTGTAGGCCATAAGCCCGGATTTCTGATAGAACCGCGCCAACCGGCTATAGAGCAACTCGTCCGGATAGAAGGACGGGAAAAACGCAATCATGCCTCCACCTCCGTCACCGGGATTCCCTGCTCCCTCAGTACGGCAACCATGTCCCTGTCCTCGTGTTTCGCCCGGAGGGACAGCTTCCAAATGAGAGAGACTTCATCCGGCTCAGCTTCCTCCGGCGATTCGGGAACGGTCACGAAAACGGCTCCGGCATCGGGTGCCTTTCTCCGGAGGTCGGGTCTTATGAAGTCGTGCAGCATTTCCATCCGCTGCCGGTACGCCTTCGACAGGGAATCCAAGTCAAGGCGCTCCGTCCCGCTCAGAATGGCGATTTCCTGTGCGTCATGGACCAGAGAAACCACGACCGACGTGATTCCCGCGCTGTGTTCATACAGCCATTCGACAATCGCCTCCGATATTTCGGCCGCTTCGCGGACATACCGGTAGGAGAAAAGCGTCTCACACAGCCTCCGGAAAAACCCGTCACAGTTCAGCGCCCCGTATTTGAGGCCCAGTGAGCGCCGGGCCAGTTGCATCGCCTGTTCGAAGAACACGGTGCTCTCCGGGGTCCCCACCATGCAGATGGAGATTCCGCTGTTGTTGATGAGTTGCGTCAGCATCCCGACAAGGCTGTTCCCGTTCCGGCTGTTGCACACGTTTTGAATTTCATCGACGACCAACAGGCCGATGTGGTTGAGTGCCACCTGACTCACGCTGCCGATGAGCATGTCTGTCGTGGCCTTGAGCCGCATGGCACCGCGATAGAAATCCGTGTCGAGCATCTCGTCCACCTTGCGCAGGATTTCGAGCAGCATACCCTTGACCGACGCATCGAAGGGACATTGGACCACGATGCACGGAATCAGCTTGCGGAACGGGTCCTTCATCTCGATGACGACCTCGCCCCGCATGAGTGCTATCGCCCGACCGATGGCAGCGCTCTTTCCTATCCCCGACACCCCGATGATGGTGAAACTGTCCGAACCGCCCAATATCCCGCTGCTTTCCTTCCCGGCAATGGCCCGGAAATTCTCCGTCTGCTGCCGAATAGCCAATTTGTCCGCCTTCTTCCGGAGCGAACGCAGCAGCGCCAAGTACAGCTTGCAGTAAATCTCGCACGACATCGGCGACGGGAGGTAGACCGAATACAGGTCCGACAGCGCCACCAAGCGGGCAGAGGCATCCTCCCCGCGTATTCCTGCATCGTAATCGGGCAGCGTTGTCATTGCGTCTATAAGCGCCTCCCCGGAAAGCATCTCAATCATCTTTCATCCCCTCCATGCGTCTTTTGTCGCGTTCTTTTCGCCGCGTCTCCCGGATACCGTCCACGCGGACTTCGACGCCGTGCGCGGCATTGCCCGATATCGTCCGGATGTGCTCCGCCAACGCGATTTTCGCCTGCAAGCTCCGGGCGCTCTCCGTGTTGCTCATGTCCCTCTGACTCTTCTGCATCTGTGACGCCCCCTCCAACGATTTTCCCCTGAAGCGCGATTCTATCAAGGTGAAGGCAGTATAGCAGCCCTTTTCGTACAGCCAGACGGCGGAAACATCATCGGGGTCATAGGCGACGACGGCCTTCCCGCCCTGCAGATACCGCTCAGTGAAGCCCTCGCAGTGGTAACGCAGCTTGTTGACGCACAAGCCGAACCGCGAAAACGTGCCCGTCGTGCGGGGCAGCATCGTGAGCGCCAACCGTTCCGCCTCGACGGGAATGAGGTTGGCAGCGCTCTGCTTCCTTCCCCATTCCCACAGCGCGGACGCATAGGGTTTGATGTCAGCACTCAGCATCGCCTCGGAAAACGGGAAATTTGCGACAATCCTCCTGCAATTGTAAAAGAGTATACATCTAAGGGCGATTCGCTCAAAATCGGCCATCGTCAGGCAAGCGTCCCTCCGGTAGTCATGCGCTCCGCGTTCCTGATAATCGGGTTCTATGACGCCTTTGCCCTTCAGATGGGGCTTGAACAACCCTTGAACCACGTCGAAAAACTTCTCCACCGCGCCCTTCAGCTCAGGCCGGTAGGCGGGCAGATTGATGAGCGTCACACCCAACTCCGCTATCTGGGCAAAGTTCCCGGAGGTATATTCGGTCCCCATGTCGGAAACGAGCACACCGGGCACCATCCCGCTGCAGTCCCATTCTTCCTTCTCTATCCCGATACCGAAGCGCTTGCACCATTCCACCTTGTCCGCGACCACGTTCATCATGAGCGTTCTGAGGCTATAAACGCCGCCTTCCCATGTGAGCGCATAACCGCAGCACAAACCGCTGTAGGCATCGATACAAGCCGTCAGAATCGGTCTGCCGACAAGGTTCCCCGCCTCATTTACCAGATAGATGTCGCACACCGTCGCGTCTATCATCCCTCTCCCAACCGATGGCGCAAAGGATTGGATTCCGTCGCCGATGAGGGGCCTGTTGTTGCGCTGATAGTCCTTGAGACCGTCGCGAGAAATGTAGTACGTCTGAAGGCTCCTGTGCCTCCGGTAGAAGTAGCGGAATTGGTGGATGGTCGGGTAATGAGGAAGCAGTTCCCCCGCAGCATCACAATACTTTTCCCGCAGCATGAGGGTGTAGGCGGTCTGAAGGCTGTTTCGGTTCCGCGTGTAGAAGAACCGATTGAGCGTCCACCTGATGTTTTTCTCGTCCTTGGTCAGCGGCCGCTCATGGCAGCACTTCCTCGGGGCGAGCACGGCGATGTCTTGGTAGGCCAGATACAAACAGAGCGCGTTCCTGACCGTCTGGCAACTGAGCCCGTATTGCGCTGCCACTTTGCCGACCATGAAGTTCCGTTCTCTCCGGTCGCCGATGAAGGGCAGAATCGCCGCAATCATCGTGAAGCGTTCACGGGCGGTCCGATTGGCTTCTGCATCCAACTTCCCGACCATAAAGCCGGTGGCCTCAGACAGTTCCGTTTCCGCTGCCTCCACGCAATCGCACAGTTCCGCCGCGTCCACCCATTCGGGCACCGTGCGTTTCACGCAGTCGATGACCAGTGCCTTCCCGCCCTTTTCGTCCAACACGCGCAGGAACACCTCCCCGCGCCTCAGCAGCTTATTTTTCCGCATCGATGACCAACCCCCAATCCGTCACACCGCGGCGCAGCCAATACACACGCGAAACGTCGAGCAGCTTCACCGTCATCGGCTTCTGCAAAAGCCTCCGGCAAACACACTCCCTCACCATCAACTCACGGTTCGCCCTCGTGCAAAGGAAGTCCGTCATGTACTCGGTCCCATCCAAAGGCACATCACACCTCACGTCGACGATGTCATCGTCCGCCTCCAGAACATCCAGATAAGCGTTCTGGATGGCATCGTAGGTGCGGCAAACCTCCTGCGATTTACTGACCGAGCGCTTGACGCATCTGCCCTTAAAGTTCCTCTTTCTCATCTCCTGACCTCCCAAAAACGCATTCCATTTTCCCAAAAACGTCCCGACTTCCCAAATCTGGGAGAAATGACCCTTTCCAAGCGGGTTTTGCGGCCCCAAATCCGTGATTTCGGGATATCTCTATGTAACGGTGCACTCCCCTTTATTCATTTTTGTGCGAGGGTCTTTATCAGTTCGGGCCTCAAAAATCCAGCCTTATTTTTCAAAACCGGTCCTCACTTTTCCAGTGCCACATATGAGCGCAAAAGTGAAAATAAGGCCCGT
>JAZRWZ010000137.1:0-13495 GCA_045599985.1 Acutalibacteraceae bacterium | reverse complement strand
CCCAATCCCTGCACACGCTGGTTTACGGCGGCGTGCTGGCAGCCACCTACCTGATTGTGGCGTTTGTGATGCGGGTGCTGTTCAGGGCCTCCGACCACTTCATGACGAATCTGGGCATTGCCGCCCTGAACACATTGGTGCTGGCCGTTCCCTTTGTGAACCGCCGTGCCGCCTACTCCTTCGGCGGGTGCATCGGCTCCGGCCTCGGCGCCGGTGTGGCCTTTGTGGTTGCCGCCGCCTTCATAGCGGACGGGGTGCACCGCCTCTCCGAAAACAAGGAGATTCCGCAGGTATTCAAAGGCACCCCCGCCATGTTCCTGTATGTGGGCCTGCTCTCCCTGGGCTTCTCCGCCTTCTCCGGCAACTCCATTTTTTCGTAAGGTGATTGACTATGACAAAAAGGAAAACCATCAAAAAAGCCATCAAGCCCTCCGAGCGTGAGAGCATAACCGATTTTTCCGCCACCTACGGCGGGCCCAACAGCTATGAAATGCGCATGAAGCGCCGCCGCATTCTGACCACCGTGGGCGTAATTGCGGGCATACTGGCACTGATTGCCGTGGGCTACTTCTTCACCGAGCTGTTTATTGACATTACCGAACTGCCCGTAAACGGATAAGCGAAAGGATTCCATATGAAAAGACGAACTTCTTTAGAATTCCGCACAAGGCAGCAGCGCAGCCGGGCGGGAATCAAAAAATTCACCGTCATTCTGCTGGCCGTGCTGGTTGTGGGCGGCGGCCTTTCGGCGCTGCTGTTCATGAGAAACTACAACTACGACTTAAAGAACGCTTTCGGTGACGGAACACCGACCGAGGAGACCACCGAGGCCCCCAAACGGGATATTCCCGAAACCCGCTACGATGTGCTGCTCTACTCCATCTCCTCTGACCGCACCCGCACGGATTTTCTGTGCCTGATGCGCATCCGTCTGCCCGAAAATAAGATTACCCTGTATCCCTTTTCCCCCTCCGACCGGGCCACGGTAAACGGTCAGACCGCCACCTATGCCGAATTCCTCAAAAACGGCGGCGGCCCTGCCCTGATGGAAGCGGTCAAAGCGCAGACGGGCATACCCGTTTCCGACTATATCGGCTCCACGGAGGATAAATTCAAGGCCGTGGTTGACCGTTACGGCGGCTTTGAGTTCACCGTGAATGAGGGCATCACCTTCCGCGGGGATGAATTTACGCTGGTGCTGCCTCAGGGCACACAAAACCTGCGGGGCGATTTGCTGCTCAAATACTTCCGCTACCTGACCTATCACACCCAAAACGGATTTATGACCCAGGGTGAGCTGCTGACGGTTATGCTCCGGCATTTTCTGAATCCCGGCACAATCGAAAGCATGCAGACTATTTTTGCCTACCTTGCCAACCACCTCACCTCCAATATCAGCATCGTCACCTTCTCCGAAGCCTCCGCCAACCTGACCTCGCTGATGGAATGTGAGAATATTCAATATATCACCGTACAGACCCCGGAGGACTACCTGAATTCGTAACAGGAAGATAACCTTTTATCCCAACCGTAAAGGCAGGTGACCCGTATGAAGAAAGGCCGCAAGCTGCTGCTTATCGCTGCCGTGCTGGCTCTGACGGCATTCTTGATTGTGCTGCCCAACATGGAGCTGATTCGTGAAACCGTTTTACCCGATTTTGAAGGCCCCGCCGAAAATGTTGTCTATGAGGATACGGGCGCCGGCAGCAGCCCCTACAAATACTATGTCAATCAGCTCAATGATGACCAGAAAGAGGCCTACTACGCCGTTTTGAATCACATTGATGAGATGCCCGAAAAAATCCGTATTCCGAAGCTGTCTGGCAAAGAACTCAACGAGCTTTTCAGCGCCCTCACCCTTGACAACCCCCGTCTGTTCTGCATCGGCTCCAAGTGCACCATCATATCCGTGGGCTCTCTCTCCTATTTCAAAGTGGACTACACCATGAGCCCCGAGGATTACCGCCGCGCTCTGGCCGAAACCGATGCCCGCGCCGATGCCGTCATTGCCTCCCTGACCTCCCCTGCCGACCAATGGCAGACCGAGCGTGAGGTTCATGACGCCATCATTGCCGGAGCGGAATATCTGTTTGAAGAGGATAACGATGACTGTGCCTCCGCCTACGGTGCGCTGGTGCAGGGCAAGGCAAGCTGTGAGGGGTATTCCCGCGCCTTAAAATTCATTCTGGATAAGGCGGGCATCGAAAGCCACCTTATCTCCGGCACCGGAACGGATGCGCAGGGTGAAAGCGGCTCCCACATGTGGAACGCGGTGCGCATCAACGGCGTATGGTGCCATCTGGA
Organism: Acutalibacteraceae bacterium; assembly: GCA_045599985.1. Classification (GTDB taxonomy): domain Bacteria; phylum Bacillota; class Clostridia; order Oscillospirales; family Acutalibacteraceae; genus CAG-177. The sequence continues at coordinate 11,191 of JAZRWZ010000137.1, read as the reverse complement.
TGTGACATGGGATGACCCGGTGGGCGGAGCCTACACCGATTACAGCTACTTCAATGTGACCGATGAGGAAATCAACCTTGACCACAGCGACTGGCACTTTGCCCACAAGTGCATCTCAAACTCCCAAAGCTACTATTACTCCCGGTGCCTTTACTGCACCGAATGGAACGGCCGCTCCGTTTCAACACTGGCCGGCCCCATAGGCAGGGAGATTACCGCGGGCTGCCGTGCCGTTACCCTTAAATTTGCCGATGAAGCCGCCTACGGTGCCGCTCTCTCCGCTTTATTTGAGAGAGAAGCCGTTTACGATTTAATGGCGGCTGCCGCCGACTACACCCCGGTGCATTTTTCCGTCATATCCCTGCAATACAGCAAAAACGATACCAAACGAACCGTGACCCTTGTGCCCGAATTTTAACCGTTAAAGGAGACCGTTATGGATAAACAACGCATTGAAGCCGCCGTGCGGGAGATTCTGATTGCCGTTGGTGAGGACCCGGACCGTGAAGGTCTGGTGGAGACCCCCGCCCGCGTGGCACGCATGTATGAGGAGATTTTTTCGGGATTGGAGGATGACCCCCACCGCCACCTGAAGCTGTTCAATGAGGAGAATAATCAGGAAATGGTCATTGTGCGTGACATTCCTCTTTACTCCATGTGCGAGCATCACCTGATTCCCTTTATGGGCCGGGCGCATATCGCATACATTCCCCAAAACGGGAAGGTCATCGGCCTGTCCAAGCTGGCCCGCATTGTGGATACCTTTGCCAAACGTCCCCAGCTGCAGGAGAGGCTGACCGCCCAGATTGCGGATTTTCTTTATACCGAGCTTGACCCCATGGGTGTGGCTGTGGTGATTGAGGCACAGCACCTTTGCATGACCATGCGGGGTGCCCGGGCTTCGGGCTCCGAAACCCAGACCTCCGCCATGCGCGGCACCATGCGCTCCGATGCCCGCACCCGTGCGGAAGTGATGGCTCTGCTGGCAGGGGGCAAACAGTAATGGATGTTTTTGCCGCCAAGGACAAGGTGTTTTTGCTGGAGAAGCGCACCTACATCATGGGCATACTGAACGTGACCCCCGATTCCTTCTCCGACGGGGGACAATATTTCAAAACAGAAGATGCCGTGGCTCACGCCCTGCAAATGGAGGCGGAGGGCGCGGATATCATTGACATCGGCGCCCAGTCCACCCGCCCCGGTGCCGTTCCCGTTACGGCAAAGGAGGAGGCGGAACGGCTGATTCCCGTGCTGACTGCTCTGCAGGGAAAGCTGCGTGTTCCCGTTTCCGTAGATACCTTTTTCCCCGAGGTGGCCGCCCAAGCACTTGATGCGGGCGCAGCGGTCATCAACGATGTGGGCGGTGCCTTTCAGCCGGAGATTGCACAGGCGGTCAAGGCCTGCGAGGGCGGCTACATCGTGACCCACGCCCCGCAAAATGCCGATGAGGTTGTTGCCTATCCCGAGGGCGTTGTGCCTGCCGTGCGCTCCTTCTTTCTGGATGTGATGCAAAAGGCCTCCGACTGCGGCCTTGGTATGGAGCATCTTTGCCTTGACCCGGGCATCGGCTTCGGAAAAAGCCGGAAGGACGATTTAGAGCTGCTGCGCGAAATGCAATGGCTCAAAATCAGCCCTGCCGCCCTGCTGTGCGGCGCTTCGCGCAAGCGAGTTACCGCCGGGTCGGATGACAGCCCTGCCGAGCGTGACCCCGCCACCCTTGCGGCGCACACCGCCGCCGTTGCGGGCCGTGCCGATTTTCTCAGGGTGCATAATGTGAAGGACAGCCGCCTTGCCGCCGCCATGGCCGATAAATTATACCGAGTATAACAAGGAAGTAACCTATGGATAAGATATTGATAAAAGACCTGCGCCTGTTTGCCTACCACGGGGTGAACGAGGAGGAAAAAATCAACGGTCAGAATTTTGACCTTGACCTGACCTGCTATGTGGATTTGACCCGGGCGTGCCTGACGGATTGCCTTGATGACACCGTAAGTTATGCCAAAATCATCAAATGCGTAAAGCGGGTTTTCCCCGCCGAAAAAAACGATTTGATTGAGCGTGCCGCCCGCCGGACGGCAGACGCGGTGTTGGCGGAATTCCCCGCCGTGCAGAGCATCACCCTGCGGCTGCGCAAGCCAGAGGCTCCCATTCAGGCAGATTTCAGCTTTGTGGCGGTGGAAATCACCGTATCGCGGGAGGCGGAATAACATGAAAAAAGCCGTTATCGGCATAGGCACCAACATAGGCGACCGCCTGCGGTTCCTCAACCGCGCCGTGGCCGCCCTTTCTCTGCTGCCGGACACCGCGGTTACCGCCGTATCCTCCGTTTATGCCACCGAGCCCGTAGGCTATACCGAGCAGGCCCCCTTTCTCAACGCCGTTGTTGAGGTGGAAACCGGGCTTTCTCCCTCCGCCTTGTTGGGGAGTTGTTTGGGCATTGAAGCGGGCATCGGCCGGGTGCGCCTGTTCAAAAACGGCCCCCGCTGCATTGATCTGGATTTGCTGCTGTATGAGGGTGTTGCCTCTCAAACCCGGGAGCTGACCCTGCCCCATCCCCGCATGGGGGGAAGAGCCTTTGTGCTGGTTCCCTTTGCCGAGCTTTACCCCGACGGCAAAGCCGCCGGTTTTGATTTTTCCGCGGCAATTCGTGCCGTGGGCACCCAAGGGGTGGAAAAAACGGAATTCATCATCAACGGGGAGGATACCTGAATGACTCTTCGCCTTTTTCAGAATGATTCATATCTGTGTGAATTTGAGGCCGTGACCCTTTCCTGCGAGGCCTGCGAAAACGGTTACGCCGCCGTGCTTGACCAAACCGCATTTTTCCCCGAGGGCGGCGGTCAGCCTGCCGACCGGGGCACCCTGAACGGGGTTGAGGTTACCGATGTGCAGGAGAAGGACGGCATCATCACCCACTACTGCACGGAGCCCCTGCCCGTGGGGCAGAAAGTAACGGGAATAATCGACTTTGAACGCCGCTTTTTACATATGCAGCTCCACTCCGGCGAACATATCCTTTCCGGCTATATTCATCAGCTCACCGGCCTTGATAATGTGGGCTTTCACATGGGCAGTGCCGCCGTTACCATTGATTTCAACGGCCCGGTACCCCCGCAGGTGCTGCAAAAAGCAGAACGCCTTGCCAACGAAACCGTGTGGAAAAACGTGCCCATCGAGCTGATGTACCCCACCCGCGAGGAGCTGCCGGATATCCCCTTTCGCAGCAAAAAAGAGATTGCGGGGCAGGTGCGGCTGGTAAAGATTCCCGGTGCCGATTTGTGCGCCTGCTGCGGCACCCATGTGAGCCGCACGGGTGAAGTGGGCATGATAAAGGTGATTGATTGCCAGAATTACAAGGGCGGCGTGCGCATAACCCTGCACACGGGCTCCCGTGCCCTTGCCCATTACGATGAGGAAAACCGCCTGCTGCGTCAGGCAGGGGCGCTGTTGAAGGCCCCGCCCGAGGAGGTGCCCGCGGCGGTGGAAAAGCTGCAGCAAAAGCAGGAGGCACTCCGCTTTCAGTTCAACGCCGTGACCCGCAAATACAACGCTTTGCTGTGCCAATCCGTTCCCGAAGGTACGGCCCGCTACTGTGCCTTTACCCAGACACAGGATGCCAACGAAATCCGCTCCTTTTGCGATATGCTGTGCGACAGAGCAGCCGTGGCCGCCGTTTTTGCCGCGGATGAAAGCACCGCAAAATACTGCATCGGCAGCCGCACCGAGGATGTGCGCCCCCTTGCCGCGCAGTTAAACAAGGCCTTTAACGGTCGGGGCGGCGGCAAGCCGGAGATGGCGCAGGGCAGCATCACCGGGGAGGAGGAAGCCATCCGCAGCTTCTGGGAATCCCTGTTTTCGTCACAGCCGGACTGATAAAATCAACGAAGGCCTTTCCGATTTTCGCGAAGCGATAAGATATTGTCCCCCAACTCAACACAATACATGAAAAAACTACCCTTCGAAGAAAGCACTTCTTCGGAGGGTAGTCTGTTTTTACCGCAAATCAGTTGTTATTATTGTGTTTCTTTCACCCGTTATCCGGCGGTATCGGTGGCGGAATCATGTATTCTTATCGGTGCGCTTTCATCCGAGCCCCAGTTCCTTGGCAAAGGCATCGGCCAGGGCCTGCATGTAAGCATCTCCGTCGGATGCGATATTCGTCACATCCTGCTCGTTGACAATGTAGCCCAGCTCCACCAGATAACTCTCTATGCCCACATTGGAATCGCAGTATTTGTTTTCACTCTTTTTATCGGAGCCCGCCTCGGTAAACTCGGGGCTTCTGCCGTCCACATAGGCAAAGGTGGCAATGCCCCCCAGTTCACGAATCATGTAATAATAGGTGGTGCGGGTGGTCTGGTTCCGGTAGGGCTTGTAGCCCATTTCGGCGGCCATCCGGTGCGCCTCTTCCAAATCCCCTTCATTGAAGGTGCGCACATACACGCCGTCATCCACGCGGCAGAATGTGTGCCTTGAATAGTAGGTGCCCGCCCTTTTCACAATCGAGTCTGCCATGCGCTTGGCAAAATCCGTATTGTCCCCGTTGGCGCAGTAGATTTCCACGCCGCCCAAATCGGGATCCTTCGGGTTGTTGCTGCTGTTCAGGTGCAGGGAGAGGCAGTATTTCGCCCCCGAGCTGCAGGCCCGTGCCACACGGCCGTCTTTGCGATAAGCGGCGGCAGCCACCATGGCATCGGCAGCCTCGGTGCCGTCACGGGTCAGTTTAACCTTTAATCCCAAAGCCTCCAAATCTGCCTTCAGGGTTCGGGCAAGGGGCAGGGTCAACTGAGCCTCCGTATAACCGAAGCCGGAGGCACCCGAATCATCGCCGCCGTGGCCCGGGTCAATCACCACATCGTAAACATCCCGGGGCAGCTTCACCTGCTTGACCGCAATGGCAAGGCAGGAGATACCCTGTGTTGTGTTGTCATATTCGGCAAAGCCCACATCCACCCGGCGGTTGCCGTCCTTTCCGGTAACGGTGTAATACACCGCCGAGTCATATTCGGTTTTGTTGACGGAGGAGAGGTATTCCGTGCCCGCCTCCGTCTGCATCTTGAACAAAATACAGTAGTTGCCCACACTCAGCTCATCCAGACCGATGCCGTCATTGATATAGGCGGAGGAGGCAAAACGGATTTCGCCGTTTTTCTGCTCACTCTCCAGCATGATTTCTTTTTCATTCCCGTCGGCACGGCGCAGTACAAGCCCCATCCGGCGAAAATCCGCCCCTTTATCCAAGGGAACGGTGCCCTCCAGATGCAGGTGATTGCCGTAGATGTAAAACTGCTCCACCTTTACGGGGGAACGCTTCACGTCGGAGAGCAGCTGCTGCTGTGTTTCCGTGCTGACAAATTTCACGCTGCTGATATTCAGGCGGGTGAGCAGGGCGTACAGGCCGGTAATCAGCAATATCGCCGCCGCAGCCAGAGCGATGACGGATAAAGGCTTTGAAAAGAGGGCGGCAGTGCCCTTGCGTTTCTTTTTGCGTTTGCGTTTTTTGGTTTTCGGCATACTGTCACCGTCCTTTCCTCATATATTACGGATATGCAGATTCTTTTGATGATATGTCTTTTTACTTACTTCAAAGTCACGGTTTTGCCAGCTCTCGGGCCGTAATCGCCGCACAGATACACCTGCACGGGGTACTCCGCCTTATCGGTCTGCAAAAGGGTAATCTGAATGGGTTCACCGGCCATCTGCTCCGTTACGGGCAGATAGTAGGTATAGTGGCTGTTCACCTGCCGCACGGGGCACTCCCACGCATTGGAGGGGTAAGAGGGCGCTCTGTCGGGGAAGGTGAGATATTCGCCCCGGCAAAGAGCCACGGGGTAAGCCCCCTCCACACCGTGGGTGCCGTCCAGTGCCACGGCAAGGAACACGCCCTTCGCCGCCTGCTCCTTCGTGACGGTAACGGTGAGAGTCTTGGCCTTTTTCACGGCTTTTTTCGCGGGTAAGGGCAGCAGATTATTGGCCCTCGGTGCCTCCAAGGTCAATTCCTTGCCGTCCTTCCACAAGGCGACCTTGTAGATTCTGTCCACGGGCTTCGGCATTCTGAAATAACGGATGGTGCCCTCCACCGGGTAAATCGCCCGCATGCGTTTGCCGGGAATATCCACAATGTTGTGCACCCGGTTGACGATGAGGGGATACATCTGTTTGGCATTCAGCACCTCGGTTTTTTGGCGGTTGGCCGTTTTCCAATCGGCTAAATCCGTGGAATAAGAAATGAAAGGATTGGCCGTTTGCCGCTCCATCTCCCGGTGGGATTCGGCGGGATTGAAGAAATCCACCGTAACATAATCCGCCTCATATGCTGCGCCGAAATCCACACGCAGGCAGCCGCCGCGAATGCGCATGCCGCCGAAGGCCAGCTTGGAATGGGCATCAAAGAAGGTGTCGGGATTGCCGTCAAACATGGCAGCGGCCTCGCACCCGCGCAGACCATAAATCCGCTGTGCGAAGAACGCATCCCGCGCCGCCTTCACCTCGGGAACGGCGGTCTCCCCCGCCCTGATTAAAGAGCGGTATTCCAACGAATCGGAATCCACGCTGAAATTGGCAAGCTCAAAAAGCTGCTCCCCGTTTGCGGGCAGAGGAATCTCCTTGGCGGTGCCCAGATGCAGGGGCTCCGGCGCTCTTTCGTCAAAAGCGGGCAAATTCAATGCCTTGCCCCGGAAGGATGCCTTGCCGGTGCTGCTGAGCACCTTGACGGTTTCGGGGGTGCCGTCCGCTTTGGCGGTAATCACCTCATAGCAGCAGCCCTCCGGCGCATCCTGTGCCACAGCCGCGTTACAAACCTCAATCAGCACGGCGCGAAAAGCGGGCAGGTGCAGGGTGACGGTTTCTCCCCAGCCGAAGGTTCCCACTGTTTGCTCATAGGGATGGTGCAGCTGCACCGCCACCTTTTCGCATTTTCTTAACCCCAGGGTGCTGTTAAGCTTCAGGGAGATATCCTTTCCCTCCCAGCAATCGGAGCCCGTGGTGATGAACCGGCGGTTTCCGTCTCCGCGGGACACTGCGTTGCAGCCGTAAGCATCATCCAGCAGCTTGCCGTTTACCAGAATATCGCGCCAACGGCGGTGCAGGGTATAAATTCTTGCCAGATGCGCCTGCTCATCATCCCGCAGCAGCCAGGGGTTGGCATAAATTTCGGGGGAAAGAATCAGGCAGCGGCCAAAGGCCTGATAAATCAGGTCATCCTCAAACCCGTCCATGCAGGAGGAAAGGCAAACGCCGTGGTCCTCCGACAAGCGCTTCAAGCCCGGCACATGACCGCGGTTGAACAGAAATGCGCGGTGATTGGGTGCCGTGCAGTGGTTGGCAATGTGCACATCCACATAGGTTTCCACGCCGTTCCACAAAAAGGTGGTGGCGTGCTGTGCCCCTCTTCCCAGAGGCAGGCGGTGGTTGAGCAAAATCAAATCGGGGCTGAAACGGCGGCATTCCGTCATCATATCACAAAAAACTTTGCGCTTTTTGACACGAAGCTGACCGCATACACCGTCGATTTTAAAGAGTTCAAAGTGATAATCGCGGCACAGGCTCACCATCAGGTCGTAGCGGGCTTTCTCGCTCTCCGCCGTGTTGCCGAAGCCGTCCGGTCCGCACCAAACGCCAAGGCGTACCCCGCCTTCGGCAGCCTTTTCCGCAATGGGGCCGTAGCCGTTTGGGAACTGTGCCTTGTTTTTGGCGCTCTCCGCACCCTCATAGGTGCCGCCGGCTCCGTCAAGGTTGCCCGCATCCCACGCATAGATATCCAACTGCATGCCGTAGGTATTGCGCAGCCATTCAAAATAGCGCAGGTTGGCGAGGGTCTGCGATTCGGTAGAGCCCTCGTTCGTGTTGTTAATCCAGGAGAAATACTGGGCGCGGGAAGGGGATTTTTCGTCCGCACCGGGGAATACCTTTTTCTTTTCCATGCTGTTTGCCTCCTCTTTTTCTCAACAGAACCGCGTTGCTTTTTCTGTGGTCATTATATATGGCGGGGCCGCATCAAGTCAACCTTATTTTAACGGCTTTTTCATAAATGCAAAAAGCCCCTTTCACCGTCAGGCAAAAGGGGCAGATGCACTGTAATTATTTCAGAGCCTCAATCAGTTCTCCGAGCACGGGCTCGAATTTTACGCCGTACCAGTGGTCGGCATCCTTATGGGTTTCCTTAATGCAGGCAACGGTGTAATCCGCCGCGATTTCGGCAGCCTCATACACGGATTTGCCGTGAAGATAAGCGCCCACAAAAGCGGAGGCATACACATCACCCGTGCCGTGAGAGCCGGGATTGATTTTGTCGTGGCGGTAGTACTGCAGGGTTTTGCCGTCATATACGACCACGCCTGTGGAATCCGCATCGTAGCCCACACCCGTGAGCACCACCTGCTTGGCACCGGCGCGGTACAGGGCATCCGTCAGCTCCCTGATATAGGCCTCGTCATAGGTCTCCTTGTAGGGCAGACCCGTGAGCATGGCGGCCTCGGTAATGTTGGGCAGCACGATGTCGGCAGTGAAGGCAAGGCTCTTCATGGCCTTCACAAAGGCATCGTCAAAGCCGGGGTAAAGCTTGCCGTTATCCGCCATGGCGGGGTCAACGATTTTTACGCCGCCCTCCTCAAGAGTGGCATCAAAAATGCTTTTTACGTACTCAATCTGTTTGGTGCTGCCGAGATAGCCGGTGTAAATGGCACCGAATTTAATGTTTTCCTTCACCCAATGGGCGTTGATGGCGGGCATATCCTCGGTCAAATCGCGGAAGGTGTAGCCGCTGAAGCCGGCGGTGTGGGTGGAAAGCACAGCCGAGGGGAGAATCGCCGTTTCCAGACCGCAGGCGGATAAAATGGGCAGTGCAACCGTCAGGGAGCATTGACCCACGCAGGAGATATCCTGAATGGAAAGAATTCTGCTGTTGTTCATACCGTTTTCCTCCGAAATCATAAAAATCAGTAAAGCGGGACTTTACATTTCAGTCTGCCACCAGTATAATGCAGATGTGGTATTATTTAAATGTTCAAAAAAGGAGTTTTTTATATAACCAGATGAAGAAATATTATGCTTTATACAGCACTTTGCGGCAAAAAATCCTCTCCGGCGAATACCCGGCTCACAGCCGTCTGCCCTCCAAGCGCACTTTGGCCGACCGGAGCGGCTGCAGCCTGATTACCGTGGAGAGAGCCTGCGCCATGCTGGAGGATGAGGGCTACATCACCGCCGAGGAACGGCGGGGCTATTATGTGTGCCCCATTGATGCGGTGGCGGGCACGGCGCAAAAGCGCGCCCCCTTTGATTATCTGCCCGAGCCCGAGGAATATGACAAGCAGGATTTTGAATATTCCGTCTGGTTTCGCACCGTGCGCAAGGTCATCAGCGAAAAAGGAGATATGCTTTTTGTGCGCTCTCCCAACAAGGGCTGTGCCGCCCTGCGCAACGCGGTGGCCGATTACCTGCTGCGCTGCCGGGGCATGTACGCGCCTCCCGCAAGCATCATTATCGGCTCGGGAGCCGAGCAGTTATACGAAAGCGTTATCAAAATTTTCGGCACCGAAAAAATCTACGGTATAGAGAACCCCTCCTACGGCCGCATCCGCCGTGTTTACACGGGAATGGGCGCCGCCGTTTGCCCCCTGACACTGGGCAATGACGGCATTGAGAGTGAGGAGCTGAAAAAGCAGTTTGATGTGCTTCATGTCACCCCCTTTCACAGCTACCCCACCGGCATTTCCACCTCCGCCGCCAAGCGCCACGAATACCTGAAATGGGCGGCAGCCAAAGGAGCCTACATCGTGGAGGATGATTTTGACAGCGAATTCTTCGTGCCCGGCCACCCCATCGAATCCCTGTACTCTCTGGGCAGTGAATCCGTGATTTACATCAACACCTTTTCCAAAAGCATCTCCCCCGCCATGCGCATGGGCTACATGATTCTGCCCCCTGCCCTGATGGAGCGGTATGACGCGGTGATGGGCGATTACACCTGCACCGTGCCCGTTATGGAGCAATACATTCTGGCGGAGTTTTTGAACAGCGGGGATTTTGAACGCCATCTGAACCATATGCGAAGAAAGCTGAAAAAACGGGAAGAATAAGATGAATACGCAAAAAGCCTTCCGCGGCAGGGTTGCTGCAGAAGGCTTCTTCTATTATCTTGTTTTTCATTTGTGTGGGGCTGTGCTTGGCAAAAGGGATTCGAACCCGATATGGTTTTGGCGGCATCTTTTTTGCCTTACCCCATCTCCACAACAGAGTCGTAATACTGCTCCTGAAAATGCACAGCCTTCTCGGCAGCGGCGCGGGAGAAGAAAACGCCGTGGGGCGCGGCAATCAGTTTATCCTCCACATCATTTTTGCGGTGCACAATGCCGATTACCGTAACCTCCGCCTCCTCCAAAGGCTCATCCACACCCAGCAGATACACATCCAGCTCCTCCCCGTCACCACCGATAACACCGGGAATATACCCGTAATTGACGGGATAGGTCAGGCTGTAATTCTCTTTTCGGTGCACATAACCGATGGGGCGGTCTATCCTGATTTTCACCTGCTTTCGCATGAAGGAATACACCAGCGCCTTGCGCAGGGTATAGGTGATGAAATCCTGCTTGCCCGCCAGGTAATGCTCCCTGCCCTCGTCCACGGGGCACTCGGCGGCAAGGCGGCGCTTGAGCGCCTCATAATCCTTGGCAACGGCGGGGTTGGCCCGCAGATAATCCCTGAAATTGATGTAATTGCGCCATTCCATGCTGTCGGTCAATACCACATGGATGAAGTGGGTCTGCTCCTCCCCCGTGCCGTCATAGTAACTGCCCGAGGCAAACAGCCGCTGGCCCGGTATGGAGGAAGAACGGTAATAAAACCCGTTGGCCCGCAGCTCGGGTTCATGGCGCAGCACATCCTCAAAGCTGCGCGCGGCAACAGCCATATCAATAATGGGCTTGGCCATGATGGTGGGTATGGCGGTGCTGCCCACGTGCTGAATATCCACCGCGTCACTTCCCAGTATGCGCCACAGCCGGTTCGCCGTTTGGTGCGCCTCCCGGTCCCATTCCTCACTGTGGGGGTACAAGGCTACCGTTCCCCGTTTTAATCCAATCACGCAATCACCGCCTTTCTTCGATTCCGTCTTTCTGCTTCTAACTATACAGAAAACCGCGATTTCTGTCAATGACCCCAAGGCAAAAGGGATTTGAACACAATA
>JAZRWZ010000136.1:0-4039 GCA_045599985.1 Acutalibacteraceae bacterium | reverse complement strand
ATTCGACCATTGGATTGCCTTCGGCCTGCTTGTGATTATCGGGGTTAACATGATTCGGGAAGCGCTGAAAAAGGACGAGGAGGAATCCGACGACTCCCTGAAGGTGGGCCCCATGCTTGTGCTTGCCGTTGCCACCAGCATAGACGCGTTGGCAGTGGGTGTTTCCATGGCCTTCACGGGCCTTAAAATCAACATCTTTGCCGCCGTGGGCATTATCGGTGTTACCACCCTGATTGTATCCATGGTGGGAGTCAAAATCGGCAACGGGTTCGGTGAGAAATACAAAGCCAAGGCCGAAATCACGGGCGGTGTGATTCTGATACTGCTCGGATTGAAAATTCTGCTGGAGGACCTGGGTGTCCTTTCGTTCTGATTAAATACCCACACATATAGGAGAGTCTGCCATGCCTGTAATCATCACTCTGCTTTGCCTTATTACCATGGCCAGTGCCGTGTGCACCGTAATCTTTCGCCGCAAGGGCCGCTCCTTTGACGGTATGCTGTTCAAATTTCTGGCAAGCTTCGGCTTTATGTCGGTAGCCTTTGTGGGCTTTTGCTACAACAACGATGCCAACCCCTACTACTTCTGTCTGGTGATTTTCGGGCTGATGTTCGGCCTTGGGGGCGATATCCTGCTGGGTCTGAAAGAAATTGCCCCGAAATTCCGCTCCCGCCTGATACTGATGGGCACCGGCGCCTTTCTGGTGGGGCACATCTTCTTTTTGGCAGCATTCATTTACCTTGGCGGATTCCGTTGGATTCCTCTTGCCCTGTCGGTCATAATAGCGGTGATTGCCGCCATCCTGCTCAAATCCCTTCACTTCAAGGTAGATAACAAGATGCTCGCCATTCTGGTGCTGTACTACGCCCTGCTTTGGTTCAAGGCCCTGCTCTCCGTTTTCACCTATGTGGCAACCAAGGACCCGGCCTTCATCATCTCCTCCGTGGGCTGTTTCCTGTTTATCGTCAGCGATACCTGCCTGGCCTTTGTGTATTTCACCCCCGTAAAAGCCAAGAACAAACTGGTGACATTGGAGCTTTCCACCTATTACCCCTCCCAGATTCTGCTGGCACTCTCCGTAGCATTTCTGACCGCAGGGTGCTGACCTACATTGTGCCGATATCCCTCAGGCGTTTGATGGCTCCCTTTTCAAGCCGTGACACCTGCGCCTGAGAAATACCGATTTCCGCCGCAACCTCCATCTGCGTTTTGCCTTGCAAAAAGCGCAGGTGGAGTATTTTTTTCTCCCGCTCCGGCAATTCCTTCAGGGTTTGGCGAAACAGGATTTCTCCCAACCAGCTTTCGTCGCTCTCCGTGCCGCTGATTTGGTCCATCACATAGATGGTATCGCCCCCGTCGGAATACACGGGCTCGTGCAGGGAAACGGGCTCCACAATCGCCTCCATGGCAATCACCACATCCTCCCGGCTCACCCCCAGCTCGGCGGCAATCTCCTCCTCCGTGGGCTCCCGCTCCCATTCATTCATCAGCCGTTCCCGCACCTGCATGGCGTGGTAGGCCGTATCCCGCAGGGAGCGGCTGACCCGCACGGGGTTATTATCCCGCAGATAGCGGCGTATTTCCCCGATAATCATGGGCACGGCGTATGTGCTGAATCTCACATTCAGGGATACGTCGAAGTTATCTATGGCCTTTATCAGCCCCACGCACCCCACCTGAAACAAATCATCGGGGTTTTCGCTGCGGTTGGCAAAGCGCTGAATCACGCTTAAAACAAGGCGCAGGTTGCCGTTAATCAACTCCTCCCGGGCATTTTTATCCCCCGCCGCCATGCGGCGCAGCAGCTCGGTTTTCTCCTTTTCCTTGAGCACCTTCAGTTTGGCCGTATTGACCCCGCAGATTTCCACCTTATTAAACTGCAAATACCTTACCTCCGCTTTCTTGATACTCACAGTATTGGCGGGGTGGGACGAGTTTAACGGTAAAAAGCCGCAAAAAAGCGCCCGACCTGATGGCGGGCGCTGACGGTTTGAGATTGAGAAGTTAATCGGCTTTTTCAACGGGAGGGTCGATGACGGGCACATCGGTAACAGGCTCCTCGGGAAGCTCGGGCAGCTCGCTCATCAGCTCCCGGATGAATTCCCCGATTTTCTGCACAAGATTCTTAAAGAAAGCAAAGAATTTTGCAAAGAATTCCGAAATACCGGCACCGAAATTTCTCTTTTCCGTTTCGGCATTGTGGGTCACAAACAGGGAAAGCTCAATGGCGTTGTGGTCGGAGATGGGCAGGCCGCCCACCAGATTGTTCTCCTTCACATTGTAGGTGCGCAAATCCACACCGCTGTTGACGAAGCAGAAATCAATGATGGTACCGTTTTCGGGGGTGTAGTTGCCCCAGTTGGTGTATGTGGCAAGATTTTCGGTTTTGCGGGCCTTGTATTTGCAATCCTCAAGGAAGCCGGCATTCACCACCTGACGGTAAAGCAGGGTGCCCTCGTTCACATTGAAGTCACCGCACAGCACGGCACCGATGGAGCCGGTTTCGGTGGGGTGATTCTTGTTGAGCTCCTTGAGCTTGGCTTTCATTCTGTTAAGCAGATTGGTGGTTTCCGTCCGGCGGCGGGTGTAGGTGCCGTCGCTGTCATCCACGGAGAGGTGCGCATTGAATATGGCCACCAAGGAGCCGGTGCTGTTCATACGGAACAGTGCCCATGTGCAAACCTTATTGGAATTGTTGGCGGTTTCCTCATGAAGCCAGAAATTGCCGCCCTCCACCAAAGTGACGGTGGCAGTATTATAAAAAATGGGGTTATACACATCGTTGAGCACGGCGCTCTGCCCGCCGGTGTTGCCGCGGTTGCTGTCGCCCAGCCATTGGTAACCGGGCATTTTGCCGTCCAGCAGAGGGAACCAGACATTGTTGACCTCCTGCAGGCAGACAATATCCTTTTGAATGCCGTTCAAGTAGGAGAGCAGACGGGGAGCCCGCTTTTCCACCGTAATCTGGTCCAAGGTGGCGTTGGCGGGGTCGGTAATGGTCACATCATAGCAGATATTGAAGGAAACGAAGGAGAGAGCATCACCGGATGCTGCGGAGCGGGTATCCTTATCGGGCTCCTGATAAGTCAGAATCGTGCCGGGGGTGCAGCCTGCCACACCGGCAAGGCTCTGCGCACCGCCCTGATATTTGGTTTGCAGCGCATAGCTGTTAACATTGTATTTATCGGGAGAATACTCAATAGCGCCCAGAATCAAATCACCGGCCACAATGCGGATGGCACCCTTGGCCCCCGTGTTGGGCAGATTGATGGCATTGGGCAGTGTGCTGCCGCCGCCGCTGGGCGTTACGGTGCAGATGACGCGGTTGGTTGTCTTCAAAGAGCAGCCGTACTGGGCGTTAAAGGTTTTCCAGAAAGCGGCCATCTCCGAATCGGAGCCGTAACCCAGGGATAACTCTGCCGTCAGGCGGCTGTAATAGCCGATTACCCAGACCTCGCCGGGGCCCATAACGCCGTCATTTTTGGATTCAAACACCAACATATCCTCATACCATGCGTCTCCCGATGCGCCGCCCGTGCAGTATTTTACCTTGGCGTTTTTCAGGTCCACATTGGCGTTGGATACGTTTTTGATTTCTATGTACTCAAAATAGTCGTTATCTCCCGTTACCTTGCGGGTATCAATTTCGTAGGCGGGGTTAAAGCAGACCTCGGAAATCCACAGGGAGTTATTTTGCGCCGCCGAGGCAGCCACCATGGGGATGCCGACCAGCAGCAGGCAAAGGGCAAGGCATACAGCCGTTGTTCTTTTTATGTATCGCATAACACATTCCTCCTTTGGTATTCAAGGCAAAAAACGCCCGAATGTGCGTGAAATCGCTTAAAAAGCATATTGTGTTCAAATCTCTTTTGCCTTACGGTAAAATGCGAACACTTCCCATTTTCATCTTTGAGAGTATAGCACATTTTTCCCTTCATAATCAACCGTCAGGGGGAATTTTAAGAAAAACATAACCTTTTCCCTGCTCTCCGCCGCCTTTTGCCAAAACAAAAAAGCGATGCCCGCCCCACGGAACTT
>JAZRWZ010000135.1:0-6137 GCA_045599985.1 Acutalibacteraceae bacterium | reverse complement strand
CCATTTTCATCTTTGAGAGTATAGCACATTTTTCCCTTCATAATCAACCGTCAGGGGGAATTTTAAGAAAAACATAACCTTTTCCCTGCTCTCCGCCGCCTTTTGCCAAAACAAAAAAGCGATGCCCGCCCCACGGAACTTACCGCAGGCAGCATCGCTTCGTATTTCAAGGCGAAAAGCGCCCGAATGTGCGTGAAGATCGCTTTTTAAGGCATATTGTGTTCAAATCCCTTTTGCCTTCCGATTCACTCAGGCAGCCGTATCCTCAATCATGTTTTCGGCAAAGATGCCGTAGCCCTTGGTGGGGTCATTCACAAATACATGGGTAATGGCTCCCATGAGCATGCCGTTCTGCACAATGGGCGAGCCGCTCATTCCCTGCACGATGCCTCCCGCCTTGGCAATCAGGTCATCATCGGTTACGGTAATCACCATGTTGCGGTTGGCCGTGTCGGCGGCGGAATAGATTTTGGTAATCTCCGCCGAATACGCCCTCGGGCCGCCGTTATCCAGCGTGGCAATGATATAGGCCTTTCCCGTTTTCACTTCATCCGCCATGCCCACGGGCACTGTCTGACCGCCGAAATACCGGCTTTCACTGAATTCACCGAAAAGCCCCTCATCGGTGTTGCGGGTGATGGTGCCCACCGATGTGCCGTTAAACACCCCGCACAGCTCCCCGGGGCCGTCCCGGGAGCCTTTGTAGATGCCCTTGATGCCTGCCTCCACCACGGCGCCTTTGGCAAGGGGCATCAATTCACCCGTATCCACGTCACACACCGCGTGGCCGAGGGCGGCAAAGGTGCCCGTTTCCGGTCTGGTGAAGGTGACGGTGCCTACCCCTGCGGAACTGTCACGCACCCATACCCCGGCGCGGTAAACGCCCTGCCTGCTTAATGCGGGGTGAAGGGTGAACTGATATTCGCCCGTGCCCCGGGTCACATCCAGCACCATATCCCGGCCTCCGGATTTTTCAATCAAAGCGGAAAGCGCCTCCGAGGAATTCAACGGTCTGCCGTTTACCTTGGTAATAATATCTCCCACACGCAGCCCCGCCTTTGTGCCCGGCGAAACGCTGCCCCCGGCGGTGGCAACCTTATCCACATTCACCACAATCACCCCGTCGGTATACATCTTGATGCCGATGATGTCACCGCCGAGGTTCACATACTGCCGCCGGGACACCGAAACGGTGACATCCTTTACGGGAACGATTCCCAGCGCCTCCACCCGGGCGGTGTAGGTGTAAACCGCGCCCTCCGCCGTGTTCACGGATTCCTCCGAGCCGAGGGTAAAGAAAAAGGGCAGCTCCGCCATGCCCCCGGCGGCCAGACTGTATTGGTTGGGCAGGTTCCTGACTCCGTACACCACAAAGCCCATGATGACCGCGCAGTAGGCGGCAAAGCCCCCTGCCAGATTTTTAAAAAACCGTTTCAAATTTTCACCTCCCATTCTGCGCCGGCAAAGCATTTTCACTTTGCCTGAAGCGGCAATACTAATGTTGCCGGAACGGGTCGCATTATGGGTGGAAACATTGCAGGGGTTTTGCAAATTTTGCAGGGCATAACTCTACGAAGCGTTGATTGATTTTTTTGACTGCGTCTGTTACAGTATGAGCGGATGAAGTGCCGATTATGAATGTGTTTTTTTTAGGGAGAATCTGTATGAATCAGCAAAAAACAGGCAGTTTGATCAAAAATTTAAGATTGGAAAAAGGCCTTACCCAGCGGCAGCTGGGCGAGCTTCTGGGGGTCAGCGACAAAACCGTTTCCAAATGGGAACGAGGCTCCGGCAGCCCCGATATTTCTCTGATTTCCCCTCTGGCGGGCATTCTGAACGTGAGCGCGGAGAAGCTGCTGGGCGGCGAGCTGCCCACTGCCCCGGGGGACGGCGGCAACATGAAAAACATCCGCTTCTTCGTGTGCCAAACCTGCGGCAATGTGTCCCTTTGCACGGGCAAGGCAGTAGTGACCTGCTGCGGTCGGCCTCTGGAGGCTCTGACCCCGGTCAAGGCGGCCCCGGAGGAAAAACTGCGGGTGGAAAAGAGTGACGGCGACCTTTTCATCACCGCCGACCACCCTATGGAGAAAGCACACCACATCGCGTTCCTTGCCTTTGCCGCCGGTGAAAGCGTGCAGCTTGTAAAGCTGTACCCCGAATGGGATTTGCAGGTGCGGCTGCCTTTTCGCCGCCACGGCACCCTGTTTTGGTATTGCACAAAGCATGGGCTGTTTTACCAATATATTTGAAAACAGAGCAATTTTCTTATATATAAATCCGCACTTGACATTCTTGTTAAATCGTGCTATTTTATGTGTTGCTTAATGGCTGTGACGAAGAAGGCCGGAAAAAAGATTTTTCAGAGAGCTGACGGCTGCTGCGAGTCAGCATTGACGTTTTCCGCAGGCTATCCCTTCCGAGCCGGAGCACCCAAAGGATTATATCCGAGTAGACTGCTCCCGTAGACTGCCGCGTTAAGGCGCAGGGCTTGTCAGAGCCTGCAGAGTGGCGTGTTGCACGCAATTTGAGTGGTACCGCGGATGATATTATCCGTCTCAAAGCAATTTGTTTTGAGGCGGTTTTTTTTGCCTCAATTCGGAGAAAGAAGGAATTTCGGATGCAGTTTATGGTTGAAGACAAAATCAAGGCCGTTGCCCTGCGCATCATCTCCCTGCGCGAGGATTTAGGCATTTCCGCCGAGGAAATGGCCTCCAAAATCGGCATTTCCGCCGAGGAATACCGCCGCTATGAGGCGGGCGAAGTGGATTTCAGCTTCACTTTTATCTACAATGTAGCCAAGGTGTGCGGCGTGGAAATCACCGATATTCTGGAGGGTGAAAGCCCCAGTCTGACCGAATACAACGTGGTTCGCAAGGATGAGAGCTACCCTATCGTGCGCCGTCAGGGCTTTGTTTATAACCGCCTGGCTCCCTTCTTCAAAAACAAGATTGCCGAGCCCTTCCGCGTGGTTGTGCCCTATAACGAGGAATCCCTGAGCCCTCCCTACCATCTGGTAAGCCATGAGGGGCAGGAGCTCAACATCGTAATCAAAGGCTCCCTGATGTTTAAAATCGGCAACAGCACCGAGATTCTCAATGAGGGCGACAGCGTTTATTTCAACTCCTCTGTGCCCCATAACGAGATTGCCATAGGCGGCGAGGACTGCGAAATCTACTCCGTTGTTATCAACCCCAATACGGACAAGGTCACTCCCATTCATGAGGAGATTCGCTCCAACAGCGTGACCAATGTGGATTTGGCCAACATCAAGGACCCTGTGTATGAGCGCTTCATCGGCACCTCCGTGGATGCGGGCGGCGTGCTCAACGGCATCAAATTCCGCAACATCGAAAACTTCAATTTCGCCTTTGATATTGTGGATGCCATTGCCGAAAAGGACGACAAAAAGCTGGCTATGATTTACCTCTCCGAAGAGGGGGAGGAGCGCCGCTTTACCTTTGCGGACATGAAAAAATACAGCAACATCACCGCCAATTACTTTGAATCCCTTGGTATCAAGAAGGGTGACCGGGTGATGCTGGTGCTCAAGCGCCACTATCAGTTCTGGTTCTCCATTCTTGCCCTGCACAAAATCGGCGCCATTGCCATCCCCGCCACCAACCAGCTTGTGGAGCACGATTTTGAATACCGCTTCAACGCCGCGGGCGTGAGCGCCATTGTCTGCACCGGCGACGGCACCACTGCCGACCAGGTGGATGCCGCTGCCGTTAACAGCCCCACTCTGGTAACCAAAATCTGCGTTAACGGCAAGCGCGAGGGCTGGCATTGCTTTAACGAGGAGTATGAACGCTTCAGCCCCGAATACTCCCGCACCGCCGACAGCTGCGGCGGCGACGACCCCATGATTATGTTCTTTACCTCCGGCACCACGGGTTACCCCAAAATCGCGGTGCACAGCTATAAATACGCTTTGGGCCACTTCATCACCGCCAAATACTGGCACAATGTGGACCCCAATGGCCTGCACTTCACCATCTCCGACACCGGCTGGGGCAAAGCCCTGTGGGGCAAGCTCTACGGCCAGTGGATTTGCGAGGCGGCCACCTTTGTGTATGACTTCAATCGCTTCCATGCCGAGGATATTCTGAACCTTTTTGCCAAATATCAGATTACCACCTTCTGTGCCCCTCCCACCATGTACCGCTTCTTTGTCAAAGAGGATTTAAGCCGCTTTGACCTGCGCTCCATCAAATATGCCACCGTTGCGGGCGAGGCGCTGAACCCCGAGGTATTCCACCAGTTCCTCAAGGCCACGGGCATCTGCCTGATGGAGGGCTTCGGCCAGACCGAAACCACCCTGACGGTGGGCAACTTTGTGGGCTCCAGCCTGAAGATAGGCTCCATGGGCAAGCCCAGCCCCATGTATGATGTGGAAATCATCAACGGCGAGGGCAAGCCCGCCAAGGTGGGCGAAGTGGGCGAAATCGTCATCAAGACCGGCTTCGGCTGCCCCTGCGGTCTTTTCAAGGGCTATTATCTTGACCAGGCCAAAACCGACGAGGCATGGCACGACGACATGTACCACACCGGCGACACCGCATGGCGGGATGAGGACGGCTACTTCTGGTATGTGGGCCGCCTGGATGACCTGATTAAATCCTCCGGCTACCGCATAGGGCCCTTTGAGATTGAAAGTGTTATTATGGAGCTGCCCTATGTGCTGGAGTGCGGTGTTTCCGCCGCTCCCGATGAAATCCGCGGTCAGGTGGTTAAGGCCAGCATTGTGCTGACAAAAGGCACCGAGGGCACGGACGAGCTGAAAAAAGAAATTCAGCGCTATGTCAAGGAGAAGACCGCCCCCTACAAATACCCCCGCATTGTGGAATTCATGGACGAGCTTCCCTAAACCATCAGCGGCAAAATCAAGCGTGTGGATTTGCGCAACACCAAATAATCCGTTTTCGGATTTCCCGCTTTTCCTGCCGATTGCTTTTAAAAGTCAATCATAAAACAATAAGCCTCCGGTCAAATCGGAGGCTTACTTTTTTGCATTTGGCAGGCAATTATGCAAAACAGCCCCGCAGGAATCATTCTGCAGGGCTGAATTTTCAGTCAAATATTGATTTTGAACAGTAGTTCTCTCAATAGAGTTTTGCACCGGCGGGGATGTGGTTATCCACCATCAGCAGGTGCAGTTTTTCCTCGCCCTCCTCCTGATGCACGGCGGAGAGAAGCATGCCGCAGGATTCAATGCCCATCATGGCTCTCGGGGACAGGTTCACAATGGCTATCAGGGTTTTGCCAATCAGCTCCTCAGGCTCGTAGAAAGCATGAATGCCGCTTAAAATGGTGCGGTCGGTGCCGGTGCCGTCATCCAATGTGAACTGCAGCAGTTTTTTGGATTTGGCAACAGCCACGCAATCCTTTACCTTTACGGCGCGGAAATCGGACTTACTGAAGGTATCAAAATCCACGCAATCCTCAAACAGAGGCTCAATCTGCACCTTGGAGAAATCAATGACCTCTTCCTTGGCGGCCTCGACGGCGGTGTTGTTTGCCTCGTTCTTGGCAGCGCCCTGACTCTTCATCGTCGGGAAGAGCAGCACGTCACGAATGGCGGCGGAGTCGGTGAGCAGCATGCACATTCTGTCAATGCCGAAACCGATACCGCCCGTGGGGGGCATACCGTATTCCAAAGCGGCAAGGAAATCTTCATCGGTGTGGTTGGCTTCCTCATCGCCGGCGGCAAGCAGAGCCTCCTGTGCTTCAAAGCGGGCACGCTGGTCGATGGGGTCGTTGAGCTCGGAGTAGGCGTTGGCCATCTCCCAACCGTTCATGAAGAACTCAAAGCGCTCCACATACTCGGGGTTTTCGGGCTTTTTCTTGGTTAAGGGAGAAATCTCGATAGGGTGGTCCATAATGAAGGTGGGCTGCAGCAGATGCTCCTCAACAAACTCCTCAAAAAAGAGGTTCAGGATATCGCCCTTGGCGTGGCGCTCCTCATAGGCAACCTCATGGGCATCGGCAACGCGGCGGGCATCCTCAAGGGTTTTGATTTCGTTCCAGTCCACACCGGCGTATTTTTTAACGGCATCCACCATGGTCAGGCGCTCAAAGGGCTTGCCCAAATCCATCTCGATTCCGTTATAAACGATTTTGGTGGAGCCCAGCACGGT
>JAZRWZ010000134.1:0-6546 GCA_045599985.1 Acutalibacteraceae bacterium | reverse complement strand
ATGACTCCTTGCAGGCTGAACATGCCAAGTCGCATATCCATAGGCTGCTTGTAGAGATAGGCAATGGTGTTGTGTGGGAGTGTAAACATATCCCCCCATTATATTTCACCCATCTACAAGGGTTTTGGTTGAGTGCTTACGTAGCCGCGAGTCTTGGCAATTAAAAAAGCACCCGCTCCGGGCGGAGCGGGTGCTGAAGATAGAGAAGGTACTCTGCTTTCGCTTTACTTGCGCTTGCGGCGGGCGGCCAGAGCAGCCAGAGCCAACAGGCTGAGCGTAGCGGTAGCGGGTTCGGGGACGGAAGCTCCCGCAATGCTGACCGTGCCGTTCCAGTAGCCGATGACGTAGTTGCCAAGGTCCGTACCGGTGATGGCGGTGCCGCCGTTGATTGTCAGGCTGCTCAATACCTTGGAGGCATCGTACCAGCCCATGGCCACATCCGTGCCATAGCCGTTGAGCGTCAGGCTTTCGACATCCTCAAAGATAGCGACGGGGTTGGTGTTTGCATCACCGTCAACGCTGAGGATGAGCTCGCCGCCGAGGGTGACGGTGCAACCCATGGTGAGGGCTCCGTGAGAAACCATCTCGGCACCGTTCGCCAGCGTGAGGTTGGCGTTAAGGGTGGAGCCCGCAGCAGTCGTCAGGAGCCCCGTCACGGTGACGTTGCCAACGTTGCTTTCACCGGCAGCCAAGGCGGCACCATTCACTACGGAGACGGTGCGATTGCTGCCGATGGAGAGTGAGGTAAGCTCATAAGCAGAGGTCGCATTGATCAAGTCAACATTGCCGCCTTCGGCCTTGATGCTCTTAAGCGTCTCGGCAGAGGATGCTGCGTTCTGAACGGTCACGTCACCGACCTGAGCCTCAATACCCACCAAGGTGTTGGCGGCATTGCTCACATTCAACGTGCCGCTGCCGGTATTGACAACCTCGGTATTGAGCAGCTTATTGCTGACCGTACCGCCCTTGCTGAACGAAGCCTTGGCGTTCGTAATCTGATACTTGTCGTGATCGGTCTTATAGGTGTAGTAACCACTGGTTGCCGAAGCACCGGGCACGGACATAGTTGCGGTCTGCGTGCCGTCAATGCTTTCAACGGTTACACCCGTAGAGTCCAGCTGCAGCTTGGAGTCACCGGCAACATTCACCGTTTCACCATGGGCGGCAAACACAGCATTGTCCGTTACCTTCAACAGGGCACCGTTGGTCAGGTTAACGGTAACATTAGCATCAGAAGTGCCATTGTCGGCCACACCCATCGACGTAAAGGTATTGGACCCACCGTTGAAGGTGAGGGTGGAAGCACCGTCCAGCTTCAGGTTATCACCCGTCAGCACACCGTTTTCTGCAGCATTTACAGTCACCTGTGCGCCGTGGTGTACGGAAAGCGTGTTCATGGCAACAGATGCCACACCGGTGTTGACCGTTGCACGAGCGCCCGTGCTGTCAAAGTTCAGGTTACCCGTAAAGCCTTCCAACGAAGTAATGGTCAGTTCGCTATCCTGTGCGGTTGTCGTAGCAAC
The DNA here is from genome assembly GCA_045599985.1 of Acutalibacteraceae bacterium. Lineage (GTDB taxonomy): Bacteria > Bacillota > Clostridia > Oscillospirales > Acutalibacteraceae > CAG-177. The sequence continues at coordinate 5,023 of JAZRWZ010000134.1, read as the reverse complement.
ATTGCCGTTGGCATCACCACCGGTCAGAGTGAACGTGCCCGCGCCCGTCAGCTTCGCCACCTCAAAGGCTGCGTTCCAGTAGTTCTGGAGTATCAGGTTGCCGTTGATCGTGGTGGTGCCGGCAAGCGTCAGCTTGCAGTCATCGTCCTTAGACCCCATGTCGTAGCTGTAAATGCGGCTGGTGGTTTCGGCCTGAGCCGTCACGTTGTGCAGGGTATCCTGTTTGTTGTTATAATGCAACACACCGCCCGCCATAGTGACGGAAGAGAAGGAGGAAAGGCTTGTCTGAGCGCCCTCTCCGCTACCCACCTTCAAGGTGCCGCCGTTGAGGGTCAGTGTACCGCGCGTGCCTTCATCGGCCTGCGGCAGGGTTGTGCCCGTGATGGTGAGCGTACCGGCGTTAACAGTCAGGCCGCCGTTGAAAGCGCTCAAATCACCCGTCAACTGCTGCTCGCCCGCACCGTCCTTCTGAATGCTGATACCGGAGAGCAGAGTGCCCTGATAGTTGTGGTTCTTATTCTCACCCACATTCAGAACAAGTGTGGAGCTTTCGCCCTCGGCAGAGGTGGGGGCATTCGTGCCGCGCTTGTTGTTGCCGCTGCCCTGCGTGGCATCGGCCTCACCCACAAACACAATGCTGTTCGCCGTGCCCTGCAAACCGGCCATGTTGACCGTGTCGGCATGAAGAGCCAGAGAAACCACATGGGTTGCATCGCCGCCGTTAAGATTCAGTACGGCATCCTTCACAGCATCGCTGTTGTTAATCTGCACATAGGCCTGATAGGCACCATTGTCGTCGCCGCCCGACGTGCGATTGACGGTCAGGGTACCGTTAAAGGTGCCGCTGTTGTCCAGATAAAGCACGGAGTTGGACCAGTGGTTGGTATCCATGTTCCACGTCAGGGTACCTGCAGCCTGATCCGCATCCTTGTTCAGGTGGGCAATGTGCCAGAAGGTGTTCCAGCTTTCCTGTTCCAGAGAGGCATTACCAATGACGGTCAGGTTGGTGATATTGCGCACACGGCTTTCGCCCGCGCTGTTATCCTCCAGCTTACCGCCGTCTTTCAGGATGACGTTGTTGAAGCTCTGCTCACCGCCCTTGTTGGCTTTCAGATGGCTGCCGCTGCCCACCACAAGGGAGCCAGCGCCCGTCACATTGGCCGCCATGCTGCGTGTCCCGCTGATAGCGACATCGCCCTCGGCAATGTTCAGCGTGCCCGTGAAGCCGCTCATATTGGAGGTGAGTGTCATCACGCCGCTGCCGAGCTTGCGGAGCGTGGCGCTGCCGCTGAAGGTGTTGCTGATGGTCTTGCCGTCCGCGCCCACATTCATGGCCAGAACACCGTCGCGCAGGTTATAGGAACCCGCGAAGCCGGCGTAATCGCCCGTCAGGGTGATGGTACCGCCGTCCTCCTTCCAGATTGTGGCGCCGTTGCCGCCGCTCAAGACACCGGAAAGAGTGGTCTGCGCCGTGGTGGAGGTGTTACCCCATGCGGAAAGCGCCACATTGGCGTTATCGGCAACGGTAATATTCTTGCCGATGTTGATGGTCAGAGAGGACGTTGAATCAGGCGTCAGCAGGTTGGCACCGTTCTGCATGTACAGATTGCTGATATTCTTGAGGTCCGTCTTGGTGGAAAGGTTACCGCTGAAAGCAAGCGTACCCGTAAACTCATCGGAAAGCTGCAAGGTAGAGGAGGTACCCTGAGAAGCCGTTGTGCCGTCGAGAGCCACAGCCAGCGTACCGCTGCCCGTGACGTTCGATAAATCCACCGAACCGCTGCCCGCAGAGCTGAGCGCCAGCGTGCCTTCATTGACACCCACCTTGCCGCTCAGATTAGCCTTGGCAATGGAAAGCGTACCTGCACCCGTCTTGGTGAGGGTGTAACCATCATCAACGGTCAGCGTACCGCTGACAACGGAGTTCACGCCGTCCTGCACTTCAAAGGTGTAGTTATCCTGCACCGAGATGGAGGCAGCCACCGCGGCATCGGTCAGAGTAACGGTCTTGTAGTCTGCCGTGCTGTCCAACACAGCACCGTTGGCACCGCTGATGTTCTTGTGATCACCCCAGTTGGCCCCGGACCACGTGTGGGATTCTTCCGTACCGTGCCACACGAGATTACCCGCCGCACTGGTGATGTAGAAATAGGTCGTTTCACCCACCGTTTCCTGCGCCAAGGTCCAGTCGGCAAAAGCGCTTGTATCAGAGCCGGACACGAAGTGCGTGGTATCCAACGCCGTGAACCCGCTCAAATAAGAAGCATTCGTGGTGGTGAAGATGTTGTAGCGGTCATCGGATTCATGCCCCCAATTCTTCAAATCAAAGCGGACATTGTTGCCGAGAGTAATCGCGCCCGTTACCGTGATAGCATCGGAGGACGTGACCGTGCCGTTCAGGTTCGATGTATTCAACCCCGCACCGTTCTGCAAATCAAGCGTTGCTGCGGACACCAAGTTCACCTTGGCGCGGGCAGCCTCATTCGTCAGGCGCAGGCCACCCGCCGTCACATTGAAGGTTCCGGTGTAGGCGGTGTTGGACTGCGTCAGTTCCAAGATGCCGTTCCCGGTCTTCAGCAAATCGTGGTTGGGACTACCATTGCGGAAATTGGCAGAGATACGCAAATCGGCGGTGTTGGTTTCATCGTAAACAAACGCACCGCGCTGCACATCAAACTTGTAGCCGTTGTACGTCGTACCATCAACCGTCACGCTCGTTGTGGCGGCGTTGTTACCCATTTCAATGAAACCGTCACCCGTAATGGTTGACATCTTTTCAGCTGTGGTCGTGGTGCCGATGCTGTTATCCACGCCACCGTTGCGACGTTCAAAGCACAGGTAGTTGTTCGCCTTAATGTCAATAGAGCCACCGTTCAGCGCATACACCGTGCTGTTAAACCAATGATTCAGGCGGGAGGTCTCAGTGCCCGCACCCATCTGCAAGACAGCGTCCTTACCAATATTCACCAGCTGACTGCCGATATTGCCGTTATGCCAACCGACCAGGCTGTTCGTGGCAATCACCTTGGAGCCGGCGGCCATATTGAGCGTAAATACAGAATCGGAGCTGTTGTTGAACACGTTGTAACGTCCCTCGTTATTGCCGACCGTAAAGGTAGCCCCTTCGCCGACATTGACCGTCTGAACGCCCTTACCATCATTAATGCGAGCCGCTGCCGCCCATGAAGCCGTCGCACCGTCCGCAACAATCAGCGTCAGAGCATCGGTTGCTGCATTGGCACGCACAAGCTTGGAGGTCACATTGGCGCCGTCCTCTAATTTAAGTGTAGAACCATCAGAGAAAGTCACCCCTGCGTTAGCTGCATCAAACGTTCCGTTAACGGCGTAGGTACCGCCGCTCAATACGGAGGTAGTGTAGCTGCTCTTTTCAAGGCGGGTAGCTTCAGTAGAAACAGTCTCAGCATTGGCCGTTGCCCCGGAGGCGATGTAGAACACATTGTTGTATCCCAGCTGCTTAATAACACCTGTCGTCTTATTGTACTCAAGACCGTCGCCGACTGTCACGTCAAGCGTGTTGCGGCTTCCCTCGGCAACAAGATTGAAACTTTCACGGCCAAAGCCTTTTGTCTCGTCCATGGAATATTCGACAATAGAGGCATTGGCAAAAGTCGTACCGCTCGCCACATTCACGGTTCCCGTACCGGAAAGCGCCCCCACCGCCATAGAGAGATTGCCGGAGAGAGCAAGAGACGTCGGCGTTTCCGTGGCAGATTCTGCCAAAGCCAGACGCACACCATTCGTCAGCGTAGAAGAGGCAATAGATGAAGCCCCCTTCAGGGTCAGCGTGCGTGTAACATCAGCCGTCGGCAAGCCCAGAGACTGATTGGTTACAGTCAAGTACGAGGTAGAGGGCGTGGTGTGCCCCTGAGTCACTGTGTTGATTGTGGTGCCTTCCCGGACAATCAAGTTGTTCACGGTCGCATCATTCAGCAAAGCCAACTGGGCTTTTCCGAGCGTGACAGAAGCAGCACTGCTTAAATCAACGCCGGCATCGGTGCTTCCCAAGCAGAGAAGAACATTGGGTCGGTTGTTGGAATAAAAGCTATCGGCAGTAACGGAAATTGCCCCGGTGTAGCCGGTCGTGTCACCTGCAATGCCGACATAGCACACCTTGTCACCACCGGAGAAATTGCGAGACATGGAGAGGTTGCCTGCCCCCGACAAACCGTTGATGTAGAGCTGGGAATACCCTGCAGCGCTATATGAAATCGTCCAGTTACCCTGGAGTTCCAACCCCGCATTATAGGCATAATTACCGAGCTGTGTCGTATTGCTGCTGATTGTCTGCTTTGTACCATAATCCGTTGCAGAAGCGATTGAGCCGGCAACCACAGCCACCGCGGCAGCACCGAGGGTGGCGGTAGAGAACGTAGAACACAGAACAGGAGCCGCAGCTGCCATGAGAGCCGCGAGGAGTCTATTCGGCAAACGAAGTTTCATAAGTATTAAGTATAAGTATGTTATGTAAAATAAAAGAGATATACGGGCACAGTACACGCCCTTTCGTTGGGGAAAGTATACAGTATTTGGAATGCCGATGTCAAGATTTTTGGGCACAAAAGTTATTTTGAAGAACATAGGAATGCAAAAATTTTTTATCTTTTCTGATCCTCAAAAAACAATCTTCACAAGTTGTTGATTGTATTCATTATACACACATTCAAATTTTCAAGAGGCCTACTCTTTCCTTTCACTTACGATAACTTATCAAAAAAAGGGTCTTTCCTCATGCGCTCGTTTGATTGTTTCTGTCAAAACATTGCCATCCCATAAAGAGGCAGATTCAGCATAGATGACCGCAAAAGCGAAAGAATCACGCATTGCATCTAGTAGAAAGGGGGATAGAACTTTTTGACACTCTTCGACAAATGGGGATTTGTAGGGATGTACGATTTACGATGTACGATGTACGATTTGGAAAGTTAGGCGCGGCTGCGCCGCGCAGGGGAAAGGGACAAAGGACGCACAGCGCTCATGAAAGGTTAGCTATTCATGTGCGCTC
>JAZRWZ010000133.1:0-6341 GCA_045599985.1 Acutalibacteraceae bacterium | reverse complement strand
TGCCTCATATTTCCTGTTCTACAAGAGTCCGCTTGCGGGCGTGGGCTTCTTCATAGTCTACACGCTCGACAGATTCGTGGATACCTATAATGTTATAGACAGCGCCATTGAATCCGATATGCGCGACAATCAGCAGTACCTCATCGGTGAGCGCATTGACGGTGCCTTCGGCTTTGTGTCCTCCTACGCCGGCGGTGTCATCGGTGCCGTAACGGGTCTGTTCATTCCGTGGGTCTACAAGAAAAAGGGCTTTGACGGTTCGGATTATTCCGTGCTGGATGTATACAACAATTATGACGAAACCAAGCCCCTTTCGGAGCAGGAGAAAAACCCCAACTGCGTGCTGTACAGCCTGATGAACACCCTGCTCAAAATCTCCATTGTGGGCGCCGCCATTGACGTGCTGCCCTGGTTTGCCTACGACATTACCGAAACGGGGCAAAAATCCATGATTCGCGCCATCCGCATCCGCACCCTTGTGGAGGATAACGGCTCGCAGGAGAGTGACGAATCCGCCTACATTGAGGGCTGCGAGGCTGTTTTCAAGGCGAAGGAATATTATGGGCAGGAGAAGGTCGCCATTCCCGGCAAGGAGCGGCTCAAGGAAGCAAAACTGCTGCCCACCGGCACCCCCGAGGAGCGAGATGCCCGCCACGAGGCCATCAAGGCTGCCAAGCAGGAGCGGGAGGATGCCGCTGCCCATAACGAGGAAATCGAGATCGCCGATTTTGTTATGCACGAAATCAACCGCTTTGAAACGGAATTCGGCAAAAAGCAGCTGGAGCTCTGCCGCCTGATTGCCGCGGGCGGCCCGCAGCACTTCTTTGATTGCAGCAGCGAGGCGATTGTGCTGGCAGGCAGCCTGCCCACAAGCCATATCAAAGAGGAGCGCACATGGCGCAAGCAGGAAATCAAGAATGCCAATTCTTTGGTACGCTCCAAAAAACTGGCGGAAAAATATTACCCCGACGGCATTGTGGAGTTTGACCAGAGCGAGTATGAGGATGCCTACAATCTGCCCGATGACACCAAGGAAAAGGCAAAAATCAGAAGAAAGGCCATGAAGGAGGCCAATGCCAAGCGCAACCTTTACGGCACGGTGGCAGCCCCTTATCTGGCCGCTGTCAGAACCATTCGTCTGTATGAGGGTTACAGCCATCTGGATGAAATCACCGCCGACTATGACCGGGTGGTTGCCGAGCGGAATGACCGCCTTGAAAAAGAGCAGGCCGAAAATGAACGCCTTGCGGCCGCCAGAAAGCTGGATAAAGAAAGCAGAAGCCGCGAGAAAAAACTGAAGAAATAACAAAAAGTGCCATTTTTCATTTTTTATGTTATAATCAAGCCATTGAACCGTGATTGCCCCGGCGGCGAAACGGAAAGAATGACGGAAAGGCCGTGATGACTTGAAAACAACAGCGGAACAAATAAAGCTGGCCGACAGCCTCATCGAAAAAATGAGTCTGAAGGAAAAAATACAGATTCTGATTGAAACCTCCCCTGCCAACGAAAGGCTCGGCATCCCCAAATACCACCACGGCAATGAGGCCCTTCACGGCATTGTGCGCCCCGGCAGATTCACGGTGTTTCCTCAGGCGATTGCGCTGGGTGCCATGTTTGATGACGCATTTCTGGAAGTGATTGCGGATGCGATTTCGGACGAATCCCGTGCCAGATACAACAACGGCTGTGCCGACGGGCTGGACGAGCGGGAATTTGAGGGCAGATACAACGGCCTTTTAACCTTCTGGTCGCCGGATTTGAATTTGGCCCGTGACCCCCGTTGGGGGCGCACCGCCGAAACCTACGGCGAGGACCCTTACCTTGCGGGCAAAAACGGAGCCGCTTTTGTCAGAGGGCTGCAGGGCAAGGATAAAAATTACCTGAAAGCGGTGGCAACACCCAAGCATTTTACCGCCAATAACGAGGAGCATAACCGCTTTGAATGTAACGCGAGGATGAGCGAAAAAACTCTGCGGGAATATCATCTGGAGCCTTTCCGCATTGCCGTTCGGGAGGGTGACCCCGAGGCGGTCATGGGGGCCTACAACGCGATAAACGGCGAGCCCTGCCACGCCTCCAAGCGTTTGCTTACCGATATATTGAGAGATGAGTGGGGCTTCCACGGCTACACGGTTTCCGACTGCAGTGCCGTGGGCCGTCTGTGGGGCTCCCACAAAATATGCGAAACCCCCGAGGAGGCAGCCTCCGCCGCCATGAATGCCGGGGTGGATTTAGAGTGCGGCGGCTACTCCAAATATGCCCATTTTTATGCCGAATTCCTTGAGGATGAGGTTAAAAAGGGCCGCGTTTCGCAGGCGCGGATTGATGAGGCGGTCAGAAGAGTGCTGACGGGCCGCATCAAGGCGGGCCAGTTCGCCAAGGAAATGCCTTTTTCTCACCTGACGCTGGATGTCATCGGCTGTCAAAAGCACGCGGCGCTCTCCTACGAGGCCGCCGTAAAATCCATGGTGCTTCTCAAAAACAACGGGATTCTTCCCCTGAAAAAGGATGAAAACATTCTTGTGGTGGGCAACAATGCGGATGTGTGCCAGTTCGGTGACTATTCGGGCAAGCCCGTCAACAAGCCCATTTCACCCCTTGAGGGAATCAAGAAAACGGCAACAAATGTGAAGCACATTCCGTGGAATTATGTGCGCTCCCGCGATTCCTTCTTTGCCGTTCCCGCCGCCTGTTACAGCACACCGGACGGGAGCAGGGGCGTGGAGGCCGCTTTTTATGATAACGCCGCGTTCTCCGGCATTCCGCAAAAAAGAACGGATGAGGCCGTGAACTACGCGTGGGAGGAGCGTTACCCCGACCCGCTGATTACGACTCAGGAATATGCCTGCGTTTTCAGGGGCAGCGTAACGGCACCCAAAACGGGAGAATACACCTTCAGGGTATCGGCAGGGGGCTACCCCAAATGCACCCCGCCCCTGCTTGCACTGGACGAAGAAGAATATGACGGCAATCCCCTTTTCCTCAAAAGAGGCGAAAAGGTTTCTTTCCTGATTAAATATGCCAGAGTAACGGGCAACCCCTTTGTGAAGCTGGAGTGGAAAATCCCCGCGGAGGATGACGAGGACGAGCTCTTTACGGAGGAGGCGGAAGCGGCCAAGAGCGTCGGTGTGGTAATCGCCGTGCTGGGCCTTGGCATCGAATATGAAAGCGAGGGCAACGACAAAACCGACCTGTCCCTGCCGAAGGAGCAGCTTCTTCTGCTCAAAAAGCTGTATCAGGCCAATCCGAACATTGTGCTGGTGGTGGAGAACGGCAGTGCTCTGGAGCTGACCGGGCCCGAAAAGCAGACTGCCGCCATTCTGGAGGCATGGTACCCCGGCGACAGAGGCGGCGATGCCATGGCGGATTTGCTCTTCGGCAAGGTTTCTCCCTCCGGCAGACTTCCTTTGGGATTCCCTGCCAGAACGGAGGATTTGCCCCCCTTTGACGACTATGAAATGGCAAACGGCAGAACCTACATGTACCGCAAAAAAGCGCCCCTTTACGAATTCGGCTTCGGCCTTTCCTACACCGCATTTGCTTATTCCGATATCCGGGGCAGTGCCGATGAGGTGACGGTCACCGTGAAAAACACGGGAGATTACGAGGCCGATGAGGTGGTGCAGCTCTATATCGACAGCGCCGGCCTTGAAAATCAGCCCAAATGCAGGCTCAAAGGATTCCGGCGAATTCACCTGAAGCCCGGTGAGAGCGCGGATGTGGCCTTTGCCCTGAATGACGAAAGCTTCTCCCTTTTTGATGAGAGCGGCGAAAGAAAAGTGTTCGGCGGCACCTATAAAGTGATGATTGGCGGTGGGCTGCCCGGCAAGGACACCCCGTGCCTTGAAATCACCAAGGAATAAGAGAATTGCCGCAGGATTCTGTTTGTTAAATTGAAGAAGATAAAAGCAGAGGCATCCTTTAGCTGACGTCCCGTAAGGATGTTTTTCGGGATATGGATTTTGTACGGCAAAATCCGATGCTTGTTATAGATGTGGACAAACAGGATTTGCGGCGAGCCGCCGCTGACAAGCCGGGCAAGCGGTTATCAGATTATTTGCCTCTGTGCCTGGGCAGGAAACGAAACGGTAATCAGGATTTGCAGAGGTGACAAAATGACTATTCAAGACCGTTTGTTTGAATTAGCTGACGAAAAATATGCGGATTTTCAGGCAAAGCTTACGCCGACGGTTGACAGAGAAGCGTTTATCGGTGTACGCGTTCCCAATGTCAGAAAACTGGCAAAGGAGATATATCTGTCAGATAAATATACCGACTTTCTGAATGAACTGCCTCATAAATACTATGACGAGAACATGCTCCACGGGCTTATCTTATCGGAATTCAAAGAGTATGACCGTTGCATATCAATGGTTGACAGCTTTCTTCCCTACGTAGATAACTGGGCAGTCTGCGATATTATGTCGCCGAAATGTTTCAAGAAAAACAAGAACCGCCTTATGTCAAAAATAATCGAATGGTCGGCGAGCGACGCAACGTACACAAGTCGTTTCGGCATGGAAATGTTGATGACGCATTTCCTTGATGATGACTTCAAAGCGGAATATCTGGAGATACCCGCAAGCGTGCGTTTGGAAGATTATTATGCAAAAATGATGGTGGCATGGTTCTTCGCGACCGCTTTGACAAAACAGTGGGACGCAACGATCACTTACATAGAAGAAAACCGATTGGATATGTGGACTCACAATAAGACGATTCAAAAAGCGGTTGAAAGTTATCGGATAACCGATGACCGAAAGAAGTATTTAAGGACGCTGAAAAGATAGATAAATCCCGGTTTGCCGAGCAATAAATTTCCCGCTGAAAAGGATAAAATTCCTTTTCGGCGGGTTTTCTTGTTAAATTACTAAAATACAAGTATTTGTTTGGTTCTTCACGGAAACTTGGGGCTAAATCGAATAGAAGGTAAAGAAAGATATCGGATAAGGGTAAAGAAGTATGATTCATCACGGTACCCATATCCGATTCTTTTTGCAACTTTAATCTTGTTATTAAAGCCTTCTAACTTACCCGTACTAATGGGAAACACCGCGTGAGCAGCAAGTCCGGAAAGTCGTTTTTCCTTTTGTTCGGCAAATTTTACCAATGCAGGCACACCGCTTGCTTTTGCTCCCTCAAACCATCGAGTCCATCCCTCTACCGCTTTGTCAAAATCTTTTTCTTCAAACAAGCGGCACATTTCTTCTTTCATGGAATAGCATATCGCCAAATCACGATGGGATAACAGAATTTCGCTCAAGGCTTCTTTTCTTCTTTCGTCAAGATTGCCACTGTTCATCAGCAATGACCACCGTGCCTTTTTCAGTGTACTGTATTCCTTTTTTTCCGCCTTGGCTTCTGCTTTTCGTGTGCGTTTTGTTTCTCTGTCTGTTTCCGCGGTTATTTCATTGAGTATTTCCTTGGAATGTTCATTATGCTTTCTTGCCTCGTTTAGACGCACTACTCCCAATACATCTCTGCCAAATTGCGCTTGCATATGGTATCTGTCATAGACAATTTGGGCTTGTGGCAGATATTTTTCAACCAATTTGTTGTAAGAGGCATTCATGTCCATTGCTACCGCAATGACTTCTGACAGTAGGGAGGGGTCGGTTTCTTCAAAGAATTTTCTGAAATTATCCATATTTCTGCCGATACCGACCCAAAGTATATCGCCTTCATCCAAATCCATTACACAAGTGGCATAACTGTGTCCTTTGTGCAGAGCAAATTCATCTATTGCAAGATGCTTGGGCTTGTAACCGTGTTCTCGGAGTTCCATTTCTCTTTCATACAGAGCCGATTTCATGATTTCGCTCTGAACTTTGTGTATTGTATCCCAATGAATACCGGTTAGATTTTGGATGGAGCGTATAGGAAGCTTGTTGCGTAGAAAAGCTTTTATCCAATTTGCAGCACGGTATGTTATTCTTGTTCCCGGATATTTGAATGGGATTTCTTCGGAAAAGGTATGTTTACAGCAAGTACAGCGGTATCGGTGTGCAGTGCAATGAACGATACTTTCCATATTTGGTAAAGCGGGAATGTCTTTCAGGTTAATTTCGTAAGAATCATATATTTTAACTTTCCCTCCGCACGAAGGACAAGTTACTTTATCTGTTGCCTGTTTGCTGGTCATCATCAGTACAGTTTTCGTATTTTCTTCGTTTGTTTCATACAATGTTGAAACAAACCCTTGACAGTTGAGGTCAATCTTTATATCATTAGATAAGAGCATTACTTTGTTCTCCTTAATTGCTGGTGTGGTAACTTCAATTTTGGAGCAAGTAATGCTCTTTTTCAATATTTATTTTTCTTTAGCCCCAACTTTTCGT
>JAZRWZ010000132.1:0-13267 GCA_045599985.1 Acutalibacteraceae bacterium | reverse complement strand
TGATTTTCTCGGCTTTTTCAACAACGGGCACGGCAAACACCTTGGAGGCCACGGCCAAAGCAAGACCGGCCACCGCGCCGATTACGGCCAATACGATTACAGCGGTTACTATTCCGTTCATTTCACATTACCGCCTTTCTTAACCGAATATGCCTTCCACAACGCCTGCAAAGCCCTGGAAGGAAAGAGAAACAAGAGCGGCGGCAATCAAGGTGATGGGCAAGCCCTTTAAAGCCTTGGGGATATCGCAGCTCTCCAACCGTTCACGCACACCGGCAAACATAATCATAGCCACCATAAAGCCGACACCGCCGCCCACGGAGTTCACCATGGACTGGGCAAAGCCGGTCATACCCACGGTGTAGCCGGATTCGATGTTCAGCAGCACCACGCCCAGCACGGCGCAGTTGGTGGTAATCAGGGGCAGATAAATACCCAGTGCCTGATACAGAGAGGGAATAAACTTTTTGAGCACGATTTCCACAAACTGCACCAAAGCGGCAATCACCAGAATGAAAGCGATGGTTTGCAGGTATTCGAGGTTATATTTCTGAAGGATGCATACATTGATGGGGTAGGTAACGGCGGTGGCCAGAGCCATAACGAAAATAACCGCCACGCTCATGCCCAGTGCGGTATCCAGTTTTTTGGATACGCCGAGGAAGGGGCAGATGCCGAGGAATTTGCACAGAATGAAGTTTTCCGTCAGCACAGCCGTCAAAAAAATCATTACAAGCATTCTCATACGGCCTTACCCTCCTTTTCGTTGCCTTCGCAGCTGTCGGGGTGGCCCGCCATGGAGCAGCAGTGTGCCATGGGGCAGGCAGCGCAGCCCTTGAGCTCGGCCTTGGGCTTGCCCTTCTTGTCGGCAACCTTGTTGGCAAGGGCCATAACCACGCCGAACACGAAGAAGCCGCCGGGGGCCAAAGTCAGAATCGCCATGGGCTGACTCAGAATATTATGGAAACCGTTGAAGGAATCCGCGCCGAACAGCACGGTCAGGCTGCTGATGCCGTCCAGGAAGGAGCCGGAGCCCAGCACCTCACGGATGGTGGACATCACCACAAGGGCAAAGGTAAAGCCGATGCCCATGCCGAGGCCGTCCAGGAAGGAGGCAACCACATTATTTTTGCCGGCAAAGGCTTCCGCACGGCCAAGGATAATGCAGTTAACCACGATGAGGGGCAGATATACGCCCAGTGCGTCATTCAGGGCGGGCACAAAGGCCTGCACCAGCATCTGCACGATGGTAACGAAGGAAGCGATAACCACGATGTAGGCGGGAATTCTGACCTTGGAGGGAATCACCTTGCGCAGGGCTGAAATTACTACGTTGGAGCAAATCAGAACCAGCGTTGCGGCAATACCCATGCCAATGGAGTTGGTAACGGAAACGGTAGTGGCCAGAGTGGGGCAGGTGCCCAGCACCAGACGAAGCACGGGGTTTTCATCCAGGAAGCCCTTGGTCAGTTCGTGAATCAAAGGTTTTTTCTTCTCAGCCATTGTTGCTCACCTCCCCTTTCAAGGCATTGTAGCAAAGCAAAGCGTTATTGACGGCATCTGTAATACCGGCGGAGGTTTTGGTGGCGCCCGTTACGGCATCCACGGTGCCGCCGTTTTTCGTTAAGGCAGCGGAGCCGGTCAGTCCGATAAGCTGATTCAGGAAGTTCTCGTCATCCTTCAGCTTCATACCGATACTGGCTGTTTCGTTCATTTCCAAAAAGCTGATGTCGGCAACGGAGCCGTCCGGCGTAACGCCTACCATCAGTTTGATTTCACCGCCGTAGCCGCCTTTACCCACGGCTGTAACGGCGTAGCCCACCACCGAACCGTCGGCGGCATAGGCCTCGGAATAGGTGCAGCCCGTGGCGGCATCCTCGGCACTCTCACCGAATTTCACGGCATCGGGCATAACCTGCTGCATGGCCTTTTGCTGCGTTTCGGCGGCAAGGGCCTCGATTTTGGGTGCCGTCACCTGATTGGTGAAGGCAAGCAGAAGGGCAGCCACAAGGCAGATGACGAAAAGGGTCACGGTGGGCACAACAAATTCTTTTATGTTTTTCATGCCTTGGCCTCCTTCTTTGCTTTTTTCTCTTTTTTAGGGGTACCGAAGGGCTTGGGCGTGGTCAGACGCTCAATGTGAGGCACCAGAATGTTCATCAGGATAATGGCGAAGGATACGCCTTCGGGAAGGGAGGCGAACAGGCGGATGATGCAGGTGAGCACACCGCAGCCCACGCCGAAAATCAACTTACCCTTGAAGCTGATGGGGCTGGTGGCGTAATCGGTAGCCATGAAGATGGCACCCAGAAGCAGACCGCCGCTCAAAAGCTGATAGGCCACAAAGGTGATGTCACCCTTACCGGCAATAAGCATAATCACGGCAACCGTGCCGATGAAGGTCAGGGGAATGGCGGGGGAAATCACCTTGCGGATAACAAGGTAGAGGCCGCCCAGAATAAGGGCCACGGCGCAGGTTTCGCCAAGGCAGCCGCCGCGCAGGCCAAGAAGCATATCGGTGAGTGCGGGCAGTTCTTCCTTTGCCACAGCCAAAGGTGTGGCGCCGGTCACGGCATCCGTCATCACATTCATAAAGCCGGTGCGGGGCACGGGCCATGTGGTCATGGCGGTGGAGAAGGAGAGCAGCAGCACGATTCTGCCGGCAATGGCGGGGTTCACAAAGTTCTGGCCGATACCACCGAAGAACTGCTTAACCACCACAATGGCAACGGCGCCGCCCAAGGCAGCCATCCAAAGAGGAATGCCGGCGGGCAGGTTAAAAGCAAGGAGCATTCCGGTTACCACGGCGCTCAGGTCGCCAATGGTGTTGGAGCGCTTCATGATTTTGCGGGTCACAAATTCGGAAAGCACGCAGGCCGCCACGGTCACAACCGTTACCAGCAGCGCACGCAGGCCGAAAATCACAACGGAAGCAATCAGGGCAGGCACCAAAGCGATAATCACATCACGCATAATGCCCACGGAGGTTTCGGAGGAGCGCACATGAGGAGAGGCGCTGACCGTCATCAATTTTTCATTCGCGGTTTTTGCATCAATCATTTCTTTGCAGCCTCCCTTACAATAGATTTTGCCAAACGCATATGCTGCACCAGAGGCTTGCCTGCGGGGCAGGCGAAGGAGCAGGAGCCGCACTCCATGCACACATTCACACCCACCGCGTTCAGGGCATCCACATCTTTTGCCTTAGCGTAGCGGGTAATCAGAGTGGGCATCAGGCTCATGGGGCAAACCTGTGCGCAGCGGCCGCAGCGGATGCAGTCACGCTCGGGCTTGAGAACGGTGTCATCCGCCGCAAAGGCAAGGATGGCGTTGTTTTGCTTGCAGGTGGGGAAGTTGGAGGATACAATGGCCTGACCCATCATGGGGCCGCCCAGAATCAATTTGGCGGGAGCCTCTTTGAAGCCGCCGCAGAAATCAATGATATCCCCGATGTTGGTGCCCACGGGGGTGCGCACGTTTTTGGGCTCGGCAATGGCGGAGCCGTCCACGGTAAGGGAGCGGCTGACCAGAGGCTTGCCCGTTTTGAGGTAACGGGAAAGGAAGGCAACGGAGCCTACGTTCATTACAACACAGCCCACGTCGGCAGGCAGCTTTCCGGGGGGAACCCTGCGGCCGGTGGCGGACTGCACCATCATTTTTTCGGCACCCTGAGGGTACTTGGATTTGAGGGTCATCAGCTTGATGTTTTCGGCGCTGATGTTGTGAGCCCTTGCCACATCGTGAAGCACGCTGAACACATCGGGCTTGTTATCCTCAACGGCAATCACCACATTCTTGAAGGGGAAAAAGCTGCACAGCACATCGATACTGGACACGATATCCCAGGAGTTATCCATACATTCGCGGTAGTCCACGGTGATGTAGGGCTCGCACTCGGCGGCGTTGACCACCAGAGTGTCGATGTTCTGCTCGGGCTTGAAGCTCAATTTAATGAAGGAGGGGAAACCGGCGCCGCCCAGTCCGACCAGACCGGAATCGTGAACCGCCTTGATGAAATCCTCCTTGGTATTGACCTCCGGCTTTTTGAGCCCTTCCCACAGGCGGTTTTCACCGTCGCTCTCGATGGTGACGGCCTGAGCCATATTGCCGTTGGGCATTTTGATGGGGCCGATGGCCTTAACCGTGCCGGAAACCGAGGCGTGGATGGGAACGCTCACGAATTTGTCGCTGTCGCCGATGACCTGCCCGATTCCCACCTTATCGCCTACGGCCACCGTAGGGGTGCAGGGAGCACCGATGTGCTGCTGCATTGGCAGGATTACTTTTTCGGGGTCGGGCATTCTGACGACTTCGCAATCGGCGGTGTTTTTGCGGTGATCAACGATTACACCGCCACGCACCTTTTTGACCGCGCCAATCACGCCCTCTGCTTTTTTGGATGCCATTCTTTCAACTCCTATCGTTTTGGGAACCGACCTTGGTCTTTCCCGTTCTTTTTATCTGAAAAATCGTGGTTTGCTTCTTCAATGCGGGCATCACCGCTTTCAGGATGATTCCCGTTACCGCACCCGTCACGGCGGCAAAAAGCCCCAGGGCAGGCGCATAATACAGTATGGATTTTGTGCCCGCCATAACCGCTGCCACCGCCAGCTGTGCGGTGTTGTGACTGAAGGCGCAGATGACGGAGATGCCCACATAACCCAAAGGATTTTTTTCGGGCCGCAGCAGCAGCCACATCACAAGGGTGCTGAGCACACCGCCCGCAAGGCTCATTGCTCCCGCCGTGGCTCCTCTTGCAGCAAAGGCAAACAGAGCCTTCACGGCGGTGACCGCCATGGCCTGCCCCAGCCCTACGGCATCGGCGGCAAACATGGTAATAATGTTGGAAAAGCCCGGTTTGGCGCCGGGAGGCAGCCAGGGCAGAGCGGGAATTAATCCCTCCAACCAGGAAAGTGCAAGGGCCTGGGCACACAGAATACCGCCCAAAGCCGTTTGCAGCGCAACTTCTTTTTTCTTCATCAGTATGTAATGGCATCCACCCCGTTCCCGCCGGTCACGGTGATAACCACCTTGGCGGGCAGGCAGGCGGCAGCCGTACCTTTCCCCGTCAGCCGTCCGCTTTGCACACACAGCTGATTGTCACATCGGGAGCTTTTGAAATACACCGCTCCCCGTTCTATGCCTATCACCGTTTCCGGTGTGGTATCCGTTATGATTTCGTAGGGCGCCTCCACCGCATCCAGCTTCACCGTTTCCAGCACCTCACCGTCAACGGTAATCACCGCGGTAAGGTCTTCGCTCCCCTGCCCGCTTTGCCACAGCAATCCGCCGCCGCACAGCAGAATCAGAAGAGTCAGCACCCAAAAATCCGCTTTTCCGAATAACTTTCTTTTCATCACAGTTGTTCCAATGTATAAGCCGGGTCGGTCACGGTTACCTTATCATATATTCCCGCCGTGGCGAAAATACGCCCGTCCTCCCGGGTGAACAGCGCCTCACAGCCCATTTTGAGGGCAAAGGCGGCACCTTTTTCCATTCCCATCACAAAACAGGCCGTGGCAAGGGCATCGCTCTGCAGGCCGCTTTGCGAAAACACGGTCACCCCCGTCAGTCCGTTCTGCACGGGGTAGCCTGTTTCGGGATTCAGTATGTGGTGATAACGCACCCCTTCATAGTCAAAATACCGCTCGTAGGTGCCGGAGGTGGACACACAGCCCGCCCCCGTTGTTACCGTGGCAAACAGAGCGGCACTTCCCCGCTCCGGGCTGCTGATGCCCACGGTAAAATCGCCGCTGCCGTAGAACAGCACGCTGCCCCCCACGGCGACCACCCCACGGGTGATGCTTTTGGTCCCCAGATATGCTTTTACGGTATCGCAGGCAGCACCCTTTCCCACAGCGCCAAGGTCTGCCGCCGCAGGGGCTTCCACCGTAAGGGTGTTGCCCTGTAATTGAATTTTTTCGTACCCCGCCTCAATCAATGCGGCCACATCCTGTGCCGCGGGAGGGGTACGGTTTTGCTTGACGGCCCACAAATCGGAGAGGGCTCCCAGGCCGATATCCAGCGCGCCGCCGCTTTGCCTGCACAGTGCCAGTGCCTGCTCCATGATTTTTGCCGTATCCGCCGAAACACGGGCAGAGCCGTTTCGGTTGGCGCGGGCAATGTCGGAGGTGCTCACCGTGCGGGAGAGGCAGGTCTGCTCAAGGTGCTTCACAGCTGCCATTGCCTCTTTGGCTGCCGCTTCGGAATCCGCCCCCGTCAGGGTCACGGTAACGGCGGTATCCATGGCAAAGCCGCTTTCGGTGCAGGAGGCGCGGTTTCGCAGCACGGGAACGGCCGGAACCGCAGCAGCTGCAAGCGCCGCACACACCAATGCCGTCAGAAGGATGTTCCGTTTTTTCATGCTCCCCTTCCTTTCGGCAAACCCTCATGGCGTATTTTAAATATTATATATGATACGAAAGCGCATTTCAACAAAAAATCTCCATTTTTTTATCTTTTCCCATAAAAAATGACTGGAGTTTTTTGTATATTGTGCTATACTTGTTTTTGCAAAAATATGTAATTTTTCTGTTTTTATCCATTATTGTTACATCGTTCCGAAAAGGGAGGTTTTCAGATGATTGAATCTGTTTACATGCCCACCCGTGTGATTTACGGCGAGGGTGCCGCGGAGGAGGGCGGGCCCATGCTGGCCGGTCTCGGCAAGCGCTGCCTGATTGTAACCGGCGGGCACAGTGCCGAGAAAAGCGGTGCTCTCTCCGATGCGATTGCCGTACTTAAAAAGCAAGACATTGCCTATACTGTATTCAACAAAATTCAGGCCAACCCCCTGCTCTCCGTCTGCCATCGGGCCGGTGAACAGGCACGGGAGGATAAAGCCGATTTCATTCTGGGAATCGGCGGCGGCTCCGTGCTGGACAGTGCCAAAGCCATTGCCATCTATGCCGCCGACAGCACCCTTTCGCCGGAGGATATTTACAAAAGGGAATATACCGGCGTGCCCCTTAAAGTTGCCCTCATAGGCACCACCGCGGGCACCGGCAGCGAGGTTACGGGCGTGAGCGTGCTCACCAACGATGCCACCGGGCGCAAAAAGAGCATCTCCGGCCCCGATTGTTATGCCGCCCTCTCCCTTTGCGACCCCTCATACACCTGCTCCATGCCCTATGCCGTTACCGTTTCCACGGCTCTGGATGCTTTTTGCCACGCCGTGGAGGGTTACTTCACCCCGAAGGGTCACGGTATGACCGCCCTGTGGGCAGAAAACGGCATTCCCATGCTGTATGAAGGCCTGAAGGAGCTGCAAAAAACAAAAGCTCTTCCCGACAGTCAGAATCGGGAAAAGCTTTATCGGGGTTCTTTGATAGCCGGGCTGGTGATTAACACCTGCGGCACGGCATTCCCCCACCCCCTGGGGTATGTGTTAACGGAGAATTTCGGCATTGCCCACGGTGCCGCCACCGCCGCCTTTTTCCCCGCATTCTGGGAACGGGCCCGTCGGTTCTCTCCGCAAAAGACCGAAAAGCTGTGCGCTCTCTGCGGCACGGATGAGGAAGACTTTGCGGGTGTGATTGCCGACCTTGCCGACAACCGCATCTGCCTGACTGCCGACGAGGCCAAAGCCTTTGCCGCCCGCTGGGCACAGGGCGTGCCCAAGAATTTCACCGCTTCCCCCGGCTCCCTCACCTGCGAAGAAGCGGAGAACATTCTTTATCAACTGGGAAAATAACGGGCTTCTGCCTCACCGGCTTTTCCGGGCCCCGTCCCCCCCGGCCTTTTGTGCTTAACCGCAGCAGCCGCAGCCGCTGTTGGCGTTGGGGCAGCCGCAATCGTTGCCGATAAGATTGGTGCAGCAAAGAATCACCAACAGGATAAGGAGCCAATTGTTGTTATTGCATCCGCAGCCCATGGTCTGACCTCCCTTCATCAAGCAGCCCTTCGGAATATTGCCGGGCCGCTTTCATCCTCATCGTATGCACCCCTTGCCCCTTCGGTTCCGGATTTTTGCGTGGTATTTTTCGTCCTGCAAATCCAATACGGTTTTGACGCCGTATTTTTGTCGATTTATCATTAAAAATGCTCGGAATATTTCGCTATGCGGGCCGAATTATCAAAGAATTCACATTTGTGTTCTTGTTTTTTCACAAAAAATCTGCCATAATAAATGAATAGCGGATTGCCGCCGCCCGAACCATCCCACCGAAAGGAGCATTCCCCATGAAAAAGCCCCAATCCAAAAAAACGATTATTATCATCATTGCCGCCGTCTGCGTTCTGGCAGGCGCCGCCGCAGGTTTTCTTTTGGGCCGCAACACCCGTGCCAAATCCGAACAGCCCTACATCACCGTTGCGGATTTTCGCTATAACGATGCCATCGTGCAGGAGTACGCCTCCTCCGGCACCGCCGACGCCGCCTACATGAAGGAGCGTTTTGAGATGCCGCAGGAAAAAGCCGAAAGCCTGCTGCAGAACCCTGCCGACTGGCTCAGCTACAGCTTCTATATCAACATTGTCAACCCCGGCCGTAAGGACTACAACTTCTTCCGCGCCGAGTGCGGCAATAACGGTAAAAACGATATTTTCATCGACATTGCCTCCACCGCTTCCTACGGCATCCCCGGGGGCGGAGAAAACCAGATTTGCCTGACGGTTTTTGCCTATGATGACGGCCGCTCCGACGAGGAGATTGAGGCTCAGGTGCGCAGCATGGATATCGGCTTCTTATACTCCACCGCCGATGACATGGCAGATACCCACGCCCGTTTTCAGGTGGCACCCATGAAGGATGCCGAGAAATAAGACGGATTTCACAAAACAGAGAAGGATTCTTCTATGACTATCTTCAAGCGCAAAACTCTTAATCCCGGCGGCGCGCCGGAATTTCTGATTGTATGTTTGGGCAACCCCGGCAAGGAGTATGCCCTCACCCGCCACAACACCGGCTTTATTTTTGCCGAACTGCTGGCAGATAAATATGATGTGAAAATCAGCCGCCTGCAGTTCAAGGCCGTCACCGGCAGTGTGGAGATTCACGGCCACCGGTGCCTGATTCTGCTGCCCCAGACCTTTATGAACAACAGCGGTCAGGCCGTGCGCGAGGCCGCCGCTTTCTACAAAATCCCGCCCGAAAAAATCATTGTTGTTTTCGACGACATTTCGCTGCCCGTGGGCAAAATGCGCATTCGCCCCAAGGGCACGGACGGCGGCCACAACGGCATCAAAAGCATTATCTACCACCTGAAGGCGGACTCCTTCCCCCGCATCAAAATCGGAATCGGTGCCAAGCCAAACCCCGAATGGGACCTGGCGGACTGGGTGCTTTCCAAGTTTGATAAAGACGATTTGGAGCCCCTCAAAGAGACCTGCCTGCGGGGCATCGACTCTCTGGACTATCTGGTGGAAGGCGATGTGAACGGGGCCATGAGCCGCTTTAACGGTTAGCCTCTTACTTGAGCATTGTCTGCACGCTGTCCAGCATACTGTTCAGGTTTTTCACACATTTGGCAGCGGTTTTCTTGGTGGATTTCAGTGTGCTTTTATCCATCATTTTTGAGCCGGCAAACAGGGCCACACTGCCCAATGCCACACCCATACCGATGCCGGTCATCATTTTACCGGTATTCATCTGCATCATCCTCCGTTTCTTTCGGTTTGTGTTATTATGGCCGAAAAAACGGGAATCTTTCGCAAAACGTCATTTGTAATAATTGGGAAGTAATTTTATGGCAACATTGAATATTGTTCTGGTTGAACCGCAGATTCCGCAAACCACGGGCCCCATCGCCCGCCCCTGCGCCGCCACCGGCGCCCGCCTGCATCTGGTGGAGCCTATGGGCTTTAAAATTGACGATGCCAAGCTCAAACGGGCGGGGCTGGATTACTGGCACCTGCTGGATATCACCTACTATAAAGATTTAGACGATTTCTTCGCAAAAAATCCCGACGGAACCTTCTATTATTTCTCCACCAAAGCCCGTCACATCCACTCCGATGTGGCATATCCCGACAACAGCTATCTGGTATTCGGCAAGGAAACGGCAGGTCTGCCCGAGGACCTGCTCTACCGCAATGAGGAAAGCTGTGTCCGCATTCCCATGATAAACAATTCCGATGCCCGCAGTTTGAACCTTTCCAACTCCGTGGCCATCGGTGTTTATGAGGTGTTGCGCCAATGGCAATACCCCGAATTGCTCACCAAAGGAAATCTTACAAAATATGATTGGGAGGATTTAAAGTAATGGATGTTTTAAGCCCGTTAATGAAAGGTCTGCGCGGTGCCCTGCGTATGGGCGGTCTGCGCTATTCCGAATCCAAATTCCCCAAGGCACTGCAGCACGAGCCCTTCGACTATGTGCCCCGCGCCCTGAGTGACCGCTTTACCGTGGGCTTTGCCAAGGCCTGCATTGTGCCCCTTGACTTTGCCAAAAAAACCTACTATATCGCCGGTTATTCCGAGAATAACCCCGCCCAGGGCATTCTGGATGCCCCCCATGTGCATGCCGTATGGATGGATGACAACAGCGGCCACGGCGGCGTTCTTCTTATCAGCGTGGATGCCGTGGGCATTTTGCGGTATGATATTGAAAGAGCCCGTCAGCGCCTGAAGCACTTCATGCTGCGCAGCGGCTGCCGCTCCGTGCAGATTATGTGCACCCACAACCATGCCGGTATTGATACCATGGGCATCTGGGGCCCCCTGCCCCTTACCGGCCGCAAACCCGCCTACATGGATTACATCATTGAGCGCATGGCGGAGTGCGCCGAGAAAGCCTATGCCAACCGTCAGAAGGGCATCCTTTACAAAGGCACCATCGAGGTGGAGGGCATGCAGGAGGATATCCGTCTGCCCATCGTTTACTCCAAAACTCTTACCCGTCTGCGCTTTGTGCCCGATAACGGCGCCAAGGAAACCTGGCTTCTCAACTTTGCCTCTCACTCCGAATCCCTGCAGGGCTGCAACAGCCGTGTGAGCGCCGATTTTCCCTGCTACCTGCGTGAGAAAATCAAAGAGGAAACCGGAGCGGATGTTTTCTACTGCGTGGGTGCCATCGGCGGCATGATCAGCATGGAAATCCCCAATGAGAGAGAGATTCGCGACAACGGCGGTGATTTTGCCGAAAGCACCCGCGACATCGGCCGCCGTCTGGCAGATTTTGCCTTGAATATCAAGGAAGAAACCGTGCTCAAGCCCCGCATCAGTGTGATGCGCCGTGAGTGCTATTTCCCTGCCGACAACACCGTTCTTATGGCGGCATCCAAAGCCGGCATCATCAAGGTGCACGAGTACCATCTGCCCACCGCTCCCCTGCGCCATGCCTTGAAATCAGAAGTCAACTACATGGAAATCGACACCCTGAAGATTCTGTTCATTCCCTGTGAGCTGTTCCCCGAACTGGCCTACGGCGGCTACCTTGAGGCCGACGAAAGCGGCACCGGTCTGCCACCCTCAGCCAACCCTCAGCCCCTTGCCGAGATTCTGGGCGGCGATGTGGTGTTTGTCGGCCTTTCCAACGACGAGCTGGGCTATGTGATTCCCCCCAACGACTATCTGCTGGATGACAAAACGCCCTACGCCGAAATCCCCCGTGATGCCCACGGCAGACGGCACTATGAAGAGACAAACTCCCTTGGCCCCGAAACAGCCGTTGTGCTGGCGGAGGCCACCCGTGAGATTGCCGAGGCCGTTGCCAAGGCAAAAGGGATATAAACGCCTCTTGCCAAAGCAAAATTCTGATTCTGAAAGGATATCCCGTCATGAAAAAAATCGCAATCATCGTATCGGCTCTGCTGATTTTCTGCGCCGTATTCTGCTCCTGCACCAAGCTGCCTGAGGAGCCCGCCACCACCGCCGTAAAGCAATACGCCGTGGAGGAGGATTTCGGTGATGACCTGACCCAGCCCGCCCCCGTCATCAAGGGTGAAACCACCACCGCCAAGCCCACCGTACCCACTGCGGATCTGGAGTCGGATTACGACATCGTGACTGCCGACTACTATGTGTTCAACAAGTCTTACGCTGTCATTGAGGACATTTCTCTGTACAACTACGGTCTGAACACCGTTGAGGGCTATGTCAAGCTCAACCTGAAGGGCATCGCCTTTGGTGAGGACCAGTTCCGTGTGGGCTGCCTTATGAGCGACAGCACCGGCAAGGTTGTGAAAACCACCTTTATTCTGGCCGATTTAAAGGCCAACGGTTACAAGCAGGGCGACATTGCCGAGTGCCGCTTTGACGTGCCCGCCGGCATGGATATTGTGAAGGTGGAATTCGTGGACTACGCACAGGTAGCCGACCAGATCACAATCTGAAAAAAGTCTTTCCGAAAGAGCGGCTTCGGCCGCTCTTTTCTTCTTTTGTGGTATTGTCACAAAAGATAGCGGAAAAATAAGACAGAATTTTCAAAAAAATGTATGGAATTCCCCGCTATCTTTTGTTATAATAATCAAAGCGTGGGTAAGTGTCGCTCATTTTCCCCGCAATAAAGTCGTTAAAAATTTATTTGGAGGTATATCATCAATGGCAAACAAATGGGTTTATATGTTCGATGAAGGTAACATGTCCATGCGTAACCTTCTCGGCGGCAAAGGTGCAAACCTTGCAGAGATGACCGAAATCGGTCTTCCCGTTCCCTACGGTTTCACAATCACTACCGAGGCCTGCACTCAGTACTATGAGGACGGCAGAAAAATCAACGACGAGATCATGGCTCAGGCTATGGCCGGCGTTGCCAAGATGGAAGAGAAAAACGGCAAAAAGTTCGGCGACCTCAAGAATCCCCTTCTTGTATCCGTTCGTTCCGGTGCCCGCGCTCCCATGCCCGGCATGATGGACACCATCCTTAACCTCGGTCTGAATGACGACGTTGTTGCCGCCATGATCGCCGGTAACGATGACCCCGCTTTTGAGAGATTCGTATATGACTCCTACCGCCGCTTCGTGCAGATGTACGGCGACGTCGTGCTGGGCATGAAGCCCGTCAACAAGGAAGACATCGACCCGTTCGAGGCCATCATCGACGACGTCAAGGCCATCCGTGGCGTGAAGCTCGACAAGGACCTGAGCGTAGACGAGCTGAAGGAGCTCGTTGCCCGCTTCAAGAAGGCCATCAAGGCTCAGACGGGATCAGACTTCCCCGAGGATCCTATCGTACAGCTCTGGGGCGCCATCTGCGCCGTGTTCCGCAGCTGGATGAACGAGCGTGCCATCCTCTACCGCAAGATGGAAGGAATTCCCGACGAATGGGGTACCGCCGTCAGCGTCATGGCTATGGTATTCGGTAACATGGGCGAGACGAGCGCCACG
>JAZRWZ010000131.1:0-10718 GCA_045599985.1 Acutalibacteraceae bacterium | reverse complement strand
ACCGCCCCCTTGCTTGTGGCTGTGCTCGCATTGATTCTGACCTTTGTGCTGTCCCTGCGGGTGTTCCAATACCCCTTTGATTTGATTCAGAAAATCAACATCACAAAAGCGCTGAAAAAGAAATAAGTTTTCGGTTTTCAGATAGTTACTCTGTACGGGAAAAACCTCATTGAGTCAAGAGCTTTTTGTGAGGAATCAGGAGTTAGGAGTTAGAAGTTTAAGTTTGTTTGGAAGAAGTCAGAGTGAGAAGTAAGAAGTAAATACTACCGTAGGGGAGGGGCTTGCCCCTCCCGTTTTTTGTTTGTTCCTGCTTTCAGCGTGTAGGGCAAGGCCACTGTGCCTTGCCGGATTTGCCGCAGGCAAATTTCATTTTCCGTTATCCGCAGATTTTTCCACGGCGTACCGCCGTGCCGGTAAGAGCAGGTGCTCTTACCCTCCACGCGATTCTTTGGGCGTGGTGTATATATTTTATACATTTATAATACCCGCCATGCGGTGGTAACAATGCCGCCGGGGGTATCGATTCCGTCCCCGTAAAGCCGGCAAGCCGCCGCTTTCGGGGATTGGCAAAAGGGATTCGTACCCGATATGGTTTTGGCGCCATATTTTTGCCAATATTTCGTTAAAAATGCTCGGAATACACAAACTTTGGCAAAAGGGATTCGTACCCGATATGGTTTTGGCGCCATATTTTTGCCAATATATCGTTAAAAATGCTCGGAATACACAAACCCCTAAAACAGGGGTAAAAAAGGGATATGCCCTGCCTTGCACTATGGCAAGGCAGGGTTTGTTCAGCTTATGAATTATAGATGTTATGGTCCTCGGTGGGTACGAAGTAGCAAACTCTGTCGTCTCCGTACAAGGAGGAAACCTTACAGCCATCTGCTTTGTTTTGGAAAATGGTTTTTCCGGTTTCAAAATCCAACACCGGGCAAACATAATCCGCTTGGTTCGGGTTTGCGGCGCATCCGCCTGCCGTGCCTGCAGCACCGCCCGCAAGAGGTATCGGGCACAAGCTGAACAGGGGCTTGCTGTAATTCAGTTTTGCCATCAGAATGCCTCCTTGATTAACGTAATGATTTTGGTAAACAGATTCTTGAAGAAGCGGATAAGCTTCTGGATGAAGGTCAGCTTTTCGGGCTGAGGCTCGTCGGTGCCGGGCTCGGCGGTGCCGGTCTCGGCGGTCTTCACCTCGGCAGTGCCGGAGGCAACAGCCTCGCTCACCATGCCGTTTTCATCGGTCAGGCGCACGGTGCAAGCCAGCTTGCCTTCCCCGGTGGTGTCCACGGTGTAGGTGAAGGTTCTGGTGCCGTCGCCGTTATCGGTGAAGTCGGTGATGTCGGTGCCGTCCACAGTCACCTTGGTAACGGTAGCGGGAGCAGTCACGGTGAGGGTAGCGGTGTCGCCGGGCTCGTAGCTTTCCTTATCCCAGCCGATGTTCACGCCCTCGGTGGGCACCACATAAGCGGTAACCTTCAGCAGGGGGGCGTATACCGTGCCGCTTACATAGCCGTTGATTTCCTCGCAGTTCAGGGTGTAGCTGTATTCGCCGATGGCCATGGGAGTCACGGTATAGATGAAGGTGCGGGTGCCGTCGGCGTTGGTGGTGAATTCGCTCACGGTGGTGGCGCCAACCTTCACGGCGGAAACATTGGCGGGAGCGGTCACGGTGAGGGTGGCGGTGTCGCCGAGGTTCACGGTGTCGGCGCTCCACACGGCGGTAACCTTGCTCATGTCAATCTTAGGCTCGTTCACCTTGCAAACGGGGGTCAGGATTTCTCTGGAGTGGTAACCGTCGGCATCATAAAGCACAATGCTGTATTCGTGGCTGCCAACCTCTTCGGGCGTAACGGTAACGGTGAATACCTTGCCGTTTTCGGTCAGCTCGCAGTCGGTGAATTCCTCACCGTCCACGGTAATTTTGGTAATGATTTCGGGGCACTCCACAGTGATGTCGGTGGATTCGCCAAGCTCGATTTCGGAGGAAGTCCAGTTAACGGATACATTCTTGTATTCCATCGGGATATCTCCCTGAGCGGCGGTGGCCGCTGCGGCAACCGTCTGCAGCAGTTCGGCATCAAAGAAGAAGGTCAGGTCGTGAGTGCCGTCGTCCAGAGCCGCGCGCTTCATTCTGGAGGGAGCGTTGGCGGGGGCAGGGGCCGCTTTGTCGTAGGAGTAGCGGATGTTGGTAAGCGAAACGGGAACGGAGGAGGTGTTGGTGATAACCACCTTGGCCACATAGCCGTTGGCTCCGTCCTCTTCCCAGGTGAGAGCACCGTTGAGATTTCTGTACTGCTCGGTGGAAAGGTCGGTGCTGTATTCTACATCGTTCACCTCAATAGTAGCCGTACCGCTGCCGTAAAGCAGCTTCATGCCAAGGGAGAACTTGGAGGGTCTGGTGGAGCTGCCGGTAGCAATCTTAAAGGCGATGGTGTTGCCCTCTGCCAGATAAACCTCGTTCTTGGCGCCCACCTTTTCGTACTGGGCCAGCAGAGAGGCAGCGTCGCCGCCGTCCACGCCAACCACGCCCAGGAAGGCGATACCGATGGCTTTCTGCGTTTGCGCAAGCTCCTCAAGCAAACTGCTGCCGAGGTCCTGAGCACTCTTCAGAATATCTCTGATGTTCTGGTACTTGCCGTCATATTCGTTATCGGCCTTGTAGGCGGCAATCACATCTTCGTCCGTTGTGGCGGGATCGATGGGATTGTAAATTCTGACGGAATCCACATAGAATTCGCACTTCTTATCCTTGTTCAGGTCGCTCTTGGTAACAAACATGGGTGCAATTCTTACATTGTAGGTGCCGTAATCAAGGCCGGTCATGGTAATGGCGGGGGACTGATAAATGGGAGTTACGCTATCCGGGTCGGAGGGAGTCAGCCAGCCGTAGGCAAGGTCTTCGCTGCTGCCCTGGGTGAAATACTCCTTACCGCTGAGCTTGTAGGATTTGCCGGTGCCCTTGGTGTAAAGGGCCTCACCCGTCTTGTCAAGAGTCAGCGCGCCATCCTTACAGAAGAGCTGACCGTATTCGTAGCCGTTATCCAGATAGGCGAAGTAGGCATCCGCATCCTCAAAATCGGTATCGGTCAGGTCATCGGTGATGTAGATGGTGAAGTAACCGGTCTGCACGCTCAGCAGGGTGTTCACATCAAAGCCGGTGCCGGTGAAGGTGAACTGGGCATATGCTGCCTCGTTCCTGTTGGCATTTTTGGTGGAGTCGATTTCAAGCATCTTGGCGGTGCCCATGGAGTAGGTGGCGGAGTTGGCGGCGGTGTAAGCGGCGGTTGCGCCGTAGGCATCACCCTTGGCGTTGCCTGCTGCCAGAATCTCCCTGATTTCCGCACTCTTGGCTTCACCCACGGTCTCCCACACAAGGTCGGGAGCGTCGTCCGCAAAGGTGACAAAGTCTTCCTCATAATAGAGGCTGTCGGCGGGTACTACCTTAACGGTGGTCACGCGCTCGCTGCCGTTGTTCTGTGCGGTGTAGGTGAAGGTTACCTTGCCGGTAAGAACCGTGTTGGGGGTAAACAGGATTTTGTTGTCGGAAACGCTCACGGTAAAGTCATCGCAGCTGCCGCTGACGCTCTTGACGGTGGTGCCGGTCATGTCGTTTGCCAGCACATTCAGCTTAACGGGGTTAACGGAATCCACCACAAAGGTGTCGTCGGTGGCAATGGAAGTCCAGCTGGCTATGGCAGCCACATCACCGTAGGAGCCTTTGCCGATTACGGCAGGGTCGCCTGATTTGGAGCCGGAGCCGAACTTGCCGGTTTCGGGATTCACATAAAGAGTCCAGCCGTTAAAGATGTAACCCGCCTTGGTGGGGTTGTTCAGAGTGATACTGTTTGTCTCAATGGTGTAGGTGGAGGGGTTACCCGATACTGTGGCGCCTTCCATGTTTTCGTAATCAATTTCGTACTCGATGGGAGTCCAGTTGGAGTAGAGAGTGTGGTTAGCGGCCGTTGTTACCACGGTGCTTGCGGTAACCTTATTGGTCAGCGCAGCCTCCTTGTACCAGCCCTCAAAGGTGTAGCCCACTCTGGTGGGGGCAATCAGGGTGCCGTAGGCAGCGTCAAAGGTCACATCCTTTTCGGGAGCGGAGTAGGAAGCGCCCATTCTGGGAGAGGTGCGCTCAATCACGCGGATGTTGGAAACGGTAACCGTACCGGCGGTGGTAGTGCTTGAATTGTTGCAGTCCACACGCAGGGTTATGGAAGTGCAGTTTTCGGGAGTTCTGATTACATAATAGTGACTGCCGTTTTTGAACGCCGGTGTGTATACAGCAGCGCCTGCCGCACAATCCGTGCCGTCAATATTGATGATGGTTGTGGGTTGAGCATCAGAGTGGGCAACCGTGCAGCCCGTTCCGGAGTAGAAGCAGTAAATCTGGCTGCTGGTATCCGTTGCGCCGGAAACAGTAAAATCACCGCTGATGATGTATTCTGTGTTCGGCTTTACGGCAATGGCAGCCTTGGAGCTTGCGGTGTTTTCATTATCGCCGTCGTGAGACTTGTGAGTCATGGTCACGGTTTTGGTAGTCGCATCATAGTCGTAGGTACTGTAATTTGCATCGGCATCGGCACCGGTGTAACCCTCGCTGAAGTAGAGGTTATCGTAACCCACGCGGTAGGCGTTGCCGGTCCACTTGGCATAGAGGGTGGTGGTGGCATTGGTTACGGTGTTGCTGCTGAAGTTCCATGCGTTGGTGCAGGCAGCATCCTGATACCAGCCGCCGAAGGTGTAGCCGGTTCTTACGGGAACGGGCTTGTTGTCCTCGCCCACAACGTCGCCGTACTTCACGGTCTGTGCATAGGGGGAGCCCACGGCAACTGCGGGGGTTTCCTTCTGCTGCAGCTTTACTTTAACCTGATAGTTGGTAACCTTCAGGTTCGGGGCGCTGTTTACTACTGCCCAAAGCGCAATGGAATCCGTCATGCTCAGTTTTTCGGCGGTGAAGGTCATGTCTTTTTCGACAACGGGATTACCGAAGAAATCCGCATGAACTCTTTCGCTGCCGGTGCTGCCAAGCCTTGAACCGTCTTCCTTAAGGGCCTCAAACACGAGGCAGCCGTCTCTGACTTCCACACTGTGGTCACCGCCATCGTAATAGCCATAACCGGCTTCGTATCTTTCGCCGCCGATTTCCTCAAGCACCAAAGTATAAGTGCCGGCGGAAAGATTGGCTGTATCAATGGGGAACTTGATAAGGTAATCAGCAGAGCCGGTAAGGGTACCGTCCAGGGTAAGAATACCGGTAACGGGGTCATAGGCGCAGGAGAGGCCGCTGCTGGCGGCTGCCAGCATTTCGGGGGCCTGCAAAAGGTTCACGCCTATGCCATCGTAGTTCAGGTTGTAGTAAACATCACAATCTGTAACCTTATAAACGGCGTAAACCTTGATGTCGCTCTTCAACTGGTTGGTGTTGCCGGGCTCAATCAGGCCGCGCTCCGTGTTCCAGCCAATAAAGGTGTAGCCGGGCTTATTGGGTGTGTAATTATCGGGAGCCCCCAGATTCTGGTACTGGGTGCCGTAGTTCACGCTCTTGGTTTGCACGGTGGTGTCACCGTCAATATAAGTAACATTAAACTTGGCGGTCACATAGTTGAAGTTTACGGTTACGGCGGAGGTGGTGCCTTCCACATCATAGATAACGCGGTCGCCGTTCTGAATGGTGGCAGCGGCGCCGTTTACCGTAGCGGAGTCTAATGCATAACCGTCAATCACCTTGGCGTAAGCGGTGATTTTGGAGGGAGTGGTATAGGAAGCGGAAGCCGTGCTGTTCACAGTGTCACCGATTTTGTAGTTTACGGTAACCGTACCTGAGGGGCGGTAGTTAGTGACTGCCGTGCTCAGTGCGTTATAAGCAGCCTCAACGCTGTTATCTCCCGTTGCGGGGGCATCGGGCTTGCCGAGAATCTTGCAGGCATTTACATAATCGGTGTAATAGGTGCTGGCTGTATCGGAGGCAAGGCCGCAGTTCACAGCCTCGGCAACCTTGCTGCGGAGGGTGGATTTGTTAATCGGTATGGTAATCAAATTGTTCTGTATACCACCGTTTGAGATATAATCCTTTCCATTTTTTAGGTCGTAAGAATTCTTTGCTGCAATTTGTGCTTTTGCAGAAATAGTTGCCGACGATGTTAAATTCAGTGTATGATTCCACTCACTACCAGTCGTGTTAGTAAGTTTCACAAAACCGTTAGTGATAGTATTGCTGAATCCAGACGTATTCTTGTCGACAGTTTGACTACCATACAGGAATGTTCCATCAGAAGAAAGGGATCCGGCTTGTGTACTACCTTCACCATTTCCGTAGTTAGGTGTATTTAGTGAAGTAACATCATAGATGTTCCACCATCCATATATCGCATTGGAGTCACTGACAGGAACCGCATTTATCCAACAACCAAGCCTCACATTGGGGATCTGATTCAAGTTAGTGTATCTTGAACTATCAAAGTTAACAACGCCATAAGAACTTGTTGCTTTTGCAGTTTTTCCTGTTGAACTATCGTTTGAGTAGCTATTACCGATTTTTCCACTACCGGTATCCGTACCTGATGTTACAGAATAACCCTCTGTTAAACCATCCAATGTGGTGTAATAACTACCAGTAATCGTATTACCTCCATTGTGGTCTGTATTTTTTGTTGAATGAATTCCCGTGACCCAAAAGTACATCTGAATACGTGACTTTCTCGAATCATAGAGTCTATTAGTATTTGTATTCTGTACAAAAGATGAAAGCGAAACCAGATTGGGCGCATAAGCGGTGGTGTAAGCGGTGGTAATCACATTGTTTGTATCTGTTCCTTCGTAGAAAATCCACTTGAGTTCTCTCGAACCGGCGGCAGAAAGGGATGCATGAACACCTTTGTTGGTGGTGTCTATTGTGCCGTGACCGTAGCCGTTAGCATTAAGAGTAATCTCCACACCGCAAATTTCGGTGTCTTCCGCGTTGTTCATGGTTGCCGTATCCCACAGCGCGGCACGGATTGTTTTATTGGCGTAAGCAGGACATCTGAAATAGATATCACCGGTTGTGTCGGCGGCAGAAGCATTAAGGGTCAACGCGCCGTCTGCGCTATCCGGCATAGTATTGTCCACATAGTATTGGAAATTAACAGAGCTGGGTGCAAGATATACCGATTCGGGCACGGATACTCTCATGCCAAGGTTGGGCTGTTCACCTGGCTGATCTTCTATCTTCACATAAATCCAGTTGGGGTCAAGGCTCATGCCGCCGGTTACAACATAATCTTCACCGATTTTGCCGTTGCTGTTCTTCCAACCGTCAAAGTAGTTGCCGTAGCAGCTCTCGGTGGGCATATCACCCATGGCGGTGTTGTTGGGAACAGCCTTCACGATGAATTCGGGAGTGGTTCTGTTCTTGTAACTGCCGTTCTGGTAAATGCGGATGTTGCGGTATTCTACCGTCTGGCCGTCATCAATGTCGTAGGTACCGGGGCGGATACTCACATACACATAGCCGTCTGCCGGCACCCTAAAGGTGGAACCGGAAGCAATGTTCTCATAGTATGTGGCATGATACTTGAGACCTTCCGTATACACATTCGCCTCGTTATAGAAAAACATGGTCATACGGCCGTTATCGGACTTTTTGCCGTCAATATACACATCGTAGCTGATTTTGTATTCGAGGTTGGGGTCCAATGCCAGGCCCTGCGTATGGGTGGTGAAGCTGCCGTGCTCGGTAGATGTGCCGCGGTTAACTACCGTGTAGCTTAAGGAGTTGGAGCCGTAATCCACCACCAGATTGCCCACGCCGTGGCCGCCGAAGGTGTTTGCGGCAACAGAGTCTTGCGGGAACATGGTTTTGAAGTTGGCCACATTGTCAAAATATACAATGCAGTAACCGTTCAACTGTGATGCCGTTACCACGGGTCTGCTCTTTTCGTAAACAGCCGTCATGGTATAGCTGCCGGCACCGGCGTAATAAGTGCCTGCGCCGTAAATCTTGCCGTCCGGCCTCTGCCAGCCGACCAAACGGTAACCGTCCTTGGTGGCATTGGGCAGAGTAATGGTGGAAACGCCGGTGTAGGTTTTGGAAGCCTCGCCGCAGGTGCCGCCGTTTGCATTATAGGTAATGGTGTAGCTGCCGCCCACAAGGGTGTTGTAGGCGGTGGCGATGGCGGTTGCATCGCCGGATTCGCAGGCTGCCACATAGGCATCATAATTGGCGCCCTCGTAGTGGTAGTTTTCATTCAGGGTATTCTGCTTGATGGCAGCATACCTTGCGGCACTGCCGTAGGTAAAGGAGCCCACATTGGCCACGCTGATTGCGGTAAATCCGGCAGGAACGCTGGTGAAGGTGAAGTCGCGGGTTTGCCAGTTTGTGAAATTGGGGTTGCTGAAATTACCGTGGGAGTAATCATTGGATGTGTTGCTGTTCTGAATCTCGGCTTTTTCGGTCATGGAGCCCTGAGAACGAACATTGGCACCGATGCTGCTGTTGTAGTCCCAATAGGTGTTGTAGTCATCGCTGAAGTAGCTTTCATTCTTCAACTGACTGTACATGTAGCCGTTATCGGCAACCAGAATGTTATTTTCGAGAGTGAACTGATTACCGTTGGATTTTTTAATCCACAGTTTCTTCTCACCGGACTGATCGCTTTCGCCGCTGGCAAGAGGAGCGCAGTTGTTGGAGGAGCGAACCTGACCAACATGGTTAAAAGCAAAGATGTTGTTGCTTACCGTGTTATTCTGGCCGTAGTGCTGGTGGAAGCCCTCACCGCAATCGTGAACAATGTTGTTCTGAACCGTAACGCCGCTGGAGCCTTCATCCAGATAGATACCCCATGCGCCGCTGGTGGTGGCGGAGTCAAGATGCTCCACACCGAAAATCACATTGCTGTCAATCGTGCTTCCGGCCTGCTTGCCGAGGAAGTAGATACCGCCCATGTCGCACAGGGCGGCATGACCGATGTTATAGATAAGGTTGCTGACAACATGGTTGTCGTGGGTAACCGTATCCATATAGCCCCAGTTCCAGCCCACGGAGATGCCGGTATAGTCACCGTCACGAACCTCGTTGCTGGAGATGGTGCAGTTATTTGCCTTGGTTATGAAAATACCGACTGCCTCGTGAAGCATTTTGCCGTAGCCCGCCACAAGGTTATCGGAAATGGTGATGTGGTCGCAGCAGGTATCTGCAGCATCACCCGCACCGACAAACACAGCGGAGTTACCGATGTTTTTGAAATAGCTGCCGGTAACGGAGCAGTTTGTGCATCTGCCGTCGCCGTTGTTATGGCCGAAGCTCAGGGCGGTGTTGCCGATATTATCGAAAGAGCAGCCCGCGAAATTCACGCCGCTGGAGGACTTCACCGTTACACAGGATTCACTGCCGATGGCGGCCTGACCCAGACCGTTTTTATAAGTCCAGTTGGTATTGGCAAAGCCGATGTTCTGCACATTGATATTGGTGCTGCCGGTGATGTTGAGCAGTTTTTCTTCCTTGCCCAGAATCAGGTTAAGATTGCTTGTGCTTTCGCCGGATTTGGGAATATAGTACAACTTGCAGGCGGCGTAGTCGTAATACCACTCGCCGGCCTTATCAAAGCCGTGCTTCACATTCTCAAAATAGAAGTTGTCGCCGCTTTCGCAGTTCTGGTTTACTTTCTCCAGAGTAACCTCATGGCCGCCCGGAGTGTAGTTGGCAACCACGGAGGTTTCGGAAACCCACTTGTGCTCCACGCGAACAAGGGCGCGGTTGAGCACCTCCTCGGCCAGCCAGTCCACATCCTCGGCATTGCCGATGAAGGAGCGGATTTTGCCATCAACAATAGAGGAACCGGCAGCCTTCACATAGCGGTAGCCGGTATCGGGGAATCTGGAATTCACCAGCATGTCACCCGCAGCGTTATAGAGAGTGTAAACGCCGTCCATATCCTTCACGATATCGTAAGGAATATCGGCAGCAAGGCAGCTTTGGCCGTTCAGGGTGGCGTTTGCCCAGCCCGTTACATTATAACCGCCGGAAAGCACGGCCTTTTCGCCGCTCTTTGACATGATGGTGATGCCACTCTTATTGGAAATGTTAAGAGTTTCATCCACATAGTAGGTGCCCCCGGCAAGCTCGATGGTGTCGCCGGTGCCTGCCACGGACAGAGCCAGCTTGAGGCTTGCAAAAGGCTTGGAAGCGGAGCCGTTGCCGGAAACATCGCTGCCGGTGGTAGCCACATAAATTGTGTTACCGGCCGCCGATGCGGCAAGCCCGCCGAAGCCCACCGTAACCGTGCTGAGCACAAGAAGGGCGCTCAGCAGCAGGGACAGGCCTCGCTTCGTGTTTTTCAAAAATTTCATCGTTTTACCTCCTTAAGGTAAAGTTAAGGTTTTGTGCATTCGGGCACTCATCCAATATACCTGTCTATTATATTACAAGCCCCTTTTCAACACAATAGGCAATCCGACCAAAATTGCACATTATCCCCGCCCCGGGTTGGGCAAATTGTATAAAATATTTATAAAAATTTATTTATTACAATATATGTTTTTGGTTTTCGGTTTCAGGAGAGCGGGGGATGCGGTATGCAGTCCTTCCTTCCCCTTGAGGGGAAGGTGGCAAGGCGGAACGCCTTGACGGATGAGGGGTTCGTGTAGGGCAAGACCACCGGGGACGATCCGCTTGACTTACGAAAGCCGAAGGGCCTCCCCCCCCCCCCTGTAGGGCCAGGCCACCGTGGCTTTCCCGA
>JAZRWZ010000130.1:0-8229 GCA_045599985.1 Acutalibacteraceae bacterium | reverse complement strand
CAGTCCCTTTGCGGAAATCCGCATTCGGGAGGGCAAGTACCATCAGGTCAAAAAGATGTGCGCCGCCTGCGGCTGCCATGTGGAGGCGCTGCGGCGTGTGGCCATCGGCGCACTGCGGCTGGATGAAAATCTGGCCCCCGGGGAATGCCGGGAATGCACCGATGAGGAGCTGGCCCTGCTGTTTACGGGCACGGAGGAAACGGTTCAGCCTGAGGAAAGGACGGAATGAATATGGACAAACAAGACGGCGGCAAAGGGCCGAAGCCAAAGTGGATTCGCGTGAGCGTTATCGTTGGTGCCGCGCTGATGGTACTGGGCTTTGTCTGCCTGCTGATAAAAGGCATGAGTACGGAATACTTGGATGAAAACGGAATACTTCATGAATATTTCTTCCTGCTGCCCATGGCGTTTTCTCTGTTTTTCGGCGGTATTGTCGCTTTTATCGCAGCGGGCATCGGCGCTTGTATTCACAAAAAATAAATCGGATATATTTTTCGGGAGCTGCTCCGTTGGACGGAGCAGTTTTTTGATTTTACGGTGCTTTTTTCGGAGAAAAGGCTCTTGTTTTTCCGAAAAAGAGCTCAAAAAGAGCTCATATATTCCCGGAAAAGCGGCGTACTTGAAAAAGAGGGGAAACGGTGCTATAATATAGTGTCTTATTATGGGATAAATTTCCTGTGAATCAAAAGGAAGCATCAAGTGCCATGAAAATTTCCGTTGCTTTGGCCGCCTACAAGGGCGAGCGATACCTGGGGGAGCAG
Organism: Acutalibacteraceae bacterium; assembly: GCA_045599985.1. Classification (GTDB taxonomy): domain Bacteria; phylum Bacillota; class Clostridia; order Oscillospirales; family Acutalibacteraceae; genus CAG-177. Next base: position 7,468 of record JAZRWZ010000130.1, on the reverse strand, counting down.
TTGGATTCCGTATTGCCGCAGCTGCCGCCCGACGGCGAGGTTTTTGTGTCGGACGATTGCCCCGGCGGCGCCACCGAGGCGCTGGTGCGGGAATACTGCCGCCGTGACGGCAGGGTGCATTATCTGACAGGCCCCGGCAAAGGGGTTTGCGCCAACTTTGAAAACGCCCTGCGCGCCTGCACGGGGGATGTGATTTTTTTGGCCGACCAGGACGATGTATGGCTGCCGGGCAAGGTGGAAAAAGTAATGGCGGAGATGGAAAAGGGTGCCGATGTGGTGCTGCACGACGCACGGGTGACCGACGGCGCTTTGCAGGTGACGGAGCCCTCCTTTTTCGCCGTGCACGGTTCCCGGGGCGGGCTGCTGCCCAACTTGATTCGCAACAGCTTTGTGGGGTGCTGCATGGCCTTTCGCCGGGATTTGCTGGCCTTTGTGCTGCCCTTCCCCCAAAAGCTGCCCATGCACGACTGGCTCATTGCTCTTGCCGCCTACAAAAAGAAGAAAAAGGTGGTTTTACTGCCGGAGGCCCTGCTGGACTGGCGCCGTCACGGCGATAATGTGACGGGGGGCGCCGAAAACTCCTTCCTCCGCCAACTGAAATGGCGGATTCAAATGGTATATTATCTGTTGAAAATATAATTTCTTTTTTGAGAGGGATTCACAAAAATGGCTACTCCTACCGTAACCGGCTGCATTGTAACCTATAATAATATGCGCACCATCGACAATGCCGTTGCTTCCCTGCTGGAGCACACAAGGCAGCCTTTTCACCTGTATGCCGTGGATAACGGTTCCACCGACGGTACCGTGGAGCATATCTCCGAGGCGTACCCTGCCGTGGAGCTGATTCAAAACACCGCCAACACGGGCTTTGGCGCGGGTCACAACCTGATACTGGACCGGCTGGATTCCGATTATCACGCCATTATCAACCCCGATGTGGTTGTGCGGGATGATGTTATCGGCAAAATGGCGGACTATATGGAACAGCACCCCGAAATCGGGATGCTCTCCCCCCGCATCAGCTTCCCCGACGGCAGGCCGCAGATTCTGGGCAAACGCAGGCCCTCGCTGAAATACCTGATTTCCAGCCGTCTGCGCAACAACGAACTGCCCGGCGAGGCGCTGCGGGAATACGCCATGATGGATTGCGATTTGGACAAACCCCTTGAAATCGAGAACGCCACGGGCTGCTTTATGTTTATCCGTACCTCGCTTTTCAAGGAAATCGGCGGGTTTGATAAACGGTATTTCATGTATTTTGAGGACGGCGACCTGACCCTTGAGGTGAACCGCCGCAGCAAAACCGTGTATTATCCCGATGCCGAGGTGTTCCACGAGTGGGGCCGCGAATCCAAAAAGAACATGAAGCTCAAGCTGATTCAACTTCAATCCATGATTCGGTATTTCAACAAATGGGGATGGCGCTGATGAAAAAATACTGGAATAATTTTTACAAATACCGCTATCTGCTGTATGAGATAGTGCGAAAGAATATAAAATTACAGTACCGGGATTCCGTGCTCGGTATTTTCTGGACTTTTCTGCAGCCCCTGCTGACCACCCTTGTGCTGGTGATTGTGTTCGGCAATCTTCTGGGCAAGGATTCCTCTCAGGTGCTCAACTACCCCGTATATCTGCTCAGCGGCCGCCTGCTGTATGAGTTCTATTCCCAATCCACCAAGCGGGCCATGCGCTCCATCAACAACAGTGCCTCCGTCATCAAAAAGGTGTATGTGCCAAAGTACATTTATCCTTTGGCCAACGTGATTTCCACTTTCATCACCTTTTTGATTTCGCTGATTGTGCTGGTGGTGTTCATCACCTACTTCTGCCTGTTTTCGGAGCTGAAGCCCCACATCACCCCCTATGTGCTGCTGGCGTGGGTGCCCATTCTGATTTTGTTTATTCTGTGTCTCGGTGTGGGGCTGATTCTTGCCACCCTCACCGTTTTCTTTAAGGATGTGGAATACCTGTATGACGTGTTCTGCATGCTGATTTTCTACATGACTCCCATTGTGTATAACATAAAACAGCTCCACATTGAGAATGTGTGGGTGCAGCGGATTCTGATGGCAAACCCCCTGTATGCCATTGTGAGCATGTTCCGCGACTGTGTGCTGTTCGGGCAGATGCTCAACCCGAATCATCTGCTTTACGGCCTCGGCTTCAGTCTTGTGACACTGGTCATCGGCATTGTGGCCTTTGCCAAAAAGCAGGATAAATTCATTCTTCATATCTGAGGGAGGGAACGCAAAGTGGAAAAGCCTGCCATTGAGGTGAACAACGTCAGCGTTCTGTTTAACCTCAACAAAGAAAAAGTCGATAATTTAAAAGAATATGTCATAAAGCTTCTGACCCACCGCCTGCATTACAACGAGTTCTGGGCGCTGACGGATGTATCCTTTACGGTGGAAAAATCCGACCGTGTGGGCATCCTGGGCTTTAACGGTGCGGGCAAAAGCACCCTGCTCAAGGTGGTTTCTGGCGTGCTCAAGCCCACCAAAGGCAGCGTGAAGGTGAACGGCGTGATTGCTCCCATGCTGGAGCTGGGTGCCGGGTTTGATATGAACTACTCCGGGCGTGAAAATATATTCCTGTACGGTGCCACCATGGGTTACTCCCGCAAATACATTCAGGAGCGCTATGACGACATTGTGGCATTCAGCGAATTAAAGGATTTTATTGATGTGCCCGTAAAAAACTACTCATCCGGCATGAAGGCCCGTCTGGGCTTTGCCATTGCCTCCGCCGTGGAGCCGGAGGTGCTGATATTGGATGAGGTGCTTTCGGTGGGTGATGCCAAATTCCGCCAGAAAAGCGAGAAAAAAATCATCTCCATGTTTGATAAGGGCGTAACGGTGCTGTTTGTATCCCACAACACCGATCAGGTGCGCCGCATCTGCAACAAAGCCATTATTCTGGACCACGGCAAGGTGATTGCTCAGGGGGAGGCAAACGAAATCTGCACCCTGTATCAGGAGCTGGCTGCGGAGAAAAAGAAACAATAAGAGGGCATTTGCCCGTGAAATGTCAGGTGAACAAAATGGTGTTTGCGGCCATTATGGCAGGGGGTACCGGCACCCGTATGGGTGCGGAGATTCCCAAGCAGTATCTGCCCCTGTGCGGCATACCCGTGCTTATGCGCACGGTTGAAAAATTCATTAACAGCCCCACGGTGGAAAAAACCGTGGTGTTGTGCCCTGCCGAATGGGTGGAGGAAACCCGCCGCATGGCGAAAGAATACCTGCCCGGGTCGGAGGGTAAGCTTGCCGTTACGGCAGGGGGCAGCAGCCGCAACGCCACCCTCGAAAAATCCGTTGCCTTTGTGCAGCGGGAGTTCGGTGCGGCGGATACCGATGTGCTGATTACCCACGACGGGGTGCGCCCCTTTCTGACGGAGCGTATGATAGCGGAGAATGCCGTTGCCGCCGCAGAGTTCGGGGCGTGCAACACCGTGATTCCCGCCACGGATACTCTGGTGATTTCCCGGGACGGGCGGTTTGTGACGGAAACCCCCGACCGCTCTTTGTATTATCACAGCCAGACCCCTCAGTCCTTTGTCATCGGGCAGGCCAAGGCGTGCCTTGATGCGCTGACCGGGGCGCAGAGGGAAAAGCTGACGGATGCCTGCATGCTGTTTACCCTCAACGGCAGGGCTGTTGCCACGGTGGAGGGTGACCCGAAAAACATTAAGCTGACCCGCCCCTCGGATATGCGGATTGGGGAGCTGTTTTTGAACGATAAGTGATGCCGAAAGGAGAAAACCCGATGAAAGCCATCTATGCCGGCAGTTTTGATATGTTTACCAACGGCCACATGAGCGTGCTCAATCAGGCCATTGATTTGTTTGATAAGATTTATGTGGTGATTGCCGTGAACCCCGCCAAGGCAAGGCGCTTTGATGTGGAGTTCATGAAGGGAAAGATGAAGGAAGCCGTGGCGGAAAAAGGATATTCCGAAAAGGTGGAGGTCATCTCCACCGAAAAGCTGATTGTCCGCCTGGCACAGGAGCTGGGCTGCCAGTACCTCATCCGCGGCCTGCGCAATGCCACGGATTACGCCTACGAGGAGAACATGGCCCTTTGCAACACGGCGCTGGATGACGAAATCCGCACCATCTACCTGCGGGCCGACGATGCCTCCATCTCCTCCTCCATGGTGTATGAGCTGTATCAGCACGGGGAGGATATTTCAAGATACCTGCCTTACGAGTTGAAGTAACGCCGGTTTATTTTTTGAAATATCGGCCGATATTTCACATTTTGTTAATGATAGTGTGATAACATCACTATTTACAGCCGCGATTTTCGGAATCACGGCCCCGGAATCGGGAAATAACTGCGTTTTACATAGATTTTCAGAAAGGGAGTAAAAAATGCTGAAGTTAACCGGAATCAAAAAAAGTTATGTGACCGGCGACACCAAGGTGGAGGCGCTCAAGGGCGTTGACCTTGAGTTTCGCAGCAACGAATTTGTTTCCATCCTCGGCCATTCCGGCTGCGGTAAGACCACCCTGCTCAATGTAATCGGCGGATTGGACCGCTACGATGAGGGCGATTTGGAAATCAAGGGCGTTTCCACCAAGAAATATAAGGACAGCGACTGGGATACCTACCGCAACCACTGCATCGGCTTTGTGTTCCAGAGCTACAACCTGATTCCCCACCAGACCGTACTCTCCAACGTGGAGCTGGCGCTGACCCTCTCCGGCGTTTCCAAATCGGAGCGCAAAAAAAGAGCCAAAGAGGCTTTGGAGAAGGTGGGCCTGGGCGATCAGCTGACCAAAAAGCCCAACCAGATGAGCGGCGGTCAGATGCAGCGTGTGGCCATTGCCCGTGCCCTTGTGAATAATCCCGAGATTCTGCTGGCCGATGAACCCACCGGCGCGCTGGATTCCGACACCAGCCTGCAGATTATGGAACTGCTCAAGGAGATTGCCGCCGACCGTCTTGTGATTATGGTAACCCATAACCCCGAGCTGGCGGAGACGTATTCCACCCGCATCGTCCGTTTGCGCGACGGCCTTGTTATCAGCGATTCCGACCCCTATGATTCCTCCGCCGAAGAGAAGGCTGTTGAGGAGCCCACCAGGGCCGAGAAGAAGGAGAAGAAAAAGCAGAATAAAAAGACCAGCATGTCTTTCCTCACTGCTTTGTCCCTGAGCCTTAACAACCTGATGACCAAAAAGGTGCGCACCCTGCTCACCTCCTTTGCGGGCAGTATCGGCATTATCGGCATTGCGCTGATTATGGCGCTGAGTAACGGCGTGCAGTTATATATCGAATCCGTTCAGCGTGAGGCCCTCTCCAGTTATCCCCTCACCATTGAGAGCACGGGCATGGATATGAATTCCGCTTTATCCATGTTTGCTGATGACGGCGAGCATGAGGAGGGGGAATCCTTCATTAAGCACGATTTGGATAAGGTGTATTCCAACACCGCCTTAAGTGCCATGACGGAGGCCTTCACCGCCGGTTATACCGAGAATAACCTGACCGCCCTCAAGTCTTTCTTTGAGAGCGAAAAGGAACGCCTTGACCCCTATGTGAGTGCTATTCAGTACACCTACGCCACTCCCATCAACATCTATTCCGCCGACACCTCCGAGGGCATCAACATTGTGAATCCCAGCCCCATGATGGATATGGTGCAGAGCATGATGGGCACGGGAGACGGCATGATGTCCTCCCTCACCTCCGATGCATCTTATCAGTCCCTGATGAGCAACTACAACGTGTGGAAGGAAATGATTGATAATCAGGAGCTTCTGAACAGCCAGTACGATGTGATTGCCGGCACATGGCCTCAGAATTACAATGAAGTCGTGCTGGTGGTTGACCGCAACAACGAGGTTACCGAGATGACTCTGCAGGCACTCGGTCTTTCCGACCTCTCCTCCATGATAGATATGTATAACGCCCTGCAGAACGGCGAAGTCTACACCCCCGAAAGCGTGGAGCTGACCTATGAGGAAGTCATGAATCTGCGCTTCAAACTGGTGCTCAGCCCCGACCGCTACGGCTATGATGAGGAGAGCGAGTCCTGGGTGGATATGAGCAATGATCCCGATTTTATGAAAAAGGCCGTTGCCAACGGTGTTGACATCAAGGTGGTGGGCATCATCCGCCCCGCCGAGGGTGCGGTTTCCACCATGATGGGCGGCACCATCGGCTATACCACCGCCCTTTCCGAATTTGTTGTGACCAAGACCAATGAGTGCGAGCTGGTGAAAAACCAGAAGGCCGACCCCGCCGTGGATGTGTTCACCGGCCTGCCCTTCCCCACCGAGGAAGCCGAGGCGGATGCCAAGGCTGAAAAAGCAGCCAAGGACGAAAAAGCAGCCAAGGCAGAAAAAGCCACCGAGGCTGCAAAGCCCGCTGCTGCCGAAACCGATGTGTTCACCGCCCCCGCCGTGTCGCCTATCGGCCGTGCGGAGGAAGCGCCCCGTGCCACCTCCACCGCCACCACCGAGGATGATATTTATGCCTATATCGACGAGCATTTCAGCGGTGACGAAAAGGCGAAGATGAAGGAACTGACGGAGCTGTTCCTCAAGAACAACCTCTCCTCCTCCGAAAGAGAGACTCTGAGCGCTTATCTGGAAGAGATGCTGGCGGGTCAGGAATTTGAAGGCTACGGCAAGGTGACCGTGTCTCAGGCCATGGCCGGTATCCGCATGATGAACAAGCAGCAAAAGCTGGATATGCTGGGCCAGTTTATGGAGAATATGCCCATTTCCACAGAGGGTGAGCCTGCCGAGGGTGAAACTCCCGCCGAGGGCGAAACTCCCGTTGAACCCGAGCCCGAGCCGGAGCCCGAACCCGAGCCTCTGGCCAAGAGCTATGAGGAGGCCATCACCATGCTGGGCGCCTCCGAGCTGGCAACCCCCATCAGAATCAATATCTTCCCCATTGATTTTGAGAGCAAGGATGCCATCACCGAAATCATTGATGAATACAATAAGAAGGCCGTGGACGAGGGCCGCGAGAAGGATAAGATTATTTACACCGATTACATCGGCCTGATTCTGTCCTCCGTTACCAAAATCGTAAATGTGGTTTCCTATGTGCTTATTTCCTTTGTTGCCATCTCTTTGGTGGTAAGCTCCATCATGATTGGTATCATCACCTACATCTCCGTTCTGGAAAGAACCAAGGAAATCGGTATTCTGCGCTCCATCGGTGCCTCCAAGCACGATATTTCCACCGTGTTCAATGCGGAAACGCTTATTGTGGGCTTTGTATCGGGTGCCTTGGGCATCGGGGTAACGGTGCTGCTGATTATTCCCATCAATATGCTGCTGGAGCACCTGACCACTCTGGGTGCCGCCGCCGAGCTGCCCGTGGCCGGTGCGGTGATTCTGGTTATTATCAGCATGATACTCACCCTGATTTCCGGCCTGATTCCCTCGCGCATTGCCGCCAAGAAGGATCCCGTGGAGGCTCTGAGAACAGAGTAATCCCCC
>JAZRWZ010000129.1:0-16768 GCA_045599985.1 Acutalibacteraceae bacterium | reverse complement strand
CAATCCATGTTGCCGCGCTCGTTGAGATTGCTGCGGAAGGATACTCTGTCCACATCCCCGGCAAGATTGCCCTTGCCGTAGGCGGCGGATTGATAGATGCCCTCGGTGCCCTGCAGCAGATAGTGAGTCATGCAGTGGGGTCTGGGGGAGAGGCAATCGGTGCGGATGTTGAGCAGATGGCCCTCGGCCGTGCGGCACATGGTGGTGGTGCCGCTGTCCTGCTTCACGCCGTAATCGTTATGAATCCCGGAGGAGAAGGTGGAAATCTCGGTAATGCGGTCATTGGGGAACCACTGCATCACGGGGCCTATGGAGTGGGTGGGGTAGAAGTTGCCGCGCACGCCGCACTGCCAGTAGGAGCGCCATGAGGTTTTGCCGTTGGGGTAAACCAGAAGGTCGTGAATATCGTGCAGATACATGCCCTCGGCGTAGTAGGGGGTGCCGAAGATGCCCTTCTTCACCATTTCCTTTACCAGCTGCACCTCGGGGGTGTAGATGTAATTCTCGGCATACATGTAAATCTTGTTGTATTTTTCCACGGTTTCGCACAGCCAGAAAAGCTCATCCATGGTAACGCCGGCAGTAACCTCACTCATCACATGCTTGCCTGCCTCCATGGCGGCAATGGCCTGAGGCACGTGGCACTGCATGGGTGTGGCGATGATGACGGCGTCAATATCGCTCTCCAGCATATCGTCAAAAACCCGGTATGTTTTTACGTCACCGCCGATTCTGTCGGCAGCCTTTTTCAGGTGCTCTTCGTCAAGGTCGCACATGGCGGCGATTTCCACATCCTCAATATCGTGCAGACCCATCAGTGAGGAAAGTCCTCGGGTGCCGGCAATACCGACTTTGATTTTCTTCATGATCCGTTTCCTCCCGAACCGTATTTGTAAATGGAGGCAGAATGCCTCCCGTTAATACTACCCTCTTTGGTGTTAAAAATCAAGAAAAACGGAAAAATAATAAACAGAGGTGGATATTTGCCCGCGGGTATGCTAATATTGTTTTGCTTCGGAAAGACACCCTTTTCCGGAAAATTCAACACAGAACGGAAAACACAATGAAACTTCGTAACTACTTCGGTGACAAGGTCTTTTACAAGCGGGTTTTGTCCCTGACCATTCCCATCATGATACAGTCGGGCATCACCAACTTTGTGAACATGCTTGACAACATCATGGTAGGCCGGGTGGGCACCCTGCCCATGACAGGGGTTGCCGTGGCCAATCAGCTTATTTTCGTATACAACATCTGCGTGTTCGGTGCCGTGTCCGGCGCGGGCATTTTCGTGGCCCAGTTCCACGGCAAGCGGGACACCAAGGGCGTGCAGCAGACCTTCCGCTTCAAGCTGCTCACCTGCCTTGCCATCACCCTGCTGGGGTTGGGCATTTTTGCCTTTGGGGGCGATATGCTCATTTCCCAATGGCTCAAGGGCGAGGGGCAGGCCTCCGACATTGCCGCCGCCCTCAAGTACGGCTCCGATTACCTGAAAATCATTTTGTGGGGGCTGATTCCCTACGCCGTGACCCAATGCTATTCCGGCACCCTGCGCGAAACGGATAAGGTTCTGCCTCCCATGTTTGCGGGCATTCTCGCGGTGGGAGTGAACCTCACCCTCAACTGGGTGCTGATTTTCGGCAAGCTGGGCGCACCCGCTCTGGGTGCCAACGGCGCCGCCATTGCCACCGTCATTTCCCGCTATGTGGAGCTTGCGGTAGTGGTAATCTGGACCCATTGCAACAGCGGGAAGAATCCCTTTATCCGCGGGGTTTACCGCAGCCTGTATATTCCTGCCGCCCTGATTCGCGACATCTCCGTGCGGGGGCTGCCCCTGATGCTCAACGAGGCCATGTGGTCGGCAGGCGTTACCTTTCTGAACCAATGTTATTCCGTGCGCAGTCTGGATGTGGTATCCGCCACCAACATCTCCTCCACCTTCTTTAATGTGTTCGGTGTGGCGTTTATGTCGGTGGGCTCCGCCATCGGCATTATTGTGGGCCAGTATCTGGGCGCGGGCAAGAGCGAGGAGGCCAAGGATGCCGCCCGCAAGATGATTGTATTTTCCGTTCTGGTGAGCATTGCGGTGGGCTCCGTCTTTTTTGCGGCAGCCGCCTACATTCCCAACAGCTACAACACCACCGAATCCGTGCGCTGCCTTGCCAAAAGGCTTATGCAGATTACTGCCGTGCTCATGCCGCTGGATGCCTTTGCCCACGCCTCCTATTTTACCATTCGCAGCGGCGGCAAGGTGTTTGTTACCATTCTGTTTGACAGCGTGTATGTGTGGGTCATCAATGTGCCCACCGCCCTGCTGCTCACCCACTTTACGGGCTTGAATGTGATGATTGTGTTTGCCATTGTGGAATCCGAAAAGCTGATAAAGGATATTATCGGCGGCGCGTTGGTGCGCTCGGGCATCTGGATTCACAACATTGTGGCGCAGGAGGAACCTGCCGAAATTACCGATACGGAACGAAAGAAGACGAGTATATGAGTACCAAACTGATTATTTTTGATTGCTTCGGCGTGATTTGCCATGAATCCGCCCCCTTCTGGCTGCCCCGCTATTTCAGCGCAGAGGAAAGTGCCTTTTTGAAGAATACCCTCATCCGTCAGGCCGACTGGGGCGAAATCCCCTCCGCCGTGATGTACCGCACCATATCCGAAAAAATCAACGGTGCCGAATCCCCCGAGGAGATTGAGGATAACTGGGTGGCTTTGGCCAAAAAGAACCCCGAAACCATCGCCATAATCAAGGATGCGCGCAAAAAATACAAAACCGCCCTGCTCTCCAACGCCGTGGAAGGGCTGCTGGAGCGGCTGTTTACCGAAGCGGAGCTGGACGAGCTGTTTGACTGCCGCGCCATCTCCTACATAGAGCACACCGCCAAGCCCGGCGAGGCCTTTTTCCGCCTGATTCTTGAGCGGGCGGGGGTCGCCCCGGAGGAGGCCGTGTTCATTGACGATAATCCCGCCAATGTGGCGGCAGCCGAGGCCCTGGGCATTCATGCCATTCTGTTTACCGACTGCGCGGCCCTGCGAAAAGAACTGAATCTGTAATCCGGTTTTTCCGCCTTTTCGATGACCGAACGGCGGAAGAATGCCAATGACAATACGGAGAAACGATATGAAACACATTGCTCTCATTACAAAAAAGCCCGTATACAGCGGCCTGCATTCCACCCCGGACGGCGCCATTGCCGGCAACGGGGATTTGTGCGTGATTTTGGGCAACGCCCCCGACGGGGCAAGGCTGTACCTCTCCAAATGTGACCTTTGGTGGGGTGCCGAGCGCTATGACATCGGCGGTCACAAGCCTTTGGGCTACATTGATATTCCCGTGCCCGCCGCCCTCTATGAGCAGTACCGGGTCAGAATGGATATGGATTGCGCCGAGCTGCGCTGTGAATTCGGCAGCGGGGAGGAGCAGATTGCCTTTACCGTGTATGTATGCAAAACCGAAAACGGCGTGGTAATCACCCAGACCAAGGGCAGCCCCATCGCCCCCGTGCTGAAGGTTTATGAGGGCGAAACGGACGGGCGCAAGGGCGACTTTACCGAAGGGGATGTAACGGGTATCTTCCGCAGCTTTGACGGCCCCGAATGTGAGTATGAAACCCACTGCTTTGCCGCCCTCGGTCAGGTATCGGATGGCGTATTCTATGCTGCCGCTGCCACCAACCATGAAGCGGAGAACCCCCGTGCCCTTGTGGCGCACCGCATCACACAAACCGATTCCGCCCGCATAGAGGCTCTGCGCACCCTGCACCTTGCCGCATGGGCCGATTTCTGGAGCAAATCATCCTTTACCCTCAGCGATCCCGAGCTGGAGCTGAGCTGGTATTCCTCCCAGTATCTGCTTGCCGTGTGCGCGGGAAACGCCGCTTTCCCTCCCGGCATTTTCGGCAATTTCATCACCGTGGAGCATCCCTCATGGCACAGCGATTATCACCTGAATTATAACTATCAGGCCCCGTTCTACGCTGCCTGCTCCTCCAACCACCCGGAATTGACGGATTGCTACATGGCTCCGTTGGAGGATTTTTATGAAAAAGGTGCCTCCTTTGCCGAAAAATTCGGCTGCCGGGGCATTCTGTACCCCGTGGGCATTGGCCCCAAGGGGCTTTGCACCGAGCTGAATCCCGATATGAAATACAGCTTTGAACGCCTGTTCCTCGGGCAGAAAAGCAATGCCATCCACCCGGCGGATATCCCCGTTTTTCGTTGGAAGGCCACCCGTGACACGGACTATGCCCGTGACCACGCCTACCCCTATGTGAAGGCCTGCCTCGCCTTTTTTGAGGATTACGGCAAATGGGTCAAGGGCCGCTTCACCGTGCCCTGCGATGCCGCCCATGAGGTGCCCATCTACCGCACCGATTATACCCCCGAAAAATGGAAACGCTACCTGAACGATACCAACAACGCCCTGACCTTGGGGCTCCTTCGCCTTGTGCTGGAGGCCGCCATCGACATGGCAAAGACCCTTGGCACAGATGAGGACAAGCAGCAGGAGTGGCAGCACATTCTGGATAACCTCTCCCCCTTTGCCACCTGTTGGCGGCACGGGCGCAGGGTTTACCGCTACACCGCCAAGGGGCAGAAGTGGAACAAGGGCAACGATGTGGGGCAGCAGCACATCTACCCCTGCGGGTGCATCGGCCTTTCCTCCCCCGCCAAAGACTTAAAACTGGCCCGCACCACCTTCCTCATGAAAGCCCGCACCTGCTTTGATGACGGCAACGCCGCCTGCTCCTTCTTCCCCATGGCAGCAAGGCTCGGTGCCGAACCCGCCCTGATTCTGCGCAAATTAAAGGAGCTCAACGCCAAACGCCGCCTGCCCAATCTGCTTTATAAATACGAGGGCGGTTGTCTGGAGGATTGCTCCATCCCCGCCAACACCCTGAATGAAATGGTGCTGCAAAGCCATCAGGGCACCCTGCGACTGTTCCCCTGCTGGGATAAAAATACGGGTGTCGCCTTCCGCAATCTGCGGGCCGACGGTGCTTTTCTCGTAAGTGCCTCCATGCACGGCGGCGAAATGGACCGGGCCGTTATCACGGCGGAAAAAGGCGGCCTTCTGTGCTGCACCCTGCCCTGCAAAGGGGCCACCGTCACCTGCCGCGGCGTGAGCCGCACTCTCAAGGGCCGCTCCTTCCGCATGGAAACCCTGCCCGGTGACGAAATCGTGATAGAACCGAAATCCGCCGAAAACAAGAAATCAGAAGCATAAGCTTTGCACCGGGGCTCCCGCGGGAGCTCCGGTGTTTTTTTGCTGCGTTTTGTGCCGTATTATCATATTGACTTTCCGTTTAAAAAAGGGTATGATGGATTCATCTTGAGTCGGTCAAGTGGCCGACTTGTTTCGGGGAGGGTGAAATCAGCCCATGAACATGAAAAAAATCAACAGCAAAGTGGCTGCCGCAAGCAGCGGCAGGGTAACTGCCGCCCTGCAGGATGACTGCCTTGTGCTCACCGGCACCGTGCCCGCCTGGGAGGATGCCGTTGCCGCCTGCTCCGCCGCTGCCGTTCCCTACGGCAAAATCCATGTGGTCAACGACATTAAGGTGGAGAATGTGCCCGATATACCCATGCGTATGCCCGTGTTAAAGGACGATGCGCTGGAGGGCGCTGCGCCCGATGTGCTCATCATCGGCGGCGGTATCAGCGGCGCATCCATCGCCCGTGAATTGACCAAATGGAAGCTGAATATTCTGCTGGTGGAGAAGGAACCCGATGTGGCCATGGCCGCCTCCGGCCGCAACGACGGCGAGGTTCACCCCGGCATTGATTTGAGCAAGGGCTCCCTGAAGCACCACTACATCCGCAAGGGCAACGCCATGTTTGACAAGGTCTGTGACGACCTGAATGTGGAATTCCACCGTGTGGGCCAGTATGTGTGCTTTAACGAGGGCTGGGCCAAGCCCGTGGCTGCCCTGTATGTGTGGAAGCGCAAACACATTGATAAAATCGAGGATTCCCGTTTAATCAGCGGGGCGGAGCTTCACCGCCGGGAACCCAACTTCAAAAGCAGCTTCAAATTTGCCATCTCCAACCCCTCCTCCGGCTGTGTCTGCCCCTATGGCCTGACCATAGCCTACGCGGAAAACGCGGTGATGAACGGAGCAACCGTATCCCTGAACACCGCCGTTACGGGCATGGAGGTAACCGATAACCGCATCACCGCCGTGCACACCAACCGGGGCACGGTTCACCCCAAAATCGTAATCAACGCCGCCGGTGTTTACAGCGAGGAAATCGCCCGCATGGCCCATGACCGTTTCTTCTCCATTCATCCCCGCCGGGGCACCAACTCCATTCTGGATAAAAAGGCCGGCTCCTATATGCACTCCATCGCCTCCGTAAAAGAGCTGACTGCCTCCCACGGCCACACCAAGGGCGGCGGCATTCTGCACACGGTTCACGACAATCTGCTTATCGGCCCCGATGCGGAGGAAACGCCGTTTAAGGAGGATGTGGCCACCTACCCCGAAAGCATCGAGAAAGTATTCACCCGCCAGAAGCAGACCATGCCCAAGCTTACCGAGCGGGATATCATCACCTATTTCACAGGCGTGCGTGCCCCCACCTTTGAAGAGGATTTCATTATTGAAAAAGGCCGCCGCACCGCCAACATCATCCACTGTGCCGGTATTCAGTCCCCCGGCCTTACCACCGCCCCCGCCGTGGCATTGGACATTGAGGCCATGACTGTGGAAATGCTCAGCCAAAACGGCAAGGTGGAGAAAAATGAGGCGTTCAATCCCAAACGCCCCGGCATCCCCTCCCTGCGCCGCATGAGCAAGGAGGAGCGCAATGCTCTGATTCGGAAAAATCCCGATTACGGCGAAATGATTTGCCGCTGTGAGGAAATCAGCAAGGGCGAAATACTGGATGCCCTGCGTTCTCCCATCTGCGTGCCCACGGTGGACGGCGTGAAAAAGCGCGTGCGCCCCGGCATGGGCCGCTGCCAGGGCGGCTTCTGTTCCCCTCTGGTAACCAAAATCATTGCCGACTTCATGAACGAACCCCTGAACGATGTGCGTAAAAGCCACCCGGGCTCCGTAATAACCTACGGTGAAACCAAAGGAGGGAGGAATGCAGAATGAATCGCTGTGATGTAATTGTCATCGGCGGCGGCCCTGCCGGTCTGGCGGCTGCCATTGGGGTTAAAAAAAAAGGCGCCGATGGAATGCTTATCGAGCGTGGGGCAAGGCTCGGCGGCATCCTTAAGCAATGTATTCATGACGGCTTCGGTCTGGTGCGCTTTGGTGAAAAGCTCTCCGGCCCCGAATATGCCGAACGGTTTATTGACGAATTCCTTGAATTGCAGATTCCCGCCCTGACCCTCACCTTTGTAACGGAGATTCAAAAAACCGACAAAGGCTTTACCGTGACCGTAGTCAACCGTGACGGCGTTGCGGATTGGGCGTGCAATGCCCTGATTTTAGCCACCGGCTGCCGCGAAAGAACCGCCAAGCAGGTGTTCATCCACGGCACCCGCCCTGCCGGTATTTTCACCGCCGGCACCGCCCAGCACTTTACCAACCTGATGGGTCAGCTCCCCGCCAGAAACTGCGTGATTCTGGGCAGCGGTGACATCGGCCTGATTATGGCCCGCCGCCTAACACTGGAGGGCTGCCGCGTTATCGGCGTGTATGAGGCTAAGTCCACCCCCAGCGGCCTGACCCGCAACATTCACCAGTGCCTCAATGATTATGACATTCCCCTGTATTTATCCCACACCGTGACCCGCGCCTACGGTGACGAGCGGCTGGAGGCTGTGGAAATTTCGCAGGTGGATGAGGCCATGCGACCCATTCCCGGCACGGGCAAAAAGGTGCCCTGCGATGCTCTGATTCTTTCCGTTGGCCTGATTCCCGAAAATGAACTGGCGGAAACATTGGGCGTTCAGCTGGACAGAAACACCAGGGGCCCCCTTTGTGACGACAGCCTGATGACCACCGTGCCCGGTGTTTTCAGCTGCGGCAACGCCCTGCATGTGAACGATTTGGTGGATTATGTATCCGAAAGCGGCGAAATCGCCGGCGCGGCTGCCGCTGCCTTTTGCGGGGCAGAGCGCCGTACCGTCCGTTTAAACGCCGGCAGCGGTCTGCTCAGTCTGGTGCCCCGGATGCTGGATTTAAACCACGATATCAGCAAGGTTACGGTATATTTCCGCTCCCGCGAGGTGGTGGATAACTGCGCCCTTGTCATCCGGGCCAAAGGCAGCGAGGTGTTCCGCAAAAAGTACGCCTTCCTGCGCCCCCCCGAAATGGAGAGGCTGCCCATTGATTTTTCCGCTTTTTCCCTGACCGAAAACAGCGAGCTTGAATTTGATGTGGAGGTGGCAGGCAAATGAGAGAAATGGTTTGTATCGTGTGCCCCAACGGCTGCAAGCTGAGAGTGGAGGGTGAGGGAGAGAACCTTACCGTCAGCGGCAACAAATGCAAACGCGGCCTGCAATTTGCCGAGAGTGAGGTCCGCTGCCCCATGCGCACCATCTGCTCCACGGTAAAAACCGCCTTTGCCGCCGTGCCTGTGCTTCCCGTGCGTGTGAGTGCCGACATTCCAAAAGAACGCATTTTTGACGTGATGGATGCCATCAACGCAGCATTGGTTACCGCCCCCGTGAAGCGGGGCGAGCCCGTGATAAAGAATGTATTGAATCTGGGTGTGGATGTTATCGCCACCAGTAATGTTTTATTTGATGCCGTAAAGGAGGAACAGCAATGAGTACCAAGCCTTACAAGGGCTTTGAGCCCAAATGGATCACCACCGCCGCCCCTGCCGACAGTTACCGCTCCATCTTCCGCTGGGGCGATCCCAACTTTGAAAAGCACCCCAAAGAAAGCCTCTATAAGCTGATGAAGGATACCTTCAAAATGACCGATGAGGACTTCAGGGATTACGCCGCCGACACCGGCATGGACAGCGTAAAGCTGGATATCCCCTCCCGCATGGAGCAAAAGCACATAGATGCCTTTGCCGCCATAGTGGGGCAGGAGAATGTTTCCGTAAAGGATTATGACCGTCTCTCTGTGGCCTACGGCAAAACCGCCTACGATTTGTTCCGTATGCGCGAGCACCGCTTTGACTCCCTGCCTGACCTTGTAATCTTCCCCGCCGAGGCCGAGGAGATTGAAAAAATCGTGGCCTACTGCACCGAAAACAGCATTCCTCTTTATGTTTACGGCGGCGGCAGCAGCGTTACCCGCGGCGTGGAGCCCGTCAAGGGCGGCGTTTCGCTGGATATGAGAAAGCGCTTCAACAAGGTTATCGGGTTTAACGAAACCGACCAGACCATTACCGTGCAGGCCGGTATGAGCGGCCCCTGCCTTGAGGAAACCCTGCACAACGCCCAAAAGCTGTTTGGTGCCAAGCGCCCCTACACCTGCGGCCACTTCCCTCAAAGCTTTGAGTTCAGCTCCGTGGGCGGCTGGGTCGTGACCCGCGGCGCCGGTCAAAACAGCACCTACTACGGCACCATTGCCGACATCGTTCTTTCCCAGACCTATGCCACACCCCGTGGCAAGGTCGTAACCAGCCATTACCCCCGCGAGGCCACCGGCCCCAGCCTGAATCAGATCATGATGGGCGGCGAGGGCACCTTCGGTGTGCTTACCGAGGTTACCCTGAAGGTGTTCCGATGGATGCCCGAAAACCGTCATTATTTCAGCTATATCTTCAAGGATTGGGAAACCGCCATGGCAGCCGGGCGTGAAATGATGCAGTGCGAGTGCGGCTATTCCTCCGTATTCCGTCTTTCCGACGCCGAGGAAACCAGCCTGATGCTCAAGCTCTACAATGTGGACGAAACTCCCCTTGAGCCCCTGCTGAAATTCAAGGGATACAAAGACATGGAGCGCTGCCTGTTTCTGGGCTTTACCGACGGCGAAAAGGGTTTCTCCGACAACGTTGCCAAAAAAATCGGCAGAATCGCCCGCAGCATGGGCGGCATGAGCCTGACCGCATTTGTGGCCAAAAGTTGGGAAAAGGGCCGCTTCAATGACCCCTATATGCGCGATGCCATGATGGATTTCGGCATTGTGACCGATACTCTGGAATGCACCGTCAACTGGTCCAATATGGAGAAGGTGCACAGCGAGGTGCGCAAGGTGTGCCACGCCCTGCCCAACACCATTGTTACCACCCATATGTCCCACTGCTACCCTCAGGGCGCCAACCTCTATTTCATCTTCATCACCCGTATGAATGATGCCGAGGAATTCCGCCGCTACCACGCCACCATTCTGGATGCCATTCAGAAATCCGGCGCCGCCATCAGCCACCACCACGGCATAGGCAAAATGTTTGCCCCCTGGTTGGAGGGCTCCTTAGGCCGCACCGAATACGGCGTGTTCAAGGTGCTGAAGGATTACTTCGACCCCGATTACAACATGAATCCCGGCGGCACCATCGGCCTTGACCTGAAAGAGGACGAAAAACGCTTTTTGCGGGATGACATCAAATAATTTTACCGAATAAAAAAGAACGAATCTTCGTCGTAAGTCCGATGAAGGTTCGTTTTTTGTTGTCAGATACTGTTATGAATCCAGGGCCCTTACGGTGATTTCTCCGCTGTTCAGGGTTACGGGGCCCTCTGCCGTGTTCACAAGCAATCCGCCGCTGTCATCCACCCCGGTAACGGTACCCCGGCGTACCCTGCCGTTTTGCTCAAATTCGATTTCCCTGCCGCAAAGCATCAGCCGGCTGCGGTATTCCTGCAGATAATCCCCGGCTCCATCCGCCAAAGCAAACAGACCGTTTGCCGCGGCGGCACAAAGAGCCTCCTCATTCACCGGGGTGCCGATGCTGCCTGCCCTGCCTCCGAGCTCCGGGGGAAAGGCCGATGTGGTAAGGTTGATTCCCACGCCGATGATCACGCCCTCCGGTATGCGCTCACACAAAATGCCGGCTATCTTTTTTTCACCCAGCATAATATCGTTCACCCATTTGATTTGCGGTGAAATGCCCGCCGTTTGCTGCAGAGCCCGGCACACGGCCACCGCCGCAGCGCAGGTCAAAAACACAAGATTTTGCTCATCCACGGGAAAGGCCACGCTCATGTAAAGCCCCGTGCCGGTGGGGGAATAAAAATCCCGCCCCCGCCTGCCGCGGCCTGCCGTTTGCCCCTGTGCCGTAACCAAAAGGGGCCTGCCCTCATATAATTCCCGCGCCCGGAGACTGGTGGAATCCGTTACCCCGAGGCACCGGATTTCCGTGCCCGGCGCCGTATTTTGTTTCAGGTATTCTTCATTCATTTTTTATACCGTCCTGCCGTATTTCAAGGCGAAAAATGCCCGAATGTGCGTGAAAATCGCTTTTTAAGGCATATTGTGTTCAAATCCCTTTTGCCTTATACTCTTCTTTTTACCACAACAGACCATTCTGTGTCAACATAGAGAAAAAGTCCTGTTTTTTTGACTTTTTTACCTTTACATCCCTTGCGTAATGCGCTATACTATGTATAGTGGGAAGTATGGTTTTCAAATATTTGCTGCTTTCATAAACATTCATTTCATATACAGAAAGGGTCTGAAAATGGAAATTCTAACCTCTGTTTTGCTGGGCATCGGCACCGTATTTTTCGGGCTTATCTGCCTGATTATTCTGATTCAGGCAATGCACGCCATCCTCGCCCGTTTCACTCCCGCCGAGCAGCCCAAGCCCAAAGCAGCCCCCGCTCCCGCCCCCAAAGCGGAGCCGGAAATTGACCACAACACACTGGTCGCCATCGCCTCTGCCGCCGTGGCCGAGCAGCTGGGTAAGGATGTTGACGCCATCCGAATCCGTTCCATCCGTAAATTATAATCTTCACGAGGTATACACCATGAAAAATTACAAAATCATCATCAACGGCACCGCCTACGAGGTTGCCATCGAGGAAATCACCGCTGCCGAGGCCACCGCGCCTGTTGCTCCTGCCGCATCTGCCGCTCCCGCAGCTCCTGCTGCCCCTGCAAAGGGAAAAAAGGTGACCGCACCCATGCCCGGCACCATTCTGCAGCTGAGCGCTGCCGACGGCACCGCCGTAAAGGCCGGTCAGGTAGTAGCCGTGCTGGAAGCCATGAAGATGGAAAACGAAATCGTGGCTCCCGTTGACGGCAAGGTGACCTACTGTGTGGAAAAGGGCGCCGCCGTACAAACCGGCGATGTGCTTTGCACCATTGCGTAAGAGAGGCTGAGTTATGGAAGGTTTACTGAATTTACTGCGCCAGACCGGCTTTTATCAGATAGCGGTTACCGACGGCGGCTGGAAGAACCTGATTATGATTCTGCTTGCCTGCTTTCTGCTGTATCTCGGTATCAAAAAGAAATTTGAGCCTCTGCTGCTGGTGGGCATCGCCTTCGGCATGCTGCTGACAAACCTGCCCGGTGCCGAAATGTACCACAGCGAGCTGTGGAGCGCTTTTATGGACAGCACCAACCCCGCCTACCACAGCTACGGTACCATTCTGGCCGAGGGCGGTTTGCTGGACTTCCTTTACATAGGTGTGAAAACCTGCATTTACCCCTGCCTTATCTTCATAGGCATCGGTGCCATGACGGATTTTGCTCCGCTGATTGCCAACCCCAAATCCATGCTGCTGGGTGCCGCCGCGCAGGTGGGCATCTTTGCCACCTTTGTGGGTGCCCGTCTGGCTTTGGGCATGACCAATCAGGAAGCTGCCTCCATCGGCATCATCGGCGGTGCCGACGGCCCTACCGCCATCTACACCACCTCTTTACTGGCCCCTGCCCTGCTGGGCCCCATTGCCATTGCGGCCTATTCCTACATGGCTTTGGTTCCCTTTATTCAGCCCCCCATCATGCGCCTGCTCACCACTAAAAAAGAGCGAGCCATCGAGATGAAAACGCCCCGTCAGGTGAGCAAGCTGGAAAAGATTATTTTCCCCATTGTGGTTACCGTTTTCGTTTGCCTGCTTGTTCCCTCCGCCGCCCCTCTGGTGGGCTGCCTGATGCTGGGCAACCTGTGGAAGGAATGCGGCGTTTGTGAGCGCCTTTGCAAAGCCGCACAGAATGAACTGATGAATATTGTTACCATCTTTCTGGGCATCTCCGTGGGTGCTACCGCCACGGCAGGTGAATTCCTGAAACTGAAAACGCTGGGCATCATCGGCCTTGGCCTGCTTGCATTCTCCGTAGCCACTGCCAGCGGCGTGCTCTTTGCCAAGCTGATGAACCTTTTCTGCAAGGAAAAAATCAATCCGCTTATCGGCTCCGCCGGTGTTTCCGCCGTTCCCATGGCGGCCCGCGTTTCCCAAATCGAAGGCCGCAGGGTCAACCCCCGCAACTTCCTTTTGATGAATGCCATGGGCCCCAATGTGGCCGGTGTTATCGGCTCCGCCATTGCCGCCGGTGTGCTGATTGCCCTGTTCGGTTAATTCTGCCGATAAAAAAGGAGATACTATGGCAAACAAGCTTTACATTACCGATACCATTCTGCGTGACGCCCACCAATCCCAGGCCGCCACCCGCATGACTTTGGCGGAGATGCTCCCCGCCTGCGAAAAGCTGGATAAAATCGGCTATTGGTCACTGGAGTGCTGGGGCGGCGCCACCTTCGACTCCTGCATGCGCTTTCTGAACGAGGACCCCTGGGTTCGCCTGCGTTCGTTAAAAGAAGCCCTGCCTCACACCCGCCTGCAAATGCTGCTGCGGGGACAGAATCTGCTGGGCTACCGCCACTATGCCGACGATGTGGTGGATGCCTTTGTGGCAAAATCCGTTGAAAACGGCATTGATGTGATTCGTCTGTTTGATGCGCTCAATGACCCCCGCAATCTGGAGGCCTCCATGCGCGCCATCAAAAAGGCGCAGGTGAAGCACCCCGGCGCCATCTGCGAGGCAGCTATCAGCTACACCGTAAGCCCCGTTCACAACAACGAATATTTTGTGAGCCTTGCCCAAAAGCTTGTGAAAATGGGCGCCGACACCATCGCCGTGAAGGATATGGCCAATCTGCTTTTGCCCATGGAGGCCAAAAAGCTGATTACCGAATTGAAGCAGGCCGTGGATGTGCCCATTCACCTGCACACCCACAACACCACCGGCACCGGCGATATGGTGAACCTTATGGCCGCGGAGGCCGGCGTGGATATTGTGGACTGCGCCCTCTCTCCCCTTGCCAACGGCACCTCCCAACCCGCCACCGAATCCCTGGTTGCCACCCTGCAGGGCACCGAGCGCGACACCGGGCTGGATTTAACCCTGCTCACCGAGGCCGCCGATTACTTCCGCGGCGTTGCCGCCCGTTTGAAGAAGGATGGTTTTCTTGACCCCAAGGTTCTGAATGTGGATATCAACACCCTGCTTTATCAGGTGCCCGGGGGCATGCTCTCCAACCTGATTAAGCAGTTAAAGGAAGCCGGTCAGGAGGGCAAGCTCTATGAAGTGCTGGCCGAGGTTCCCCGTGTGCGCAGAGATTTCGGCTACCCGCCTCTGGTAACCCCCACTTCTCAGATTGTGGGCACACAGTCCGTTCTCAACATCATTCTGGGTGAGCGCTACAAGATGGTCACCAAGGAATCCAAAGGTCTGCTTGCGGGCCAATACGGTCAGGTGCCCGGCGAAGTGAATGCCGAGGTGCGTGCCAAGGCCATCGGCAGCGGTGAGGTCATCACCTGCCGCCCCGCCGATTTGCTGCAGCCCGAAATGGAAAAGCTGCGTGAGGAGTGCAAGGGCCTTGCCAAATCCGAGGAGGATGTGCTCAGCTATGCTCTGTTCCCCCAGGTGGCCGAAAAATTCCTGACCGCCCGTGACTGCCCCGCCCCCGCCGAAGAGGGTGTGCGCACATTCTATGTGCAGGATTTAACATAATTTATCTTTTCATCGTTTCATCAAAAAGGTGTTCAGCCACGGTGGCCGGACACCTTTTTCATTATTACTTTGTTCTTCTTTCTGCTTTTCTTGACATCGGTTGGTATTTATTCTATACTCAAAGCAACCCAAAATACAGATACCGAGGTAATGAAAATGAAAAAAACCGTAAACCGCAGTCTTGCCCTTCTGCTGGTGCTGGCCCTGCTCTTTGGCAGCAGTATGAGCGCCAACGCCCTGTACGCGGACTCCGCATGGCAGAGCTACTATGCCGATTACATGGCCGACGGTCACGCCGTCATCATGAATCCCGGCAGCGATGACACTCAGCGCAATTTCAGCTGGTACTCCGCTTCAAACGAGGGAAAAGCCAAAATTCTGCTGAGCGAATCCCCCGAATTTACCGATGCCAAAACCTTCACCGGCAAAGCGGTGCGCACCCCCGAGGGTGACCGTGCAAACAAAATCACCGTCAGCGGCCTTGAGGCGGGCAAAACCTACTATTACCGCTGCTGCAACGGCGATACCGTCATCAAAGAGGACTCCTTCCGCACCATCGCCGGCAAGGAATTCACCGCGGTTTACATGACCGATATCCACATCAGCCGCAAGCAGGACGGCATGGAAGAACCCCTGATGAACCAAGCCTACACCTACAACACCGTGCTGCAGCAGGCCAACGCAAAAGCACCCTTTGACCTGATTCTTTCCTCGGGCGACCAGGCCAGCTACGGCGACCGCAGGGAATACATGAGCCTTGCTTCCGCCACCCTTATGGGTCAGGTTCCCTTTGCTCTGGCTGTGGGCAACCATGACCGCAAGGGCATTGCCTACAAATATTTCAACAACAACCCCAACAAATACACCAAGGGCGTTTCCTCCTTTATCGGCAACGATTACTGGTATGTTAAGGGCGATGTGCTGTTTATGGTATTTGATTCCAACAACAGTGCTGCCATGACCCACCGTGCCTTTGCCAAGGCCGCCGTGGCCGCCAACCCCGATGTGAAATGGCGTGTGGCCGTTATGCACCACGACCTTTACGGCAGACTGTCCGACAGCCGCGCCGAGGAAGCCGACGAAACCCAGCGCCCCGTGTTTGTGCCTATTTTTGACGAATTCAAGGTGGATTTGGTGCTGCTGGGTCACAGCCACTATTTCAGCATCAGCAACGGCATGGTTGACGGTGAAATCACCGACACCGTAACCAACAACTCCCTCACCGACCCCGCAGGCTCCGTGTATGTGGTTTCCAACTCCATCAACCACCCCCGGGATTCCGCCAATGCTGCGGGCATCACCCCCGCCTACGGCAACGCCATCGCCATTCAGAAGGACGGTCCCGTTTACAACATGATTACCTTCAGCGAGGATTCCGTCACCGTCAACACCTATGAACTGAATGCCGACGAGCCCTTCAACACCTTTATCCTCAACAAAACCACTCAAAACGGCGGCCACAAGGATTACAACAACTCCCCCAACCTGAAGCCCAACCGTACCCTTCAGGAGTTCCTTGCCTTCTGGACCGAATTCGGTCAGGCCGTTTCCGCCATCTGGAAGAATTATTTTGACAGATAATTTTTCCCATTCACCGGTTCTTTCATTGCGTTTTTATTTCAATTCATCAAATAAAGGAGATATCCGCTATGATTAAAGTATTGGTCTGGAACGAATTCATGCACGAGCAGGACCCAAACAACAATGCCTCCCGCGTGTACCCCGAAGGCATGCACAAGTGCATTGCCGAATTTCTGGGCAAAGAGGATGATATTGTTGTGCGCACCGCAACCCTGAGCGACCCCGAGTGCGGTATAACCAAGGAGATTCTGGACGACACCGATGTTATCATCTGGTGGGGCCATTGCGGTCACAACAAGGTGCCCGACGAAAAGGCCGCCATGGTGCAGGAGGCCGTGCTCAACGGCATGGGTGCCATCTT
>JAZRWZ010000128.1:0-17507 GCA_045599985.1 Acutalibacteraceae bacterium | reverse complement strand
GACTTCTGCCGGGTAATGTGCCCCGACCCCGTGCTGCCTCCCGCCCCCGTTTACGGCGGCAATAACTGGTATTACGCCTACGGCAACAGCTCCTATATTGATATTATCAACGACACCAAGCTGCAGGCCGAAATGGCCGAGGGCCTGCCCAACCGCCCCTTCATGGTAGTGGATGACGGCTGGCAGCAGAACCGCACCTTCGGCCCGTGGGAGCCCAACGATAAATTCATGGATATGGAGCTGCTGGCTGCCGATATCAAATCCCTGGGTGTGCGCCCCGGCATCTGGGTGCGCTTTCTTGCCACCAAAAATCCCGATGTGCCCGAATCCTTCAAAATCAAGCGTTACGGCACGGAGGAGGAGCAGTATCTGCTGGACCCCTCCCACCCCAAGGTGCTGCAGTATGTGGCCCGGGAAACCCGCAAGTTGGTGGACTGGGGCTATGAGCTGATTAAACACGACTACTCCTTTTTTGATATGTTCGGCCAATGGGGCAAGGAGCGAAACGGCAAGGTAACGAAGGACGGCTGGAGCTTTTATGACCGCGCCAAAACCAGTGCCGAAATCGCCCGCAACTTTTACCGCACCATTTACGAAAACGCCGGGGATGCCCTGATTCTGGGCTGCAACTGCGTGAGCCACCTGACGGCGGGCTATGCCCACCTGAACCGCATCGGGGATGACACCAGCGGCAGAAGCTGGGCAGTAACCCGCAAAATGGGCATAAACACCCTCGCCTTCCGCCTGCCGCAAAACAAGGCATTCTACATGGTGGATGCCGACTGCGTGGGCATCATGAAGAATAAAATCAAGTGGCAGTATAATTCCCAATGGCTGGATTTGCTGGCACACAGCGGCTCTCCCTTATTTGTCAGCTGTGCCCGGGACACCCTTTCCCCCGATGAAAAGGAGGATATGAAGGCCGCCTACCGTGTGGCCTCCCTGCAGCAGGATGTGGCTATTCCCCTCAACTGGGAGGAAACCGCCACCCCCGACCGCTGGCTGATAAACGGCAAGGAGGTTGCCTACCAATGGTACGGCAACGGGGCCATGATTGAATAATCCGAAAACCGAATACCCACAATACATACAGTTCCTTTTGGGATTGTATGTATTTTTTATGGGAGGAATCGGAAATGGAAGCACAGTTCCGGGCACGGGCGCTTCTTCAGGATAAAAAGCACCGCTGCGCCTTTTTTGCTTTGGCAAGCACCGTGGGCTTTCTCTTTTTTTCGGCAGCGGGTTTCATGGCCGCGGCAATTATCGGGGTGGCGGCACCCCCTGCCCTTCGCCCGCCTCTGATTGCCGGCACATCGGCGGCGCTGTGGCTGCTGTGGCTTTTCGTGTCGGCGGCGTGGGAGCAATACGGCTGCCGGCTGTTCGGGGAGGGCCTGCCCGGGGACGAAAATCGGGAGCGCCCCTTCCCTTTTCTTTTTCTTCTGAAAGCCGTGGCGCTGAAAATCGCCCTTCGCCTGCGCCGCCGGGGGGTATTTTGCGCATGGATGGCCTTGCCCGCCGGGCTGACCGCGCTGCTTTGGCAAAGCCTGATTCACAAGCCCGCCGATAAGGAGGGGGCCGCTCCCCTGTGGGTGGGGCTGGTTATGCTCTATGCCCTGAGCCTTGTGTTTTATCTGCTCAGAAGCGGGCATTGCCTGTGCGCCCCTTATCTGTTGGCCGCCGACCCCGGTGCGCCCATCAGGGAAATCCTGCGCCAAAGCAGAATCAAAGCCGAGGGCGGGGAATGGGCACTGCTCCGCTTTCGTTTCGGGTTCTGGCCGTGGCTGCTGCCCTGCGCCCTGATTGTTCCCCTGCTGTTTGTTATCCCCTATTACAAGCAGAGCCTTGCCTGTTATTTGCTGGCAGAGGACAAAAACACCTTTTTACCGGAGGAATAACTCTCCCTTTTTTGCAGAGAGGATTAATCCGCCCTTTTCGCATTGCCATTCCGCGGGAAGTGTGGTATAGTAGATTTACCGCAAATCAATCGTTATCTTTTCCGCCGTTTTTCTGCGGAAAAAGCTCTTATCCCCGATTTTACCCTTCAAATTTCATATTTCTTATTTCATATTTCACAACTCCTCACTCCCAATTCCTAACTAAAAAAGGGTTCTGCCCGTAAGAAAGGATTCTGACCTATGATATTCGATACCGTTGAAAACCTGCGCCTTTATGCCGCTCTGGACAAAGGCATTGCCGCCGTGGCCGATTTTTGCGAGGCCAACGACCTGCCCGCCCTTGAGAATCGCCGCTACGACCTGCCCGACGGCGCTTTTGCCAATGTGAGCGAATACTGCCCCAAGGCCGGGGATATGCCCGAGGCTCACCGCGACTACTGCGACCTGCAGCTGATGGTGACGGGCAGCGAGACCATTGAGGTAGCGCCCCTTGCTTTTTGCCGCAATTCCACCGGCTACAAGCCCGACATTGAGTTTTATGCCGACTATGAAAACGCCGCCCCCGTTGTGCTGGCTGCAGGCACCTTCCTGTATCTGGCCCCTCAGGATGCCCACCGCCCCTGCATTTTCAACGGATGCGACAAGGTGAAGAAAATCGTATTCAAGCTGCCCATCTGCAAGTGATTGACAAAAGCGGCAGTTTAAGGTAAAATTAAAAGGATAAAGAAAAAAAGAATTTACTTTGGAGGTAGATTACAATGGTATTAGCAGCAGTCGGTAAAAACGGCACCGGCAAGGATTTTTTCCTGGATTACATCGCCGGCAAATATGACCTTCCCATGGTTTCCATCGGTGACATCGTGCGTGAGCTTGCCGCCAAGGACGGCCTTGAGCTTACCCGTGAGAATCTGCACGCCACTTCCAAGAAGTACATGACCGCCAACGGCCAGACCTTCTTCCCCGAGCAGATTGTAAAGAAAATCAAAGAGAGCGACGCTCCCGTTTACCTTGTTTCCGGCATCCGTCCCCTTTCCGACGTGATGGTGCTGAAGGAAGCCTTCGGCGACGAGTTCGTTCTGGTTGACGTTGTGATTTCCGATGACGAGGTTCGCTACGCCAGAATGCTTGCCCGCGGCTCCGACCGTGACGGCAAGGATGTAAACAAGCTGCGCGAGTACGACAAGGGTGAGGAAGAGCAGTTCCACACCAGCGAGACCGAAAAGCTCGCCAATGTGAAGCTTATGAACGACGGCACCGTTGAGGAGTTCTATGCCGCCGCCGATAAGATTTACGCTGAATATGTTCTGAAGAAATAAGCCTTTGGGCGCAAAAATAACCCGTGGAATTCAACCGAGTTCCACGGGCTTCTTTTTTGTTTGGATTTTGGCGTTTGCCCTCATCCACGGTGTTACATTCTGAAAACCGAAAACCGAAAACTTTACAGCGGCAGATTGAACACCTTGGCGGCGTTGCGCCACAAAATATTCTCCATGGTTTCGCTGTCCAGTCCCAGCCCGCGCAGGCGGCGCAGCTCCTCATCGGGGTGCCACATGGGGTAATCCGTGCCGAACAGCACCCGTTCCCCGCCGTAAAGGGCAATCACCCGCTTCATGGTTTCGTCATCCAGCGCATAAAAAGAGGAGGAGCAATCCACATACAGATTCGGCAGGTCGCAAAGCTGACGGGCGGCCTCCTCCCATATGGACCAGCCGCCCATGTGGGCCCCCACCACGGTCAGGCCGGTGTAAATGCGCAAAATGGGTATGAGGCGGTTGGGGTTGGAAAAATCGTAGCGGTTATCCCCCGTGTGAATCAGCAGGGGGAGCCCCGCCTCCTCGCACAGCTCATAGATTTTGAGGCAGCGGTAATCGTCCAGTTTAAATTGCTGAATATCGGGGTGCAGCTTCACCCCCCGCAGCCCTAAAGCCCGCAAATGAGCTACATCCGCCGCGATATCTTCGCTTTCGGGGTGGAGAGTGCCAAGGCCAAACAGAATATCGGGGTAAGCCGCCACGGTTTGGGCGATAAAGTCGTTTATGGAGCGCACCTGCTTGGGGGTGGTGGCTACGGACTGCACCGCAAAGCGGTCTATCCCCGCCTTTTTCCCCTCCCGCAGCAGGGTGCTGACCTTGCCGTCAAAGGCCATGGGAATGCCGTAAAACCCGCCGGTGGCCTGCGAAGCCTTTTCGGCGATTTTATCGGGATAAATATGACAATGGGCATCAATAATCATCGGGGTTCCTCCATGATTTCTTCCACACATTCCCGCACGGTCTGCAGATTGCCGTCCGGGGCAAATGTGCCGTTCTCGCAATAAAGCACCGCCCCGTAAATCAGGGACTGGAGCTGATACTCCTTTTTCAGCACCGTTTCCTCCCCGTCGGCGGCAAAGCAGCGGCGCACATAGCCGCTCAGGGGTGCCGTCATGCGGTTGAGTAAGGCCTGCTGTTCCTCATCCAGCCCCCGTCTGTCTGCCATCAGTACTGCACGGAATTCGGGATTGGCTAACTGAAAGCGAATCTGCGCCATGGCAAGCTCCGTAATCAGGCGGGGCAAATCCTCTGCATACAAGGCCTCTATCTGCTGCTCCAGCAGCACCCAGCGGCTGTTGATGTATCGGATGATTTCCAGAATCAGGTCGTTTTTGTTTTTGAAGTGGCGGTAGGGTGCGGCGCAGGAGGCCCCGCAGTTGTTGGCTACCCGCCGCAGGGAAAAATCCGCCGCCCCGTGGGCGTTGAGTTCCTTTATCCCCGCCAGTATCAGGCTGAAGCGTAAATCCCGCTCCTCCCATTGGTCATCCACCTGCGTCACCTCCGAATCGGTTATGTTAACAGTGTTATCATAGCACCGCTTTTATTAAAAATCAATATAATATCCCGCAGACTCTTGCTTTATTGCCGAAAAAGGTTATAATGACCGTAGATGTTAACGCTGTTAACTTTGCCCGCAGCCGTTCCTTTTTCCCCGACCTTTATCAAGGTTGGGCGCAGGGATTTTTCCGGCTATGCGGGCAGGGCAGACGGCAGAAAAGAGGGATTCTTTTGGATAACGCTTTGGAGCAGGCCCGCCGCATCATCAACGAGACCGACCGCGAAATGGCAAGGCTGTTTGAGCAGCGGATGGCGGCTGTGGAAACGGTGGCGCAGTACAAGGAGGAGCACAACCTGCCCGTGACCGACCCGGCGCGGGAGACCCGGTTGCTTTCCCAAAACCTCACCTATATCCGTTACCCCGGCTTTGTGCCCGCCTACACCCGCTTTATGACGGAGGTCATGGCCGTTTCCCGGGATTATCAGGAAAAGCGGCGTGAAAAAAGCGAAAACACCCTGTATGTGCACCTGCCCGCAGGCACCTACCCCGTGCGGATTGAATCGGGAGCCCTGCAAAAGGCGGGGGAGCTGTTTGACCTGAACCGCAAGGTGCTTGTGGTGACGGATGACGGAGTGCCCGCCGCCTATGCCGCTGCCGTGGCTGCCCTTTGCCGTGGGGCGGTAACCGTTACCCTGCCTCAGGGCGAAAGCGCCAAGAGCCTTGCCTCGGCGCAGCTGCTCCTCACCCGAATGCAGCAGGCCGGGTTTACCCGGGGGGATTGCGCTGTGGCCGTGGGCGGCGGCGTGGTGACCGATGTAACGGGCTTTGCCGCCTCCTGCTATATGCGGGGCATTGACTGTTATTACGTGCCCACCACCGTGCTGGCCCAGGCCGATGCCAGCGTGGGCGGAAAAACCGCCGTGAACCTGAACTCCCTTAAAAACACCGTGGGCACCTTCCGGCAGCCCAAAGCGGTGCTCATTGACCCGGATGTGAACGCCACCCTCTCCCCCCGCCACCGCCGCAGCGGCATGGCGGAAATCATCAAGATGGCCGCCATCGGTGATGAAGAATTATTTACTCTGTTGGAGAACATTCCCCCCGACACCGTGCCCCCGGAGGCCATCCGCCGGGCTGTGGCGGCAAAAATCCGTGTGGTGGAGCAGGACGAAAAGGAGAACGGCCTGCGCAAAATTCTGAATTTCGGCCACACCGTGGGCCACGCCGCAGAAAGCCTCGGCTCCCTTTCCCACGGGGAGAGCGTTGCCATAGGCATGTGTTACCTCACCGCCCCTGCCGTGAAGCCCCGTCTGGAGGCCCTGCTGCGGCGCTTCGGTCTGCCCGTGGGCACCGACCTTGACCCCGATGCCCTCTATGAGGCCCTTTGTCACGATAAAAAAGCCACCGACACGGGCATTACCGCCGTGTTTGTGCCCGCCATTGGCCGCTGTGAATTGCGGCACATCCCCTTTGCCCGGTGGAAAACCATTCTCAACACAAGAGAGGTTCTGTTATGAAAAACACCTTCGGCACCCATGTGTGCGTCACTTTATTCGGCGAGAGCCACGGCCCTTACATCGGGGCTGTGCTGGACGGCCTTGCCCCCGGCGTTGCCGTCAATGAGGATTCCGTGCGCCGTGCCCTTGCCGGGCGGGCCCCCCGCACCGATGAGGACACCCCCCGCCGGGAGCCCGATGATTTCCGCTTTATCAGCGGGGTAAAAGACGGCTTTACCACCGGTACCCCCCTCACTGTGCTGATTCCCAATACCGATACCGACAGCGCGGCCTATGAGGCTTTCGGCAATCTGCCCCGCCCGGGCCACGCCGATTACACCGCAGAGTGCAAATACCACGGGTTTCAGGATGCCCGGGGCGGCGGCCATTTCTCCGGCAGAATCACGGCTGCGCTGGTGGCCGTGGGTGCCGTCTGCCGTGATGCGTTGGCCCAAAAGGGCATTACCCTTGCCACCCGCCTTTGTGCTTTGGGCGGTGTGGAGGATGCCCCGGTTACCGATTGGAAAAACACCCTGCCCGCCTTGGCGGCAAAGGATTTCCCCGTGGCAGATGATGAGGCGGGGCGCCGCATGAAGGCCGCCCTTGCCGAAGCACGCCGTCAGGGCAACAGCGTGGGCGGCATTACCGAAACCGCCGTACTCGGTCTGCCCGCCGGTGTGGGCGAGCCCTGGTTTGATACGGTGGAGGGCGTGCTCTCCCACGCCCTGTTCTCCGTGCCCGCCGTGAAGGGCGTGGCCTTTGGCGACGGCTTTGCCCTTGCCAATATGACGGGCAGCGCCGCCAACGACTCCCTGCAGGGGGAAAAGGGCGAAATCACCCACCTTTCCAACCACAACGGAGGGGTTATCGGGGGCATCACCAACGGTATGCCTCTGGTGTTCCGCTGTGTGTTCAAGCCCACCCCCTCCATCGGCTTGCCCCAAAAAACCGTGAACACAAAAACGGGCGAAAACACGGTGATTACCGTGAACGGGCGGCACGATGCTGCCGTGGCGCCCCGGGGGACTGCCGTATTGGATGCCGTGACCGCCATCACCCTGTGCGATTTGCTGGCAGGGCGCTTCGGCACGGATTGGCTGAGAGGATAACCGTATGGATAATATAGAATTCGGCTGCATCGGCCGCACCCTGACCCACAGCTATTCCGTTGCCGTGCACGCCGCTTTGGCGGATTATGACTACCGCCTGATTCCTTTAGAGCCCGAAGCGCTGGAGCCCTTTATGCGGGAAAAAGCCTTTCGGGGCATCAATGTGACTATTCCCTACAAGCAGGCCGTCATCCCGTTTTTAGACGAGGTGGAGCCCTCCGCCCTTGCCATCGGGGCGGTGAACACCGTGGTGAACCGCGAGGGCAGGCTGTTTGGCTGCAACACCGACCAATACGGATTGGAGGCGCTTCTGCGCCGCACCGGCATCTGTGTTGTCGGCAAAAAAGTGATGATTACCGGCTCCGGCGGCACCGCCCGCACCGCCAAAGCGGTGGTTTCCCGGCTGGGGGCGGAGCAAATCGTGTGCGTGAGCCGCACCCCCGGAGAGGGAAGTGTATCCTACGCCGAGGCAGAGGCCGCCCACGGCGACAGCGGGATTATCATCAACGCCACCCCCGTGGGGATGTACCCCCGCCTTGTGGGGCAATCCCCTTTGCATCTTGCAAAATTCCATGACCTGCACGGCGTCATAGATGCCGTTTACAATCCCCTGCGCTCCGCTTTGGTGCAGGAGGCGCAGCAGCGGGGCATTCCCGCCGCGGGAGGATTATTTATGCTGACTTCGCAGGCCGCCGAGGCCGTTCGATTGTTCACGGGCAGTGCCCTGCCGGAGGGCAGAGCGGAGGATTGTTACCGCCGTATTCTTGCCGATACCCGCAATATTGTGCTCATCGGCATGCCCGGCTGCGGCAAATCCACCGTGGGCAGGGCTTTGGCAAAGCTGACGGGCAAGCCCCTGCTGGACACCGATGCCCTGACAGAAAAAGAAGCGGGCATGACCTGCCGCCGGCTGATTACCCTTCGGGGCGAGGCCGCCTTCCGTGAGGCGGAGCGCCGTGTGATACAGTCCCTTGCGCCTTTGACCGGGCACATCCTTGCCACGGGAGGGGGCAGTATTCTTGACCCCGCCAATGTGGCCGATTTGAAAGGCAACGGGGTGCTTGTATTCCTTGACCGCTCCCCCGATGCTCTGCCCGTTGACGAAAGCCGCCCCCTGGCCGCTTCCCGCCCGGCAATAGAGCAGCTTTACCGCAGCCGTCTGCCCCTTTACCGGCAGGCCGCCGATATTTCTCTTTGCCCCGGGGCGGATGCCGAAACCACCGCCGCCATGATACTGAAGGAGGTTCTGCTGTGAAAATTCTTGTTATCAACGGCCCCAACATCAACCTTTTGGGGGTGAGGGAGCCCGATATATACGGCACCGATACCTATGAGGATTTGATTCGGACCGTTTCCGCCCACGCCGCAAGCACAGGTGTTGCCTGCGAATTCTTTCAGTCCAACCACGAGGGCGCTCTGGTGGATGCCGTTCAGCAGGCATACTTTGACGGGTTGGATGCCCTCATCCTGAACCCCGCCGCCTACACCCACACAAGCATCGCTTTGGCGGATGCCCTCAAGGCCGTGAACCTTCCCGCCGCCGAGGTACACCTGAGTGACCCGGATGCCCGGGAGGATTACCGCAGGATAAATTATGTGCGGCCCTGCTGCCTGTTCACCGTGAAGGGCAAGGGAATAGCGGGCTACTGCGAGGCCATGGATATGCTCAAAGCTCATTGGGAGGCTGAACAATGACCCTTACTTTTTCGCCCGGCACCGCCGCGGGCACGGTGGAGGCGCCCCCTTCCAAAAGCATGGCGCACCGCCTGCTTATCGGAGCCGCATTAGCCCCGGGGGAAAGCCGCCTGACGGGCATTGAGCCCGGGGAGGATGTGAGCGCCACCGTGGACTGCCTGCGCGCCTTGGGTGCGGATATCGGCACCTACAACGGCACGGTGTTTGTCAACGGCAGCCGCACCCTGCAAAGCCCGCCCCTTTCCCCGCTGGATTGTCGCGAAAGCGGCAGCACCCTGCGCTTTCTGGTGCCTTTGGCCCTTTCCACAGGCAGAAACACTCTGTTTACGGGCAGCGAAGCCCTGCTGAGCCGCCCCTTATCCGTATTTCGTGACCTGTGCCGCGAGCGGGGCTGCCTTTTTTCGCAGGATTCCCGCTCCCTTGCGGTGAAAGGCCCCCTGCGCCCCGGGGAATTCCGTTTGCCCGGCCACATCAGCAGCCAGTTTGCCACCGGCATGCTGTTTGCCCTGCCGCTGTTAAACGGCAGCAGCACCCTGCGCCTGCTGCCTCCCGTGGCAAGCGCCCCCTACCTTGACCTGACCCTGCGCACCCTGCGGGATTTCGGCATTGAGATAGAAAGGCCGGAGCCCAACACCTTTTTTGTGCGGGGCAATCAGCACTACACCCCCCTTGCCGCCGCCGTGGAGGGCGACCACTCCAACGCCGCATTTTTAGCCGCCCTGAATCTGTTTGGCGGGCGTGTTGCCGTAACTGGCACCGACCCCGACAGCCTGCAGGGGGATAAGATATATCAGCAGCATTTTGACAGCCTTTGCAAAGGCACCCCCGCCATCCATCTGGGGGATTGCCCCGACCTGGCCCCCCTGCTGTTTGCGGTGGCGGCGGCCAAATACGGCGGGGTATTCACCGGCACCGCCCGCCTGCGGTTCAAGGAGAGTGACCGGGGCCGTGTTATGGCGGAGGAGCTGCGCAAATTCGGCGCGGCGGTCACCGTGGGGGAGGATTCCGTTGTGATTTTTCCCCAAAGCTTCCACGCTCCCGACCAACCCCTGAATGCTCACAACGACCACCGGGTGGCCATGGCTCTTGCGGTGCTTTGCTCGGTAACGGGTGGCACGCTGGAGGGGGCGGAGGCGGTCAACAAAAGCTTCCCCTCCTTTTTCGATAAGCTGAGCGCTTTGGGCATTGCCTTTCGCCGGCTGTGATTCCTCACACAAGGAGATATCGCCATGAATATGGATTTTATTGAGAAACTGCCCATCCCCATGGAAATCAAGGCCCGCTACCCCCTGCCCGAAGAGGCGGCGGCGGTGAAAGCGGCACGGGATGAGGCTATCCGCAACATTTTTACGGGTAAAGATGACCGCCTGCTGCTGGTTATCGGCCCCTGCTCCGCCGACAGCGAGGCCCCGGTTACGGAATACCTGCGCCGTCTGCGGGGCGTGCAGGATGAGGTGGAAAGCAAAATCGTGATTGTGCCCCGCCTTTACACCAACAAGCCCCGCACCACGGGGGAGGGCTACAAGGGTCTGCTCCACTACCCCAACCCCACGGAAAAGCCCGATTTGATAAAAGGCGTGATTGCCACGCGAAAGCTGCACATGATGGCCCTCACGAAATTCGGCTTCAGCTGTGCGGATGAGATGCTCTACCCCGAAAATCACCGCTACCTCAACGATTTGCTGGCCTATGTGGCTGTGGGCGCAAGGTCGGTGGAAAATCAGCAGCACCGCCTTACCGCCAGCGGCCTGAACATTCCCGTGGGCATGAAAAATCCCATGGGGGGCGACCTTTCCGCCATGCTCAATGCCATTCACACCGCTCAGGCGCCCCACACCTTCTGCTACCGCGGGTGGGAGGTCAAGAGCCACGGCAACCCCTGCGCCCACGCCATTCTGCGTGGCTACACCAACCGGGAAGGGCAGACCGTGCCCAACTGCGGCTATGAGGATTTGTTGACTCTTTGGCAGGCCTACACCGCCGCGGAGCTTGCCAACCCCGCCGTGATTGTGGATACCAACCACGCCAACTCCGGCAAACAGTATGACGAACAGCCCCGCATCGCCCGGGAGGTGATGGCCTTCCGCCGCCGTGACCCCCGCATCCGTGCCCTTGTGAAGGGCTTCATGGTAGAGAGTTATTTAGAGGACGGCTGTCAGCGTGTGGGTGAGGATGTGTTCGGCAAATCCATCACCGACCCCTGCCTCGGCTGGGAAAAAACACGGCAGCTTATTTATGCCCTTGCCGATGAGGCGGAATAATCCGATTGCCAAATTCCGCTATCCGTGATAACATAAATCCGATTTGAGAATAAGGGAGGAAACGGTATGTTTGCCCGCATCAACAGCATGGGCGTTTTGGGTCTGGAGAGCTATACCGTGCAGGTGGAAGCGGATGTTTCCGGCGGTCTGCCCCGCACAGATGTGGTGGGTCTGCCCGACACCGCCGTGAACGAATCTGCCAACCGTGTGCGCTCCGCCGTAAAAAACGCCGGCTTCAACTACCCCGCCGGCCGTGTCACCGTGAACCTTGCCCCCGCCGATATCCGCAAGGAGGGCACGGTATATGATTTGCCCATTCTGCTGGCTGTGCTCAAGGCAAGCGAGCAGCTGCGGGGGGATTTTGACGACTGCGCCTTCATCGGGGAACTGTCGCTGGACGGCCTTATCCGCAAGGTCAACGGCGCTTTGCCCATGGTCATCCGCGCCAAAAAAGCGGGCTTCACCACCGTATTCGTGCCCAAGGATAACGCCCGGGAAAGCAGCGTGGTGGAGGGCATCCGGGTGTATGCCGTGGAGGAGATTCATCAGCTTCTGAATCACCTGTGCGGCGCATTACCCCTGACCCCCGTCACCTATGACCCTGCCGCCGAGGCCGGCCTGAAGGCGGGGATTCCCGATTTTAAAGATGTAAAAGGCCAGACCGAGGCCAAGCTCGCTTTGGAGATTGCCGCCGCAGGCGGGCACAATATTCTGATGGCGGGCCCTCCCGGCAGCGGCAAAAGCATGCTTGCCAAGCGGCTGCCCTCCATTTTGCCCGAAATGACCTTTGAAGAAAGCCTGCAAACCACCGAAATCTATTCCGTGGCAGGGGCCCTGCCCGAGGGGGTCAGCCTGATTACCGACCGCCCCTTCCGCTCCCCGCACCACACCGTATCCCCTGCCGGGCTTTCCGGCGGCGGTGTAGTGCCCCGCCCCGGCGAAGTTTCACTGGCCCACAACGGGGTGCTGTTTCTGGACGAGCTGCCCGAATTCAGCCGTCAGGCCGTGGAGATTCTGCGCCAGCCCATTGAGGACGGCACCATCACCATCTCCCGTGTGACCGCCTCCGTCACCTACCCCTGCTCCGCCATGATTGTTTGCGCCATGAACCCCTGCCCCTGCGGCTATTTCGGCCACCCCACAAGGGAATGCACCTGCTCCCCTCAGGCCATCAACCGCTATCTTGGCAAGATTTCCGGGCCTCTTCTTGACCGTATCGATATCCACATAGAGGTGCCCCCGGTGGATTTTGAGCGCCTCTCCGATACCGCCCCCGCCGAAAGCTCCGCCGTGATTCGGGAGCGGGTGAACGCCGCCCGCAGGATTCAGCAGGCGCGGCTTGCCGGCAGCGGCGTGATGTGCAACGCCAAAATGACCCCTGCCCAGACCCGTGAATTCTGCGTGACCACCCCCGCCGCCAGAAAGGTGCTGGAGGTTGCCTTCGAGAAACTGGGTCTCTCCGCCCGCGCCTACGACAAGGTGCTGCGGCTGGCCCGCACCATTGCGGATTTGCAGGGCTCCGACGTGATTGACAGCCCCCATGTGGCCCAGGCCGTGCAGTACCGCCGCCTCGACCGCAAGCTGTGGCAGAAAAGATGATTTGTAGTTTTCGGTTTTCGGTTTTCAAATATGCAGGATATTGACAAATGTATAGTTTGTAAAACAACTAAGTATATCGCTGTATTTCGACATAAAGCGCAAAAAGCACTGAAAAAACCATTTATGTTTACAGAAAGCAAATGGTGTAATAAAGTCGGAAAAATAAAGAAGGAGTTTATGTCATGTTCTGTCCCGTTTTCTGGAAAACCTCCAATGAAGATATCGCCCGCCTTTACGATACGGCGGTAAAAGCCGAAAAGAGCGTTATAGCAGCCTCGGCGGGCTGCCGTCCGGTTCTGGCACTCGCTTACGGCAGCTCCAACAAAAACGCACCTAAAAACGCCAACTGGTCTTCCGCGCTCGGTTCTATGGACCCGAAATGCTATTCCGATCCCGATACCAAAACTCCCACGCTCGTTCTCATCGGCACGGAGCACGGGCAGGAGACCGAGGGCACGGCGGCTCTCGCCAACCTCATTTCTCTGTTGGAGACCGGCGCAGACCTTGCGGGAAATACGAACGACGCGCTGCTTTCATTGTGCGAAAACGTGCGTATCGTCATCGTTCCCATAGCAAATCCGGACGGACGCGCCCGCGTAGTCCCGGATGCCATAGTAGGCTTAAAGCAGTATGATCTGCGTTACTGGGGGCAAGGTACGTGGAAAGACGGCAGTCTGTGCGGGTGGCCCGAATGCAAAAAGATACATCCGATACTTGACGCCGTGGATTTTCTCGGCGGCTATTATAATGACGACGGCATAAATCTCATGCACGACGATTTCTTTGCCCCGAAAGCGGAGGAAACAAAAGCATTGCTCGATCTGTGCGAGCGCGAGCGCGCCGATATGGTCATCCATCTGCACGGCGGCGGTGACTCCAAAGGCAACATCATGCAGACCTCTTATATGTCCGCTCCCGCGAAGATGATAGTAGAAAAGCTGGCAAAAGCGTGCTTTGAGCGCGGAAAGACCGAGGAACTGGAATTCGCAGGAGGCCGCGCCTGCTCTCTGGACGACGGTCCCGTGCCGGGCGCGTTCAATCTGGCGAGCGCGGTGCATCACAAATGCGGCGCCGTTTCCTTTGTGTATGAAAGCAACGAATGTATAATTGATGAACCGGGGCCCAAGCTCACCCACGGGCAGATCACCCGAATGCACATGATTGTCTTTGAAGAAGCGCTCAGAATACTTCAGAACCGTGAATACCGATATATATAACGAGGTGAAAACAATGCCCGTTTGCAGAAACGAAAAAGGCCCCGGATATTTTAATGCCGCTTATCTCACGCATGAGGACTTTGCAAAGGCGCGCAAAGCGTGGCGAAAAGCTCTGTGCGGCGATGAAACCACAAATGACTTAAGTGACCCCATCATCCGCCAGATGCTGGAGCTTTATGAAAAGAACGCGCGGGAAACGCGGAATAAAATGAACCGCGGCGAAAACATACCCATTCTTTTCGGCAGCGAACCGCCGGTAGAATCGGAGGAGCTGGCGGTTCAGTACGGCAGCATACGGCAGATGGCGCTCGCCTACGGTACGTACGGCTGCGAAAGTTATCATTCCTCGGAGCTGCTGAACGATATAGTTTATGCGCTCGACTGGATGGAAGCCAATATGTACGGCGCAGAGGTGCTTTCCGATACCTCTTTCCGCTCCTACCTCGCCTTCAACTGGTGGTACTGGTATATTGGCGGCGCTGTGCCGATGCTTGAAACGGTCATGATGATCGAAGAAAGCCTTACGCGCGAGCAAATTGACCGCTACGTTCTTCCCATGTCGTTCCTGCGCACACAGATGCGTCTGGGCAACGACGCCGAGATGGCGGTGGGACAGATTCTTCCCTGTACCCCTCTCGCTCTGCTCACCGATGACAAAGCCCTTCTGCAGTCGATGTACCTTGCAATGGGCAGGCTGCTCGAAAAGCACGAGGAGGGCGAAAACATGCGCGCGGACTGGTGCTGCATGACGCACGGCATCCCGTACAACCTCAGCTACGGACAGTCCAACCTTCACCGCGTCGCTTACATTTTACAGATATTATCCTCAACGCCGCTCGATTTTCCGTTAAAGGATAAATACAATCTTATGGAAATGGTGCGTTACTGCTTTGCGCCCGCCCTGTGGCACGGACGCGGACTTCAGCTCATGAGCGGCCGCGGGATGCAGACAGACAACGACGCGGACACGGCTGTAAGCGTCTGCTCCGCTCTGCGCTTTCTGCTCGGCGTATTCGGCGAAAAGGAGGATGAAGAAATTTTTTCGCTCATCTGCCGCCACGCGACCCCATATGTGAGGAACGCCATTCTCGGCTACGATCCGGACGCTCTGCTTCCGGGGGAAGAGCCGAAGCTCGTTTCCATGCCGACAGTAGGACTTGCGGCATATACCGTTTACAAGAAGCTGCTGCTCGAAGAACATCCCGCCACCGAGCCCTATGAGCTTGCCTATATGTGGCGTTCGGGCGACAGCTGCGTACAGCATCACAACGACGTCTGTTTCGGTCTGCGCATGAATTCCGAAAGAGTGTTCGGCTATGAGTGCATCAATCATCAGAACATGGACGGATGGTACACGGGTGACGGACATTTATACGTTTATCTGCCCGGGCAGGATTTGCAGTACAGCCGCGAATACTGGAAATATGTCGATAAATATCATATTCCCGGCGTGACCGCCGATACACAGGAAAGAGAAATCAAATCCATCGTAGACTGCTTTGCTTACTTCAGCGACCGTTCCTTCACGGGCGGCACGGCGCTCGACGGACTGTATCTTACCGCGGCAATGGATTTCCGCTCGTTCCATAACGACCGATTTTTCCCGGAAGAGGATATAGGCTACGGCGCGGGTATGCCGCTCCACGATTGCTCGCTTGAAGGACATAAGGCATGGTTCTTTTTTGAAAACGCAGTCGCCGCTCTCGGTGCCGGTATTCGTGCGGATGACGGATTTGAAGTGCATACCACCGTGGAAAACAGATTACTGTACGGAAATGAGAGCATTTACATAGACGGCAACATTCTTGAAAGTACCGACTTTGAACGCAAGTTTACAAAAGCTCGTTGGCTTTGCATTGACGATGTGTGCGGCTATGTATTCCCCACTGCCGCAGATATCGTTGTGCGGCGCAAAACAGCCGAAGACGGGAATGTGTTCCTCACCTGCTTTATAAATCACGGAATTAATCCGCAGAACGCGGATTATGCCTATGTTCTTCTGCCTATGGCGGATGCCGAAAAAACGGAGCGTTATGCAGGCTCGTGCGACATACGGATAGAGTCACTTACCGAAGGCTGCCTCGCCGCAGAAGAGCTTTCCTCGGGGCTGACGGGATATGCGTTCTTTGAGGCGGGCGAATGCGGGAACGTGCGCGCCGAAACACCGCTTATTCTGATGACGAACGGCAAAAACGGGCATCTGTCCGTATGCGACCCCACACAGAAACGGGAAAGCGTGAGCTTCCGTCTGTCGGGAAACGAAAAGGTTTCTTCGGCGGACGCCGCCGTACACACGGGGGAAGACGGCACGGTCACCGTCAACACGAAAAACGCATACGGCAAGACCTTTACCGCAGCGGTACAATAATAGGGGGCAGTTCTCTGCAGCGTTCAAAGCAATATATCATTTTTTATATGCCGAAAGCATATAGTACATCCGATACGGGCGGATAACATAAAAAAGCACCCTTTTTGTCGAGATAGACAAATCAGAAATTGTAATACAAAAATGTGGATGCCGGAGCAATGACAATATGGAAACGAGAAAGCATAACAGATTAAAAGGATATGATTATTCGCAAAACGGATATTATTTTATAACGATTTGCACGGTGGAAAAAAGCAAAATATTATGTGATATATCCGTAGGGGCGAACTGTGTTCGCCCGGAACTGTGTTGCCCGAAAACAACTTTTTCAAAAATCGGAAAGATTGTTGACGAAAATATCAACATATTAAATAATATTTACGAA
Source organism: Acutalibacteraceae bacterium (assembly GCA_045599985.1). Classification (GTDB taxonomy): domain Bacteria; phylum Bacillota; class Clostridia; order Oscillospirales; family Acutalibacteraceae; genus CAG-177. Next base: position 671 of record JAZRWZ010000128.1, on the reverse strand, counting down.
ACAGTGCGGGTCGATAAATATGTTATAATGCCAAACCACATACATTTAATTGTCGTAATACAAAACGGGCGAACACAGTTCGCCCCTACGGTGTCGCGCATTATTAAACAATTCAAGGGCAAAATCACAAAACAGGTTGGCTTTTGCATTTGGCAAAAATCCTTTTATGACCATATTATTCGTGACGAAAATGATTATTTGCGAATTTGGGAATATATCGAAAACAATCCGTACAAATGGACAGAGGATAAATATATTATTTAACTGCCAAAACAGAATTTATATTCTTGCTTCCCCTCGAGGTTACTCCCCTGTTAGGGGAGATGTCAGCGAAGCTGACAGAAGGGTGCCCGTTTTCGGAGAAAAAAGCTGTCACGAAGTGACTGATGAGGTGTAGCCGTGAAACGGCGTAAAAACAGTCTTATACTGTGAGGGTTAAACACCTCATCCGTCTTGCCTCACGGCAAGCCACCTTCTCCTCAAGGAGAAGGAAGAATACAAAAATGTGGATGCCGGAGCAATGACAATATGGAAACGAGAAAGCATAACAGATTAAAAGGATATGATTATTCACAAAACGGATATTATTTTATAACGATTTGCACGGTGGAAAAAAGCAAAATATTATGTGATATATCCGTAGGGGCGAACTGTGTTCGCCCGGAACTGTG
>JAZRWZ010000127.1:0-1231 GCA_045599985.1 Acutalibacteraceae bacterium | reverse complement strand
GCTTTGTTGATAATAACCCTGTCGCCAATGCGAATATCCTTCGCTTTGATAAAGTCCTCATTATGCAAGGTGGCACGGCTCACCGTACTGCCGCTTAATTTGACCGGTGCCAGTACTGCCGTAGGCGTTAATACCCCCGTCCTGCCCACGCTCCACTCAATATTTTCCAAAGTTGTTTCCGCCTGCTCCGGCGGGTATTTGAAGGCAATCGCCCAGCGTGGGTCTTTGCCCGTTGCCCCTAAAATTTTCTGCTCATACACCGCATTTAGTTTCAGCACTGCCCCGTCCGTGTCATAGGGCAAGTCCTGTCGTTTTTGATTGAAGTCATCAATAAACTTGATTGCACTTTCAATGTCCTTGACCAAAGTAATATCGGCACAGGCCTGAAAACCGTAATGCCGCAAAAGTTCTATATTTTCCCATTGGGTTGCGGTTGTACCGTCACCAATCAGATAAGCAAAAAAACTCAACTGACGGGCGGCGGTAACTTTGGGGTCAAGTTGACGCAAGGAACCTGCCGCCGCATTACGGGGATTGGCAAACTCGCTTTCACCCAGTTCCGCCCGCCGCTCATTCAAGAGGGCAAAGGCCTTGCGGGGCATATATACTTCCCCACGGACATCCAACAAAGCGGGGGGCTTTTCGCCTTCCGCTAATTTTAATTTCAAAGGCACGGCACGGATGGTACGCACATTGGCAGTCACATTCTCGCCTGTAACCCCATCCCCACGGGTGGCCGCCTGAATCAGTACACCGTCCTTGTAAATCAAAGAGCAGGCCAAACCGTCAATCTTGGGCTCCATCACATATTCTATTTTGCTCCCCTGCGGCAAGCCCTCTTTCACACGGTTATCAAAGGCACGCAATTCCTCCCCGCTGAAAGCATTGCTCAAACTCAACAGGGGTTTGAGATGCTTCACTTCCGTGAACTGGGGGTCTGCATAACCGCCCACTCTTTGGCTTGGCGAATCGTTTGGCACAGCATCGGGGTACGCCGCTTCAATCTCACGCAAACGGATATTCAAACGGTCATACTCCGCATCCGTAATTTCCGGGGCATCCAACACATAGTACAAATATTCGTGATGTCTGATTTCCTGACGGAGTTTGTCGGCTTCCGCCAACCATTCCTCCCGCTCGTCTTTGAATAAATCCATAGTAGTTCCTTCTGTAGCAAGATTCTTGTCCGCCCATAAAGGGGTAGATAGTCCGGTGGACTGTCGCCGAGAAA
>JAZRWZ010000126.1:0-7062 GCA_045599985.1 Acutalibacteraceae bacterium | reverse complement strand
AAATCCCCGTTGTAGCAAACGGGGCATGGGCTTGCCGCCTGAAACAGAGCAAAGGCGTTTGCCCGGATGGGGCCTTTGTAAAAATCCTTTTCCAGCCGCGGGTGCACAATCAGGGAGGCAAGGGGATAACGGGCAAACAGGACTGCCAAAGCCTCGGCCTCCGCTTCATCCTTTCGGCCTATGCGGGTTTTCACGGAGACGGCAAGGGGGGCTTTGTCAAAAATCCGGTCAAGAAAATCCGTGAGCATGGGAATATCCCCCAGCAGTCCTGCGCCCTTTTTCTTTTTGGTAACCGTGCCGGAGGGGCAGCCGAGGTTCAGGTTTACTTCGGTGTAGCCCATGGCTTTCAACTCCCCGGCGGCCCACAAAAAATCATCCGCATTGTGGCCGATTAGCTGGGGGATAACACAGATGTCACGGTTGTGCTCGGGCAAAATTTCACGCAAATCCTTATTGGTAAACAGATGGTCCTGCGTGGGGGAGAGAAAAGGCGTGTAGTAGCGGGCGGCGTGGGGAAAATATGCGGCGTGAACCTGACGGAACAGGCTGTCCGTGGCTCCCTCCAACGGTGCAAATTCAATGGGCGGAATCTTCATATCGTTTCCTTTATTCATGCCACACGGGCAAATCGGGCACGGGCTCGGAAATCACGGTGATGGGCTTTCCCTGCTGCACCTCATCGCTGTTACGGCGAAAATCGGCGCAGGTAAGGTCACGGGAGCGGCGCACGGTTTCGGGGCAGCCGAAGCTGATTTCATACAGCCACGCTCCGCTGTAATCCGCCTTGCGCAGGGCGGCGACCAAAGCGGCAAAATCCAGTTTTCCTTCCCCGGGCAGCCAGTGGCGCTCGTTGCCGAAATCATAATCCGACACATGCAGCGTCACCACTTTTTTGCCCAGATGTTCCAAAAGCAGCAGGGGGTCCTGCCCTAAAATGTGGTTGGTGTCAAAGCAGATGCGAAGGCGCTCGTCCTCGGTCAGCTCCGCCATTTCCTCCCAGCAGTTGCCAAGGCAGCGGCGGGGCAAATCCTCCACACAAATCACGGCGTGAAGGGGTTCGGCAATATCCGCCAGACGGGACAGGGTATCCTTGGCGCAGGCCTTCTTCTCAAGGCGCATGGCGGGAGTGACCCCATCATAGTCGTGAATCTCCGCGCTGGGGTGCACAATGAATTTGTCGATGCCCACATCGGCGGCTTTTTTCATGATGTCGGCATACAGCGCCACGGTGTTGTCCCGCTTTTCGCGTTCAAGGGCCGCCACATCAATTTGGGCAAAGGGCAAAAAGGGCAGATGCAAAGACCAAAGCGTTACCCCGTAACGGTCGGCCAGTTTCCTGGCCTCATCAAAATCCACTTCGTCAAAGCTGCGGTAGGAAAGCTCAAGACATTGCACGCCGTTCTCCCGGTATTCGGTGAACATGGCATCGTTCAGCGGCTTGCTGCCGCAGGTGGAAAGTCCCAGTGGCCACATGGCGCAGCCCTCCTTTTTTATTGTTTGATATCGTTCATGCCCGAGTCGTCATAGCAGACACAGGCGGTGCGGTCGGTGCTCAAAGAGATTCCCTCGGGGGCAAAGGTGAAAATGTAAAGGGCGTTGTCGGCGTAAAGCAGCTGCTCCTCCTTGTAGTAGAGGCGGGCAGCCGTGTGCCCTAACAGCCCCGCTTTGGCGCGGCCCTGTGACATGGGGCAAAGCACCCAATCGGCATCCGCATAGTCATAAATAAGGTTAACGCTGTTGTAAAGGTGGTGGGCACCCTGCAGCACATCACAGCGGAACACATCGTGGGGATACATGGGCACCACCTTGCTTTGTGCCAGCACATTCATGTCCCCCGTTACCAGAAAACGCTTGCCTGCGGCAGTCAGGCGGCAAACGGTGGAGGCATCGTTGGTGTTGGTGATGCGTGTTTTTCCCGTAAGGGGAGAAACGGCATCCTCGTGGGTGTAAAGCACATCTATGTGCAGGTTGGCCATATCAAAGCTCATGCCCGTGTGGGGCTTCAGGTATTTCACATCGGGGTAGAGCAGGGCCAGACGGTCACGGAACATATCAATGCGCTCGTCATGCTCCACAAGGCTCAGGGAGGGGTAATTGAACATGACCCGCTCCAGCAGAATATCGCTGTGGTAATAGCCCAGCAGCTTGTAGAAGAAGGTGACATGGTCGCTGTGGCCGTGGGTGCCGTACCAAAGGGCAATGCGGATGGGCTCACCCATTTGCGTGCCCGTGATTTTGTGCATGTAGCGGATGCACTCCTCAATGTTTTTATCGGCGGATTGGCGGATGGAACCCCCGTCAATCACCACAAGGCTGTTATCCGCCAACTTTACGATATACATCATGCCGTTGGTGGAGTACACATCCTCGTCACGCTTCTCGCCGAAATCCGCATAGGGGTAATCGAACTGGTAAAGGGTGGCGGCAGAGCCTTCGGAATAAGAATATCCGAAATTTTCAAGGGAATCGGAGCTATTATCTTCAACCACCCGCGCTTCGCCCGTGGCATCGCAGTAATAAGCGTAATAGAGCAGGTCACCCTTGCGCAGGGCGGTGGCAGTCACGGTTTCAAAGCAGTTTTCGTAAACGGCCTCAAAGCCACTCTCTCGGGCGGCATCAATAAAGGCGGCGTATTCCGACGCATTGGTGCCGGCAATCACCTGCAGGCGGCTGTCTTCGGCGGTGGGGCCGTTCTGCTCACTTGCAAGTCCTGCACCGTCATTGTAAACGCCGCTGCAGACGCGGCCGCCCTCATAGCAGGGCAGGGCATCAAAAGCCCAGACCTCGCTGTTCTCATAGCCGAGCCCCAGCAGGGATTGCAGAAAAATCAGAACGGAAACAAGGATTTTTGTCATTGCGCGTTACCTCCGTCGTTATCCTGCGGGTAGGTTAGGCCGATTTCTTTGCGGATGGCATCCATCTGCCCCATGATGAACAGGCTGTGTTCGGGTGTGATGACCGGGCTTTCGGTAAGTCCTTCGGCAATGCAACGGCAGGTGTGGGCAATCTGCTCCTCAAATCCGTTGCCCCAATAAGGAGTTTCGATGGTTTGCACCGGGCCGTCGTTGGGGTGAAGCTCGATGGTTTGCGGGGCATAGAAGCGGTTGATTTTTGCATAGCCCTTGGTGCCGTATACAAAGCCCTCGTTGGGCTTGCGCAGCATGGTGGCGGAGGAAAGCTGAGCAATGGCTCCGTTGGCATAGGCCAGCTGCACGCAGGTGTGGTAATCGGTATTATTCACAATATTTGCCTGTGCCGTGGTGGAAACGATATCGGTGCCAAGGTACCATTTGGCAAAGCTCAGACCGTAAACGCCCACATCCAGCAGGGAGCCGCCGCCGTTTTCGTTTTTGAAAACATGGTGGCCCATTTCGTCTTCATCCATCTGATAGCAGAATTTGCCCTCAACACCCAGAATCTCGCCCAGTACGCCCTCGTTCACCAGTTTCAGCAGTTTTTGTGTTCCCGGCACAAGGCGGCCCCACATGGCCTCCATCAGAAAAACGCGGTTTTCTTTTGCCGCGGCGAACATCTGCTCCGTTTCCCGGCGGGTAACGGCAAGGGGCTTTTCGCATAAAACATGCTTGCCGCCCCGCATCATCATGCAGCTTACGGGGCAGTGGTAAGAATGGGGCAGGCCGATATAGGCGGCATCAATGAGGGTGGAGGCCGCCATGGCCTCATAAGTCACAATAACATGGGGAATACCGAATTCTTCGGCAAAGGCTTTGCCCGTTTCCTCCTTGCGGGAGGCAACGGCCACAAGCTCCGCCTCCGGCACATTCTTTATGGCCTCTGCAAAACGGTGGGCGATGGTGCCCGTGCCGACGATACCGAATTTTATTTTTTCCATAACAAACCTCCTCAAAAGGGATTTGATTCCATTATACACGCGGTAGTGTAAAATACAAGGGAGAAAAATAAGGTTGCTTTTTCGGGATTCCATGATATACTTGAATTTAGTTTCGAGAAACTGGGAGGAATAGAATATGTCCGTTGTAAAATCTCTTGTAAAACTGGCTGTGCCCGCATCCATGGCGGCAGGCCTGTCCGCATTGGTAAAGCAGCGCAGCAGCCTTGCTCTGCAGCACAATACCATCACCCGGCTGGATGAAAACATCTACCTGATGGATTACCGCGAGGAATACGATATTGAGGGCGTGCTGCGTGACGGCGCCTCCAACATTGTGGATTTGATGAAATATGCCGTAAAGCACAACCCCGTTGCCGAAAAGGCAGTTACCGTGGGTACCGATGAGGGCGGCGGATGCACCACCTTTGAGGCTTATACCCCCGAGGGCGACCACACCCTGGGCCGCAACTTCGATTTCCGCGAGGCTCCCTGCTTTGTGGTCTGGACTCATCCTCAGAACCGCTACGCCAGCCTCTCCGTTGTGGATAACAACTTTTTGGCCTACGGCAACAAGCGCCGTCAGTATGACCCCAAAAACGCCATGCAGGCCATGCTGGCTCCCTTCTGCTGTGTAGACGGCATCAACGAAAAGGGCCTTGCCATTGCCGTGCTTCAGATTCGCGCCGCTGCCACCAAGCAGACTGACCCCGCCAAGAAGGATATCACCACCACAGCCATGATTCGTGCCGTGCTTGACACCTGCGCCACCGTGGACGAGGCCGTGGAACTGTTTGGCAAATACAACATGCATGACTCCCTTTTCACCGCTTACCATTACCAGATTATCGACAAAACCGGCCGCTCCGTTGTGATTGAGTACATCGGCGAAAAGATGTATGTGTATGAGCGCGGCAGCGAGAAATATCCCGTGGCGGGCTCCGTGTTTGAGAATGACGGCCTGAAATTCCAGTATGTGTGCAACTTCACCATCACCAGGGAAATCGGTGATTTCAAAGTGGAGCAGCACGGTGAAGACAGAATCGACGCCGTGAAAGAGGTGCTGATTGCCAAGGATGATGTGATGACCGAGATGGAATCCATGGATTTGCTCAGCCATGTGCGCCTTGACTATGACCACCCCCGTTACCCCTGGCGTGTGGTTGCGCTGTGGAGCGCCGTTTACAATGCCGACAAGCAAACCGTAAAGCTGGTTGCCAACCGCAACTACAAAAAGGTTTACACCTTTGCCGTGAACAAGCCCTGCGAGGTGCTGGATACCGAGTGCATCGAAACCAGCGCTTATACCGACAAAGAGTGGCAGTATCTGTAATAAGACAAGCAACAGAAAATCCCCGGAAGCTGTTCCCGGGGATTTTTTTGCGCTTTGATATGCGGTTATGCGCCTGCTTTTTCTTTCTTGTTGACTACGGCGCGGATGGTAAAGAGGGTTATCAGCAGCAGGGCAAAGGCAACGGCAAGGCAGATGGCGGCATTGCGCACAAAGCCCGCCAGAATGTAGATGAAGAAGGAGATGGCCAGCACCACGGCGGCATAGGGCAGCTGAGTTTCCACATGAGTCAGGTGGTTGCACCCGCCTGCGGTGGAGGACATGATGTTGGTGTCGGAGATAGGAGAACAGTGGTCGCCGCAAACGGCTCCGGCCAGGCAGGCGGAAACGGCGATTACGGTCATCGCCTCATCCAGACCGATGCCCACGGTAATGGGCAGGATAATGCCCATGGTGCCCCAGGAGGTGCCGGTGGCAAAGGCCAGACCAACGGAAATCAGGAACACGATGGCGGGCAGCAGGGAGTAAAGCCCGGAGGCGCTGCCACGGAATACGCCGCCCACAAAATCGTTGACACCCAGCAGCACGGTGATTTCGCTGAGGGCCCACGCAAAAATCAGAATCAGCATGGCGGGCACCATGGATTTGAACCCGGCGGCAACGGATTCCATCAAATCCTTAAAGGAAAGCAGACCGCGGATGTAGTAATAAATAATGGTTACGCCCACGCTCACAAGGGCGCCCATACTAAGCCCCAGCGAGGCGTTGCAGTCGGCAAAGGCATCAATCAGCCCCACACCGCCGAAAAATCCGCCGGTATACAGCATATAGGCAATGCAGGTCACAATCAGCAGCACCACGGGCAGAATCAAATCGGGCAGGGCAGCCTTCTCGCCGCCCAGCACCTTTTGCTCCTCCTCGTCACCCTCACGCTTCACGGTGAACACATCCCCCTTGCGGGCGTTCATTTCGTGCACACGCATGGGGCCGAAATCAAACTGCAGCAGGGAGGTAAGAAACACCATGGCAAGGGTGAGCAGGGAATAGAAGTTGTAGGGGATTGCCTTTAAAAACATTTCCACACCGTTCACGTTCTCCACATTGGCGGAGACGGCGGCCGCCCAGCTGGAGATGGGCATAATCATGCACATGGGAGCGGCTGTGGCATCAATGATGTAGGAAAGCTTGGCGCGGGACACATTGTTGCGGTCCGTAATGGGGCGCATCACGTTGCCTGCGGTGAGGGTGTTGAAGTAGTCATCCACGCTCAGCACAATGCCCAAAGCAAAGGTGGAGAGCATGGCTACCCGGCGGGAGTGAATGTGGCGGGCAGCCCAGCGGCCGTAGGCGGCGGTGGCGCCGGAGCGGCTGAGCAGAGCCACCAGCACGCCCAGCGTTACCAGAAAGCAGAGAATGCCCAGGTTGCCGCTGCCGGAAAGGCCGGTGATGATGCCGTGGGTAAACACGGCTTCCAGAGTATCAATGGTATTGAATTTGGAATAGAGCAGCGCCCCCGAAACAAGGCCGAGAAACAGGGAGGAATAAACCTCCTTGGTAATCAGCGCCAGCACAATGGCCACAACGGGGGGCAGCAGGGACCAGGCGGTGCCCACAAAGCTGTAACCCTGCAGCACATCGGAATACACCAAAAAGCAGATGCCCGCAAGACCCAGCAGCAGTCCGACAATCAGTGCGATTTTCTTTTTCATGAAAAATCTCCTTTCATGGGGTGGGGGCTCTTGCTTTTTTCGGACAAAATAAAAAAGAGCCTGCCCAAAAATTCGGCAGTGCTCCGTAAACATCATTTACGACAGTGAAACGCATGTTGTGCGCTCCCCCAGCATAAGCCCCCGGCAAAGGGCATACACTTCGGCGGCGGCCCTCTCCCCGTTCCGTGCTTGCCGGCAATGAAGAAAAGGGA
>JAZRWZ010000125.1:0-6321 GCA_045599985.1 Acutalibacteraceae bacterium | reverse complement strand
AAAAAAATTTAGTGACAAGTGAAATAATCAAATCTCTGTCAACATATATTTTCTTTTTATCTTCTGTTGTTTTATGTTCTGAGGTCATTATGTGGTTATTACAATCGTCATTAAAATCGCTGATGACAAAATAATGTCCTTCGTTCCCTCCTTCTCCGCTTCCGTGCTTTGTTGCTTCTCTGTTCTTTGCACTTGATGGCGGAACAATGCTACGGTGAGCATAAATATCTCCTAATAGATGAAACAACATTCCAAATACAATTAATGATTTGGATTGATTCATTGAAGATGAATCGTCCATAACATTGTATTTAAAAAACAAGGAATACATATCATAAAGAATATCAACTCTATTATTGCTTCCTTTTCTGTTGGAGGAATTGCTCCCTAATATAATATCATATTTTGCTTGATCTAATTCGTCAAATTTTATTCCATATTTATAATGCCGAGCCATAGTATAGAGGAATCTTGCAGTGGCAACATAATTTCCAGTTCCATGATAACAGAGACAGCCAGAATATGGTTTTCCATTTCCTGCAACAACTGTATTATCTTTACTAAAAGATAATTTATATGTATCACAATCAAGACTAACTTCTTTAATCATTTCTACATCCTGAAGATTATTTGTTGCTTTGGCAATAAGGTTATGCCCTTGTGTAGACCACATCCCCTCCACAAACACATCCTCAGCCTCATATTTCACCGGCTTTTTGTTGTTTTTCGGATGATTGTTTGGCTTATGGGAATGTTTGGGGGCGAAACTGTCATAATTCTGCAATGCAAATTCCAAATCGGGCAGGCCATTGCCGTATTTTTGAGCATTACCGAATTCTTTGCAGGATGCGGCAAGAAGGGCTTGAATAAACTCGGGTGATTTCGTTTTGTCTTGGCCTAACAAAACTGCCGCTGCTGCCGTGATATGCGGCGATGCCATGCTTGTTCCGCTGCAAACACCATATCCGCCTATAAGGGAAGTGGAATATATGTTTTCACCGGGTGCCACAAAATTCAATCCCTTGCCCCAAGCTGAAAAAGAGGATTTTTTCATGGCGCTGTCCACAGAACTAACCGCAATCACTTCATCATATTTGGCGGGATATTGCAGCGCGGTTGAATTGCCTGCGGAAGAAACCAAGATTATGCCCGCATTGGTTGCTTCCATGATTTTTTCATGAAGGATTTGCGGATTTTGGTCGGTACCGAAACTCATGTTGATAATATCCATATCATTCTCAATGCACCAATCAATGCCCTCAATAATGCGGCTCACGGGAGCCGCATTCTCTCCATCTAAAACGCGAACCACATATATTTCCGCTTCGGGGGCAATGCCGATGATTCCGGCATTATCCTCGGGTGCGGCAATAATGCCTGCAATGGCAGTACCGTGCCCGGTAAGGTCATCTCCGTGGCAATACTCAGGGTCCACAAGGTCAATTCCGCCGCTTGCCGTTACCTCACTGTATATATCAAGCCCGGAGTCTAATACGGCAACCTTTACGCCGCTGCCTTTAGCATTGTGTGCCAAGGAGTACTCCGCACCAACCGCCTTTGAACTCCACGGAAGAATCTCCGAAGGCTCCTCCGCTGCGGGCTCATCTCCTACGGTGGGCTCATCGGAAGGATTTACCGTGGGTTCCTCTCCGCTTTCACCGCCCGAAGGCTCCTCGCCCGCAGGGGGCGAGGTGGGTTCTTCCGTTGCAGGTTCTTCTGTAACAAATTCCGCTGTTGGCTCTTCCGGTTCGTGGCTTTCTGTTGTCGTTTCTTCGCCGTCTGCCGAATTAGCGCGAACAATAATATCGCCCTCATCAAGCTCGTTGGCTCTGACGATAATATTCATTTCCTGTTCAATTACCGCCGCCTCATGTGCCGCACAGGCGGGCTGACCGATACCGACAATTAATGCAAATAATACTGTAATTACAGCCGCTCTTTTCCATTTGTTTTTTGCGTACATTTTTAACCTCCGGACATATTAAAACTAATAAACTATTATGTCTTTTCGGATTAACTCTCATAAACATAAATCGTTTTTGTTTCGGAGGCTGAACCGCAATAGGCAGTAATTGTTGCCTTTAATCTGTAGGTACTGAACGGGTTTGTTACTTTGCTCTCTTCAAAAAATGCGCTTGTGCCGGAAAAGGTTTGCTCCCATGTCTCCACGGTGGAATAAGCTCCGCTTGAAAGTTTTTGAAGCTCCGCCTTGATTTTAATGCTTGTAACGCTTGATTTCCCTTGCGCTCTGACCGTAACAACGGTTTTGAGTGTACCATGATCGATAATTCCGTCATAATCGTTTAAATAAGTCAATTTCGGACTTATTTCCTTTTCCTGCTGAGCAGCAAGAGCAAACACGGATAATGCCGATGCAACAGCCACCGTGCAAAGCAGCACGGCAATGATTTTGCGGGTGATTTTTTTCATACCTTTTTTCCTTCTTTCAAAATATTTGAGATTTTTCCTCTCAAATACCAAGTGTCAAAAAAAGGCAAAAGGTTACAAAGAAAATCAGCAAAAATCAAAACTTTGTAGGAAAGCACAAATTACGACTTTTGAGATTGTGCAATTTTAACTAACTCATCAAGTCCGATTAATTTATCATTTCTATCAGCTGATATCCTATAATTGTAATTACCGACTGACCACATTAAAAACAATGTGTCATTTGTTATGCTGTAATATCCAACCGTGTCGCCGACTTTAATCTCTCCGGTTTCTGCATTTTCCGAATCGAATAAAGCTACTGAATTGTCATTCGGTAAAGATTTAATATTTAAACCGTATATCCCGCATTTGTATTCCAACCATTGGCTTGTTTTTCCTTTTTTTATGTCTGTAAGCACATAGCCCTCGGGAATATAATCATAATGCGGATAAAGGCTGCTGCGTCCCTCGGATTGTGAAAATATTATCCGGCTTTCATCCTTGAACATTTCAACCACAAAATTTCTGAGCGGTTTAACGGCAAAAACAGTCAATGCCGTAAGCAGCAAAATTATCGCCGCGGCAAGAAGCACCCTAAGTGCTTTTTTGTGCGTTTTTTTCTTTTTTGTGCTGCCGGGTATGAGAACCGAAAGGATTTTTTCTCTTTCCGCTTCCGAAACGGAAATATCCGGCATACTGTTAACAAGCGCAAGCAGCCCTGCGCTCAATTCCTCATCGGCAGCGATGCAAGCCGCTTTTAAAATCGCTTCATTATTCATTCTGTTCTTTCACCCTCAAGTGCTTTGAAAATCATTTTTCTGCCACGGAACAGCCTTTGTTTAACGGTGTTTTGCGATACGGATAAAAACCCGGCGATTTCTTTGATACTTTTGCCCTCGGCGTATTTCATTGATAACGGGATTCGGTAATTATCATCAAGGCTATTTATGATTTTTACTATTGTGCCAAGCTTAATACTGCTTAAATCAGGCTCATTTGAAAGTATATCCTCCGGCAGATTTTCAATGCTTATCACATCTGTATTTTCGGCATTCATTTTGTAAGCACATCTTCTGCAAACAGTCAGATAATATTTCTTCTGCCGCTCGGAATCCAGTGCTTTATACGATTCAAACGATTTTATCAATTCAAGAAAAATTTCCTGCACACAATCTGCACAGTTCGCTTTGTTCTTGAGCAGATAATTCGCAGTTTTAAATGCAAACTGCTCATTTGCCAGATAAATTTCGGTAAATATATTTTTATCCTCTTCGCTTTCAAGCGATTGAAGCAATATGTAAAGCATCAGCTCATTCCTTTTTTCGTTTGCTTTTTATCCGGCGCACGATTGGGAAACCGGATGATTATTTCGGCAAGCATAATCAATCAGGGAGCTTTCCTCTGATTGATACGATAATACAAAATGTATTATATCATATCCGGTAAATTATACAAGCAATATGCTGTTAAGGCTTTTGAAAGCAATTTGTGCCGCTGTTACGGTATGTTTCGGTCGGGGACTTTCTCCGCCTTTTGTGAACACCTGATTTATGGGCATATCGGTGCATAATCCTGCCCGGATTGGCTCAAAATAGTTGTGATAAACCGGGCGAAGCCGTTTTATCGGGCGGCTTTGTTCGCATCAACTGTGAATAAGGGAGATTGTGTTTATGAAAGCAACCGGGATTGTAAGAAGAATTGATGATTTGGGCCGGGTGGTGATTCCCAAGGAGATTCGCCGCACCATGCGGATTCGTGAGGGCGACCCGCTGGAAATTTTTACCGCCGCCGACGGTGAAGTGATATTCAAAAAGTATTCCCCCATCGGGGAACTGTCCACGGTGACGGAGCAGTATGCCGAGGTGCTCAGCCGCGCCTCCACCCTGCCCGTGGTGCTGACGGACAGGGACAGTGTGATTGCCGCCTCCGGTGTGTCCCGCCGGGAGGTGGTGGACCGCAGAGTGGGTCAGGCACTGGAGGATTTGATGGATAAACGCATCAACTACACCTACACGGGCAGCAAGGATTCCCTGCAGCCCATTGAGGGCGTTGACCGTGAGGCGGCCATTGCCTTCCCTATTGTGGGGGGCGGCGATGTGCTGGGTGCTGTGGTGTTTTTGATGGGGGAACAGAAGGTTGCCCCCTCCGCCACGGATGTGAAGCTGGCTCAGGTGGCGGCCTCCTTCCTCGGCAAACAAATGGAGGAATAAGCGGCTGTACCGCAAAAAATCCCCTCTGCTGCAAAAGCGGCAGAGGGGATTGCGAATTTATATCCGATTATTTTTTCAGCAGGCCGAACAGCGATTTCACGGTGTTGAAGAACAGCTTGAACACGTTGGTGCTGCGGGGGGCCGCGGTGTAGATGGAATAGTCATTTTCGGCGTTGAGGGTTTCCAGTGTTTCGTCGGGGGTGAAAACAAGGAACTGGCTGAAGGTGCCGTCCCACACGGTGGGCTGCGCCTCGGCGTTGATGATGTAATCGCTCAGTTCAAAAACGCAGTCGGGCATGCGGGCGTGGGTCAGGTTCTTGACAAACCAGGTGTAGTCGCAGAATGTGCAGGTGGAGGAGTCCACCATGTTGTCGGGGGAGAGGCAGTTGTGACCGTTCTGCACAGCCTGGGTGTAGCCGTCGCCAAGGGTGGAGCCCACATCGGCAAAGGTGGCGCCGTAGGCCTCATCGCAGGAGCTGATGACCGTATCGCTCATGCGGTTGTAGTCGGGAATCACGGGCACATTGGCAAAGCCGTATTTGGCAACAATGCCAAGGTGAATGCCTCTGTCAAGGCAGCCCTGCAAAAGGGATTCCATGTTGACCTGCACCTCGTTGTGGTACCAATCCAGCATGGCAAGGTATTCGTCGTCATACATGCCGCTCTTCACAATCAGCGCACGGGCGGCGGGGTAATCCTTTAAGGATACCAGACTCCACAGGCCGGGCAGGCGGGCAAATATTTTGGGCATGGCCTCGTCATACACACGGTCGCCCAGCTGCTCAACCAGCCGCCACACGATTTTATCCACGGCAAAGTCCAGAATGCCCTGCTTGTTGAGCAGCAGCATCAGGTTTCTCAAAAATATGTTTGTGGCATCGTTGCCGGTCATAAGGCTTTCCACAAAGCGCACGATGGCATCGCTGTCGGTGCCCAGCTGATAGGAGAAGGGCTCGCCGCAGCAGCTCACGCCGTTGTAGGCACCGGCAAGCAGCACCACGGAATCCACATATTCATAATCGTACATTTTCAGGTAGGAGGTCACCACGCAGGTGCCCATGCTGAAGCCGATTAATGCCACATCCTCGCCGGTAACGGCAACCACGCGCTCAATCAGGGTGCGCAGGTCTGCGGCAATGTTCTGAATACTTTCACACCAGTTGTAGGTGAAGCGGATGTAATTATCGTCGGGGGAGGCGGCGGGGTCGCGGTTCTCAACGAATTCACGGATTTCGTCCTCGGTGGGAATCTGATAACCGTTGCGGGTATCAATGCCCCGGCCGTTTTCGTCGCAGAGCATGGGCCCGAAAATAACATCCAGAGCCTCAAACAGCTCGTCCTCCATAATGTGGTAGTTGCCTGTGAGCACGGAGGCGATGATGGGGCCGAGATTGCCCGTGACCTGACCTAAAATAGCATCGCCGGAGGGAGGAATGATTTGCTCATTGCTCTTGGTGTTGAACACATCGCAGGTGTTCAGGCCGTCAACAAAGATGGTAACGGGTTTGTCAAAGTCTGCTGCCGATGCCGCCACGGCCAAAGGGGAAAGAACCAGCAGCACGCAAAGGATTAAACTGATGACTTTTTTCATGGGTATCCTCCTTGTGAACATGAACTTTCCTTTATATTACACGCTATCGGGCGGGATTGCAACTTGAAAACACGGATTTCGGTATTTTTT
>JAZRWZ010000124.1:0-3569 GCA_045599985.1 Acutalibacteraceae bacterium | reverse complement strand
ATATTATTTACTGATAAAGGAAAAAGGCTGCCCGCAGGCAGTCCCGCAAATAAGAAAAACAGCCGGATAGCCCGTAAAAAGGTTATCCGGCTGCTGCTTTTTTCGGAATCGGTAAGCCCCGGGAATCCCGGAATACCGTTTTTAGTGTTACTTCAGGTAAGTATCAATGCACTCGAAGAACAGCTTCATAATGGCCGAAAGGGAGGCTTTATCCTCACATTCGTGGTTGGAGTTGGGGAAGGAGATGAAGGTGTGCTCCACATGGCATTCATCCAGCTTGGCATTCAGGTCAAGGGAATTCCGGTAGGGGACGATATCGTCATTTTCCCCCTGACCGAAAACGGTAGGCACCGTGTTTTCGTCAACATAATTGATGGGTGAATATTGTTTCACGGCGTTTCGCGCGGCATCAAAATTGTTAAGGTCTATATCAAAGCCGATGCCGTTGCTGATGATATTGCGGAAATACTCTGTTCCCACCGAGGCACCCACACGGTTTTCGACGGAATAGAAAAACGGATTTTCCAGATCGGTGGGCCCGCAAAGCTCCACCACGCATACGGGCTCAATGGGAGAAACCTCTTTTCTGGTGTAGGCATAAAGCAGAGAGAGATGGCCGCCCGCCGAAATGCCGTTTAACAGCACCTTGTCAAAATTTACCCCGTATTCCGCGCCCTTGGCCTTGATTGCCGCAAGGGCGGAGGCAATGTCATCAAGCACATCGTCAAAGTTGACATTTTCGGAAACATAGCGGTAGTTTATGCAGGCAGCGGCAACCCCTTTTTCTTCGCTGACCTGAAAAAGACTTTCGGTATATTCGCCCTTGCCCCCCTGGACCCAGCCGCCGCCGTGAATGCAGAGAACAAGCCCCAGATTGCCCTTGGCGTTTTTGGGGAACACAAGGTCATAGGACTGCCGCTCATCCTTCCTGTCGATGTAGTATTGGTTAAGGAATATTCTGTTGTCGGGGTAGTGCTTTATGTATCCCGCAAAAAGAATGTTGAAAAAAGAGATGATTGCCATAAAAAGCGCTCCTATTTTCGTCAGCATAAGTTATTGCTCCTCTGATGCCGTTTGTAACGAAAAGTATAGTTAACCTTGGGTATCAAGTCAAGGTTTTCAATGAAATATTCGCATTAACAGCTCCGTCCCGTCTTGAAAGATTCTGTTTTTGTGTTATATTGTAACCATCCCTTCATTTCAAAGGAGAAATCTTATGCGAAAACTGAGCTCCCGTTCCGAATGCTTTACCGATTCTGTCATCAGGCGAATGACAAGGATATCGGATGAATACGGTGCCATCAATCTGTCACAGGGCTTTCCTGATTTTGACCCTCCCCAAATAATCACCGACAGGCTGGCGCAGGTTGCCGCCGAGGGGCCTCACCAGTACGCCATCACATGGGGCGCCAAAAATTTCAGGGATGCGGTTGCCAAAAAATATGAGCACTTTTCGGGTATATCCATTGACCCGCAAAGGGAAATCGTTGTTACCTGCGGCAGCACCGAGGCCATGATGGCTACCATGATGAGCATAGTAAACCCCGGGGATAAGGTGATTGTATTCTCGCCGTTTTACGAGAATTACGGGGCGGATACCATTCTTTCGGGTGCCGTGCCGATTTATGTTCCCCTCAATCCCCCCGCATTCAATTTTGATAAAGCGGTGCTGGAGGATGCGTTTAAGCAGGATGTTTCCGCCATTATCATCTGCAATCCCTCCAACCCCAGCGGCAAGGTGTTCACCCGGGAGGAGCTGGAATATATTGCCTCCCTTGCCATCAAATATGATGCCTATGTGGTTACCGATGAGGTTTATGAGCACATCGTCTATAAGCCCTACAAGCACGTTTATATGCAGTCCCTTGAGGGTATGCGGGAGCGCACCGTGGTGTGCAACTCCCTTTCCAAAACCTTCTCCATCACGGGCTGGCGTTTAGGCTATGTGATTGCCTGCCCCGCAATTATTGAGCGGGTGAAAAAGGTGCACGATTTTCTGACCGTGGGCGCGGCAGCGCCCCTGATGGAAGCGGCGGTGGTGGGCCTCCTATCCGATGACAGTTATTATGAAGAGCTTGCCGCCCATTACGCCCACATGAAGGAAGTGTTTGTGGGCGGGCTCAAAAAAATCGGGCTTAAATACACAGACCCGCAGGGCGCCTACTATGTGCTTGTGGATGTGAGCGAATTCGGCGTGAAGGATGACCTGAAATTCTGCGAATGGATGGTGAAAAATGTGGGTGTGGCCGCCGTGCCCGGCTCAAGCTTTTTCAAGGAGGATATCAACCACCTGATAAGGCTCCACTTTGCCAAGAATGACAGCACCCTGAATGAGGCGCTCTCCCGTCTGGCAACCCTGAAGGAAAAGGCGCAGAAAGCCGTGGATGTTGACTGGAGATAACCCCGCCTGATTTAATACGAAGCAGCCTCCGTTTCCGGGGGCTGTTTTTGCATGATTACGCCGTACAATTCCGCTTCATCAACCTCGTCAAATATCGGCAGAAAACCGTATTTTGAGAGCATGAAGGTAAAGAACGGTCAATCTCATTAAGATGACGGTGAAATGGCCTGTGAGGCCGTTTGCAGGCCGATTTTCGGCACTTCCCGATGCAACCCGGCACGGGGGAGGGGGAGTGCCTTTGCCTGAGGGAGAGGGCTGTGAAAAAGTCCCCGACAGAATTGAAAAAGAGCTGCCGATCCGATGAGGGAACAGCAGCTCTTTTATCTTTTTGTGAGCAATTCTTATTTGTGTGAATGAGACGGGGAGGGCATCTGTACTAATCATTGCATTCCGATGCTTCCACGGCACCCGCCTGCAGCATTTCTTCCAGAAACCGGTCAATATCCTCCGTTACATTTTCGCCCTCCGTATCAAAGCAGGCGGAAAGGCAGGTGCAAAGCTCCTCTGCCGTTTTTTTATTCTCCAGTTCATTCCACAGCAAAAGGGAGGTTTCGTTCATCATAATCAGGTAGTTTTGCCCGGATGCCTGCTGCCCGACGGGAATAAGAATGTGGTCGTTCATGATTTCTCTGAGCATATAGTGTTCGGTTCTTTTATAGTATAGCATGGTTTTGGGCTCCTTTATTTCTTTTGGGCTTTCAGTTCCATGATTCTGTCAAGGGTGCTGCTGCTGTATCGGCACAAATACTCCGGTGCGGTGTCGTAACGCCCGGTTTCGCACAGGCAGACGGCGGCACACACATTACAGATTGCGCTGTATTTGCATTCGGTGCATTTTTGGGGCAGTATAACCTTTTTGGCCCCTGCTTTCACGGTTTCCCAACACGCCGAAAAGCTTTTTTCCAAAATGTTGTTGTCACCGGCGGGAACCATGCCGCACATGCCCATATTGCCGTGCCAGTCAACCCAGCAGTTGGATTTTCCCGCCCGGCACATCATGTTTCTGCCCCTGCCGCATTCGGAAACGGCATCCTCAAGCGCCACCTCGTCAAGGTTCTTTATTTTTTCATAAAAACGGTCTTTTCCCAAATGCACCAGTTCGCTTTTCACCCGGTAAAAGGCCGCCTGCTCCGGGGATAATCTGCCCTGATTCTCGCCGTAGCCGGCA
>JAZRWZ010000123.1:0-22507 GCA_045599985.1 Acutalibacteraceae bacterium | reverse complement strand
TGGAAACGGTTTCGGCAATCAGTTCTCTGATGCCCGTATCGTTGGAATAGGCTGCATCCATAAGCCGTACAAGCTGGCTGCTGAAAACATCGGTATCAAAGGGGATGGGGCAGCCGATGTGAATCAGCTTGTTTTCGGTTTTTCTGAGCCCTTCCTCTGCCATAAGCTTTTCTTCATAAAGTTTTTCGCCTTCGCGAAGGCCGGTGTATTCGATTTTGATATCCACATCGGGCTTCAGGCCGGAAAGTTTGATGAGGTTGCGGGCCAGGGTATCAATCTTCATGGGTGAACCCATGTCCAGCACATAGATTTCGCCGCCGCCTGCATAGGTGCCTGCGGTGAGCACCAGAGAAACGGCCTCGGGAATGGTCATGAAGTAGCGGATGATGTCGGGATGGGTCACGGTGATGGGGCCGCCGTTTTCAATCTGTTTTTTGAACAGGGGAATTACGGAACCGTTGCTTCCCAGTACATTGCCGAAACGCACGGCGACAAATTCGGTTTTAATGTTTTCGGGCAGGGGCAGCGCTTCTTCCCCGTCCGAGGCGTGGGTAAAGAGCCGGGCAATTTCGTCTGCCTTGCCCTGACGGATTTTGCTGTCAAAGGCCTGAATCACCATTTCGCAGATGCGCTTGGAGGCACCCATCACATTGGTGGGGTTTACGGCCTTATCCGTGGAAATCAGCACAAAACGGCTGCAGCCGTTCATCATGGCGGCATAGGCGGTTTTGTAAGTGCCGATAACATTGTTTTTGATGGCCTCGCAGGGGCTGACCTCCATCAGAGGCACGTGCTTATGTGCAGCGGCGTGGTAAACAATGTCGGGCTTATATTGGGAGAAAACATCGTTGAGCCGTCTGGAATCCCTGACGGAGCCGATGAGTGTGGTCAATTCAAGAGTGGGGTATTTGGCAAGAAGCTCATTCTGGATGTCATAGGCGTTGTTTTCGTAAACATCAAAAATGATGAGGCGGGCAGGGGAATGCTTGGCAATCTGACGGCAGAGCTCGCTGCCGATGGAACCGCCGCCGCCGGTCACCATAATGGTTTTGCCCTTGATATAGTTAAATACCTCTTTCATGTCGGGCTCAATGGGATCCCGACCGAGCAGATCCTCCAGCGAAATATCCTTCAATGAGTGAGTGGTAATTTCATTGCTCATGGAGAGGTAGGCACTGGAAAGCTTTTTGGTGACGCAGTCCGTTTCGCTGCAGATTTGCAGAATTTCTCTGAGTTCTGCTTCCGAAGCAGAGGGAATAGCCACATAAATTTTGTCGATTTTGTATTTTTTAGCCGAGGAGAGGATGTCATCTCTGCCGCCGACCACTTTGATACCCTCAATGTATCGTCCCAGCTTTTTGGGGTCGTCATCAATGATGCAGCAAATCTTTTCGTTCACACTTTTTTCGCGGCGCAGGGCACGGATGATGATGACGCCTGCCTCGCCGCCGCCCACAAGCATGACTCTTTCGTAGTTGCTGAAGTTACTGTCGGCATTGGATTTTCTGGAGTAGAAAAAGCGTGCCAGAATACGGATGGCAACCACGGCAAACAGCTGCAGGCAATAGCCGAATATGTAGTAAGTGAAGGGCATGCGGTTATAGCCTCTGCTGCCGTACTTGAGATAAATATAAAGGGTAATCAGCGCCGAGTGAATCAAGGATACAATGGTGGAGCCGAAAAAGGTGCTTATCAGTTCATCGAATCCCACGAAGCGCCACACCTTGTGATACATTCTGCAAAAGAAGAAAATCACAACAGCGATAAGGGCGGTAATGGGTACGGTCACCTTCATGGCTTCCCAGTACGGCTTGGAAACATAGTGGATATTTCCCTCAAAGCGAATCACCAATGCAAGGAAATATGCCGCGCAGACCGCCAGCGCATCGTAAATCATCATGCAGGTATCAATGATGACACCCCAGTTCAGGCGAAAATTGATTTTCTTTTTCATAATATCACCCATCCTATTCTTCACACGTAAAATGACCGTCCGAGCCTAACCGATAAACTCTTGTGCAATACTGCAGCGCTCTTTCGCGGTGCGTTGTCAGTATGCAGATTTTGGTGGGGTCGTTTGTCATAATATTGTTAAGCACCTTTGCTTCGGTTTCGCTGTCAAGGGAGCCGGTTGCTTCATCCAGCAGCATGATGTGTGCTTCCTTCAGAAGAGAGCGGGCGATGGTGAGGCGCTGTGCCTGACCTACGGAGATGTTCTCGCCCATTTCTCCGATTTCGGTTTCGATTCCCATGGGAAGGGATGATACAAAATCCCAGATTTCCGCAGCCCGAAGGGCTTTTTCCAATTCCTCATCGGTGGCATCCGGCTTCACCATGCGCAGATTTTTGGAAATGGTGCCGGTAAACACGCCGTTATTCTGGGGCACATAGGAGAAGAAGCGCCGTGTGCTGTCGGATATATGCAGAGATTTATCTTTACAGTGCAGGGTAATGTCTCCCTCAGTGGGCTCCACAAGGCCCAACAGCAGCTTGAGAAGTGTTGTCTTGCCCTCGCCGGATGTGCCTACAAGAGCAATGGTTTCACCGGGTTTAATATGGAAGTTAACATCGTTGAGCACGGTGGAATCACCGTCGCTGTAGCGGAAGGATACATGACTTGCTTTGATTTCCACGCCGGTAGCGGCGGATTTTCTCAGCAGGGATTTGGCTTTATCTCTGTCAAGGTCCTGCTCCTTTTCACAGTCGGTCGTTTCCATGATTCTGCCCGCGGAGGTGGCAATGGAAACGGCTGTGGGGAAGAGGGAGGCAATGGAGGAGAAGGAGGAACTGAGGTTGCCTGCAATCTGCAGGAACAGGGTCATGGTGCCGTAGGAGATGGCGCCCTGCCACAGCCGGTAGACACCCCAACCGTAGCACAGGTAGGAAACGGTAAGACCAATGACAGAAAGAAGCAGTGTCAGCAAAACGGAGAATTTTTCATATTTGAGTTTGACATTGCGGTAATTATCGAGCACGGAGCGGAAGCCCTGAATATACTCTTTGGTAAGGTCAAAGGCCTTGATGAGCTGCATATTGCGGAAGGATTCCTCCGAGAAGGAAAGCACCTGACCGTTCAGCTCTCTGCTTTGGGCATTGTAGCGGCGGATGGTGCGCATAATCACGCGGGATACGGCAAAAAGGAAGGGGGCACTCAGCAGACTGAGGAGAGCCATCATTTTGTCGTAGTACAGCACGATGATGAGCGAACCGAGAAACTGAAGCACTCTGGTGAAAACGGCGGGGATAAACCCGATTACGCCGGAGGAAACGGTGGACACATCGCCCTCAATCCTGTTGATCAGCTCGCCGGAATGGTAGGAGTGAATCTCCTCCCATTTGGAGGAAAGAATGTTGGAAAAGATTTCTTCCCGGATGCCGTTGTTGACCTTTGTGCCGACCACTGCCGTAACCCAGGAGGAAAGCGCCGAGAACACAAACTGGAAGAGTGCCAATCCGATTGTGAGACCGGCGTAGGGGATAAGCCGGTCATTTGCATGCGATACTACGGTATCAATCAGGTATTTGGATGCAACGGCCGTACCGAGGGAGAGTGCCGTGCCGACCAGACCGAGCACAACATACAACAGAATTGTGAACTTGTGGCGGGCAACATATTTCAGCACCCAATTCCATTCGCGGAGCATGTCCGCAAGCATTCCCGATTTTTTCATCGGTGCTCCTTTCAAAAACGGTTATTTCTTTTTCTCTTTCCCGTGTTTGCTTTTGCTCTTGCTTTTGGATTTTCCGTAACCGTAGCCATAGCCGTAGCCATAACCGTAGCCGTAACCGTAGCGGGTATACTTTTTGTAGTGACCGTAGCTGGAGTAGCCGTAGCCGTAATCCTCACCGTAGCCGGAAAGGCCGGAGCCTGCACCGTTCATGATGGCACCGAGCATGTGCACATTGGTGTGCATGAGTGCGTCAACGGAGCTTAACACACGGCCGGCACGCACGGTATCCTGCAAAATAACATAGATGAGGGCATCGCAGGCACCTGCAATGGTCAGTGCATCGGAAATAAGGCCGCAGGGAGGGGTATCAACGATAATGTAGTCATATTCATTCCGCAGGGAGTCGAACAGTTTTTTCAGGAAAGAGGTGTTGACGATTTTTCTGAAAAATTTATCATCGTTATTCATGCGCATAAGCATGGCATTTGATGCTTTTGTTTCCTCAATGCGGTACATTTCATCGTCACGGAAGGTGATTTCCTTCGGGTCTTCCTCCGGGTTGAAGTTCAAAGCAACACTGGGGTTACGAACATCGCAGTCCACAATCAGCACTTTTTTACCTGCATCGGCAAGGGAAATAGCAAGGTTGATCGCTGCCGTGGTTTTGCCCTCGCCCGGAGCGGTGCTGGTAACCATAATCACTTTTTCTTCGGGGCCTATCAGGTTGAGAAAACTGTTTTTCAGCACTCTGACAGCCTCGAGAAAGCCGTTGCCGATTTTGGGGTTGTGGATGGATACGGAGGTATCCACCTGCTGCCTCGAATATTTTTTGAAGGTAACCTCAGGCAGGGTACCCAGTACACTCAGGTGAAGCTTTTCACGGATATCCGATTTTGTTTTGATGGTTTTTCTGAAAATGGAGTACAGAAGAATCCAGGCCACACCGGCGGAAAAGCCGAGGAAAAATCCCTTGAGGATAACGGTTTTGGTAAATCTGTTATCCGGCTCCGTGGGCTTGACGGGCTTTGAGATGATGGTCAGCTTCACATTGCCCACCAGATATTTCGCCACGGAAGGGTAGTTGTTGATGGCACTGACAAGCACCCGGTAGGCGTCATCGGGGCTGGAGCCGGTCGCCTTCATGGTGAACATGTTGGTGGCGGGAACGGAGCTTGCCGAAAGGGAGGCGGGCAGATACCCTATATCCAACTCATTGCAGATAGCTTCGGAGAGAAGATTGCTGGAGAGGATGTAGGGGAAGGTGTCCTGCAGCTGGGTGGCGGTGGCGTTGTCGTAGTAGTAGTTGTAGGAGGGCAGCCCCTCGCCCGTAAGAGTTTGTGCCTGCGTGTTGACCGTGAAGGTGGCGGAGGAAGTATAGAGAGGTCTGAAGGAGGAGTAACTCTTGAAGGTGAGAGCGGTGCTGCAAAGCACGCCCATCACAATCAGTATCCACCAGAATTTTATAATGCCTTTCCAGAGGTCGGTAAGCTGAATGGGGGATTTTTCCTGTATGGTTGTGGACTGGGAAGAGTCTTTTTCGCTTTTGCTCATGCTTCATCCTCCCCGCTTTCGTACTGAATACCGATGTCGGCAAGCTCGTTTGTGGCATCAACGGCCCCATGACCCGCATCGGACGAATATCTGCCGTACCTGCCATATCTGCCGTATCTGCTGTATTTGTCATATTTACCGTACTTGCCGTACTTACCGTATTTGCCGTATTTACCGTATCTGCCGTAACCGCCGGTGTGGCTGTAGCCGGCCTCGTCGGTACCGAACTGGCCCAATATGGATACTTCCTCAAAACAGTCGTTGAGGATACAGCCCATCACCTTGGCACCGGTCTGCTCAAGAGTAAGCAGGGTGTCGTTGATAATCGGTGAATATACACAGTCTGTTCTGACAACAACGATGGTGCCGTCGCAGAAGGAGGCCGTGCCCGTAACGGAGGCATCCACCGAGGTGGGGGCGGTATCAATGATGATAAAGTCAACCTTCTTTTTAAGCTCGCTGACTACTTTTCTGACATTGCCGTCCTCAATGGACTTCTGGTAATCGCTGTGGAATCTGGTGTTGAGGGCCAGAAAGAGCTTGGATTTTTTGTAGCGCTTGAATTTGTATTCCTCGGGAGAAACCTTACCGGAAATCAAATCAATCAGCTCAATATTCTCCTTGTCTTTCTCGCCGAATATTTTGTAAAGAGCAGGCTTCTTTCCGTCAAGGTCCATCAAAATGACCGAATTGCCTTTTTCTGCCAAAGCCAGGGCAATGTTGGCGGAGACGGTGGATTTACCTTCGTTTTCGGCAACACTTGTGATGCAGAAAACGTTTTCCCCTTTCATCTTTTTGGCATACTCAAGGCGAAACGCTATTTTGCTGAAATTCTCCGAAAATTTCAGCCCCAGGAAAGCACTGCCGTCGATGAGCAGACCCTGCTTTTCGCGGTGAAGAATCTGCCTGAGGGTGAGGTGCTTGCGCTGGTGGGGAATCACACCCACAAGGGGTGCGTCGATTTTGTCTTTGTAGGATGCTTCGTCTTTCACCGTATCTCTTGTAACGGATACCACGGCAATGGCCATGGTCATTACAATCATGGCGAGCAGGGCGTTTCTGGTCAGGTTGCCCATGGTGATGCTGTTGGAGGGCGATTTGGGCAGAGCGGGCGCTTTGAGTACACTGACCGCACCGTTGGTGAACAAAGAGGAGGTGAGCTTGGGGTACACCTTGAGAATGGCGCAAAGCTCGCGGTAAGCGTTTTCCGGGTCGGAGGCGGAAACACTGAGCTCCATGATGTTTGTATTATCGTTGGCATTGGCACGGATGTTGCCGTCAAATTTCTTGACGCCGAGATACTCGCATGCTTTTTCTTTCATGGAGGGGGTAACGAATACCTCGGAATAAATCTGTGCGATTTCCGCGTTTTTGGTGAGAGAGGCAACGGCGTTGGTCTTGCCCGCGGCGGAATTGATAATCAGGGAAGCGGAGCTGGTGTAAACGGCGGTGTAGACCAGGTGCTTCACAATATAGGTGCCCATAAGGCCCACAAGCATGGCGCAGAAGATGCAAAGAGCATTGCGGATAATGTCCCTTACGATACTGTGCCACTCAAAGTAAAATTTTCTGTCTTTCATAGCACACCTCACTCAACCACAACAACCAGAACGGTGTGTCCTGTCATACCGGTGGCGTCGGTGCCGTAATAGTTGACCGTGTATACGCCTGCCTTGTTCATATTGATGTTCGTCTTGACCGAAACAGGAAAAACAGCTTCAACGCCGGTGGCATCCAGAGTTTCGGTGATGTATTTATTCCAATCGGGGGTGTCGGAACCCTTTTTCAGGTAGACGAGATAGGTTCTGAGATAAACGGCGGGGGCATTTCTCGGAATTTTTTCCACAATCATGGGCAATGTGATTTCGGAGGAGTCGCCCTTCGAATTGGATACCGTTGCCTGAATGGAGAAATTACCCTCGGTTTCTTCCTGAAAATCGGGTGAATAGATGATTACATTCTGGGAAATATTGCCGTCAAGGCAATCCGTGGCGCCCACAAGACCGTTAGTGTCAACCTCGTTGTAGATGGAAAAAACAGGGGAACGGTTAAGCTTGAACTTCGGGGGCGTGTAATCGGTGTAGTGGAGCGGTCTGGAGGCGGTGACAACATGGTTGTCATAGTCAAATGCGGCATAGGTGATGCGGCAATAGCCTGTTTCGGAAAAGCGGGAAATGGATTCGACCAAAAGCCGCTTTGTAATATCACCGTCTTTTTTGTCATAGGCGGAAACACCCTTTAACAAATCCTCTTCGGTGGCGGAAACACTGACCTCCAGCACCTCGTCGGGCAGGGAGATGGTGGGTATGGTTCTGTCTTTTGTAATGGTGGTGGTAATGAAAATCACGGCAAACAGCACTGCGGTAACAGCGGTGAAAATCAGAGTGCCGAGCCTCAGGGCTCTCATTAACATAAGCTAATCTCCTGTCAATACCTGATGATTTCTTTATTCTGCAAAATGGTGGCGGGGTTTTCGCGGAAAAGGAGTTCGGCGTAGTCAAAGGAAAATTCGTTGCTGACGATTTCGTGCGCCTCTCTCATGTCGGGGGTTCGCATGTAGGGGCTGTGAGCATCGCTGGCGGCAATATCGGCCAGCTGATGGCGAAGCAGGCTGTGGGCAACCCGGAAGGGCATTTCACCGAAGTGACCCTCGATGCTGCCCTTGTTGATTTGAAGAATGCAGCCCATGCTTCTTAAACGGATGGCGGCGTTTTCATCCTCCATAACAAACTCGTACCGTTCGGGGTGAGCCACAATGGGAACATAGCCCGCGGCAATCAGGCGCTGAAGCTTGGAGATAACCGATTCCTGACGCTCGCCGAAATCAAATTCCACCAAGGGGTACCGGGTGTTGTTAAGGGTGACAAGACTGCCGCTTTCCAGAAGAGGAAGTACACCGTCCGTCATGAAAATTTCCTGACCGCTGTATAACTGAACGGGAATGCCGCGTTTCATCACCATATCCCGCAGAACGGAAAGCTTTTCGGCAACGCCTTCGTCATAGTGGTTGCGGTATGAACCCGGCACATTGGAGTGGGGGGTAACGGCGATACCGTTTGTGCCGCACCGGGATGCAAGCTCTATCATTTTAAGCGCCACGTCGGGGCTTTCGGCTCCGTCGTCGGAACCGAAACAGATGTGGCAGTGGATATCAAGCATACTTGTGAGCCTCCGAGTCGAAATTTGTTTATTTGCAATTAATTATAAAAATCAAGAATTATTAAGATTATTATAGCCGAATGGCGAGATTTTTTCAATATGCGGGACACAAATATTTTTGCTGTTTTCTGCACACTCTTATCGGCTTTTGTATGATAAAGTCGTTTTTTCTTGTGGGGATGAGGCCGTGCACGGTGAGAAAAAGGGAAGGCAAACGGCGCGGACAAAGAAAAAACGATGTTTACGGTACAAGAAATTTTGGAGGGAAGGATTATAAAAACATTGGGCAAATCTTACAGAATATTTACAAAAAGTTTGTGAAAAATAACGAACAAAAAACAAGGCTTTTGGGATATAAAAACGCTTTTTTGGCAAAAAAACAGATGATTTTCCGCATGTTTGCTTGCCTGACAGAATCCGTTGCGGACCGAGAAAAGGCGAAAAATCGGAAATAGGAATTGCAAAATCCGGTTAATTGTACGATAATCAAAAACAGGAAATCTTACAAAAAGACGGGAGAAAAAGTTACCATGATTGTATCGGCCAAAAGAGAATTCGTATTTGAAGAGGGAAAAGTGACGCCCTCCTGCCATGCCTCCACGGTGCTGCCGCTGGATAACGGCGAAGTGATGGTGGCCTGGTTCGGCGGAAAGCACGAGAAGAACCCGGATGTGGAAATCTATGTTTCCGTTCGCAGTGCCGCCGGGGAGTGGAGCAAGCCCGTGGTGGTGTCGGATAACGATAATGTTGCCCACTGGAATCCCGTGCTCTACAAAAGGCAGAACGGCGAAATCATTCTGTATTTCAAGTACGGTGCGGAAATTCCCACCTGGATTACCAAGTACGTCATCAGTAAGGATAACGGAAAAACATGGAGCGAGCCCCGTGTGCTTGTGGAAGGGGATGTGGGCGGCAGAGGCCCTGTCAAAGACAAATGCCTGCGCCTTTCCGACGGTACCCTGCTGGCGCCTGCCTCCACGGAGGGGGGCAAATGGCTCTGCTTTATTGACCGCTCGGACGATGACGGCCTTGCATGGGAGAGAACGGAGTATTTTGCCCAGCCCAAATATCACGGCCTGAATGTGGGCCTGATTCAGCCCACCCTGTGGGAGTCGGCCCCCGGCACGGTTCACTGCTTTATGCGCTCCAACGCAGGAGCCATCTACCGCAGTGATTCCGGGGATTACGGCAAAACATGGTCAAAGCCCCGCCGCACCCGCCTGCCCAACAATAACTCCGGCATTGATTGTGCCCGGGATGACAGCGGAAGACTTTGGCTGCTCTACAATCCCGTGGGGGTGAACTGGGGTGTGCGCTATCCCCTGATGCTGGCCTGCTCGGATAACAACGGAAAAAGCTTTGAACCGATTCTGAACTGCGAGCCGGGCTTTAAGTGCGCACCTGCCGTGCTTGACCCGAAAAAGAAGCAGTCCAAGCAGGCGGGCGGGGAATTTTCATACCCTGCCATTGTATATGAAGGGGACAAGCTCTATGTTTCCTACACCTACAACAGAAAACAGATTGTGTACTGGGAAATTGAGATTGCCCGCTGAAAGCTCCGGATAAACATAGACATAAGCCTCACGACCGCCTTCCCGAAGGCCTTCGCGGGGCTTTTTTGCGCCTGCTATTTCGGATGCCCCTTTGCTCTTTCCACAAAAGCCCGCCGGAATTACTGTGCAAGATGGATAATTGAAAACAAGATTTTAATAAGATATAATAAATTTTATACCCGGCAGAAATACTGTAAAGAAAAGGAGAAACGGTATGGCAGATGATGTAAAAATCAGCGGCACCAAATTGCTCTACGACCCGCTTTTCTCGAAAAAACCCGATGTGAAGATGAAGGGGAAAAAGAATCTGGTATTCAAAATCGTCTTCATCGTTATTATTGTGGTTTTTGTGGGTATTTCCCTTTATCTCAGCTTTAACTCCCTGAGCGCCGACAAATACGCCTACAAGCAGACCGAATCCGGCTGGCAGCTGGACCAGTTCAATGGCAAAGAGACCGACATCACCCTGCACATCGACTATGTGAGGGATGAAAACGGCGTGCCGAATCAGGCGGAGTCCGTTGCCTCCGTGCGTGAATTTGCCATGAGCTGCAACGAATATGTGCAGTTCATCTTTATCGGCAAGGATGTAAAAGAGATGGACCCCCATTGCTTCTACTACACCAAAAACCTGAAGGCTGTGCTGGTTGACCCCGCGAACCCGTATTTCACCGATGTGGACGGTGTGCTTTACAGCAAGGATATGACGGAAATCATTCTGCACCCCATGGCACACCACCAGTATCTTTCCGCGTTGGCAGCGGGAATTGCCGCCCCTACGGATGAGGCCTCCGCCAAAGCGTTTGCAGAGGCGTTTACGCAGAAATACGGCGAAGAAACCGTTGATAATGTTGAAGAATTCGAGAAGCAGTTTGCCTCTGTTTCCACCTTCGTCATTCCCGATACCGTTACCGCGATTGCCGATTCCTGCTTCAGCGACTGCGAGGCTCTTACCGCCATCACCATTCCCGATTCGGTAAAAACCGTGGGCAATCTGGCATTCTTCAAGTGCAAGAATCTGGAGAGCATCACCATTCCGGACGGTGTGGAATCCATCGGCTCCGACGGCTTCTCCTACTGCGAAAAGGTGACCTATCTGTATGTGCCCGCAAGTGTCAAATCCATCGGGCATCACGCTTTCTACGGCAATCTTGGCTGTGAAAAAATCTATATGGGTGCCGCAGATGAAGACGCGGTGGAAACCGGCGAGCATTGGCTGCCAAAGCAAAGCACCCGTTCTTTGAAGGATGTGGAGGCTGTATACGGACAAACAAGGAGGGCTGACTGATGGCAAACGATAAAGCAAAAGCCTTTTTCGGCAATATCAAAGCGCATTGGAATGAGCCCGACCGCAGCAAGGGCAACTATGTTCCTTTCAAAGAGTACCTCACCGTGTTCTTCGGCGTGGGAATGAATTACAGTGTAAGCACTCCGTTGAGCTACCTCAGCTTTTCGGCCTCCTGCTTCCTGATTATGTACCACTACCAGCTGCCCTACCTGGCCTTTTCCGTTATTACCCTTATCGGCCTGCCCTTGAGCTATCTGTGGAATCTGCTCAGTTGGGTGGTAAACGACAATCTGGGCATTTTGGAGAAAAAATCGGAGCGCAAATTCCTGACCTTTTACGGTATCGTATCCGCCATAGGTCTTGCCATGATACTGCTGGATTCCTCTTTGATTCTGCCCGCCTCTTTGCATAATGTGCTCAACGGCATCAACGGCGTGAGCGCCCGCAGCTTCATGAAAATCCTTGCCATTCAGCTGTTTGTAAATGCTTACGGCGGATTGCGCAACATTCTTTGGAGAAAGAAACTGGTTCCCAAACACGGCCGTTACAAATACGTGCTGTATGCGAATTATATCCAGAAGGTCGTTACCATTGTTCTTATCGGCTGGCTTCCCATTTACAATGTGAAAAATGTGGAAGACAGAATGTGGATGGCCTACCTGCTCTTCTCACTGTTCAATATGTTCCCCTTTGACAATGTGATTGAGAACTGCACCCAGAACATTTCTCCCAACCCCAACGAGCGCATGATGATTCGTACCTGGCCCGTCAAGCTTTCCCACTTTGTGAAAAACATCTTTGATGTTATCGTGCCTCTGTTCGGCATTGCCTTTGACGATATCCGGTTCTACAAATTCGTGATTCCCGCCGTGTTTATTCCCATGGGTGCGCTGACTCTGTTTGCCACCCGCAACATCACCGAGCGTATTCCTCAGCCCCCGCTGGAGAAGAAGCAGAGGGTTTCCTTCTGGTACGGCGTGTCCCAGGTTATGAAAAACAAATATAACTGGCTCAACACCATCTCCAGTTTGCTGGATTCTTTGGGCAACGGTATGATAAATATCACCAATGTGATGTATTTCTACTCCTTCCGCATGTATACCCAATGCGTGGTTTACGGCCTGATGAAAACCCTGATGAGCTTTAACTCCACACCGCTGAGCTTCGTTTCGCCCTATTTCGTCAAGCGCTTCTCCTACCGCACCCTGAAGGTGGCAAAGCTGGTGATTTGCGCCGTTACCGCCGTGGCGGAGATGGCAACCATCATGGTATTCCCCACCAAGCAGAATATGTGCGGCGTTGTGATTTTTGCCTGCGAATTCTTCAAGGGCTTTGCCAACTCCATTCCCAATGTGGCCGATGCGGATATGGGTATCCGCAAAAACGACTACCAGATGTATCTCTCCGGCGAGCGTCTTGAAAATTCAAGCGGTGTGTTTAACTGGATTATTTCCCCCGTTACCACCTTTGTGGGCCTGATTATCCCCGTAATTATCCTCAGAAGCGGCTTTAACTCCAACTGGGATATTCTGTTTATCGATTCCGCCAGATTCAACATTGTAGCCGTGCCTCTGGCCTTTGACCTGGCAGGCTTTTTGCTGATGATTGTGCCCTACCTGTTCTGGGATTTCAACAACCCGCAGCACCGCTATGTCATGGAGGTGCTCAAGCAGAGAGAGGCACTGGCTGCCGAGGGCTATTTCCCCGCAGAGTATGAGGGCGGCCTCGACTTTATGGAGCCCGGTGAGCTGCATGCCGGTATTCCAGTGAATTCGGACGAAATGATTGATTTGCGCGATGCCGCTCTGGCAGAGCAGCCTGCCGAAACGGTGTAAATCCGGCCCGGCTTTCCCGAGCCCGGCGAAAAATCAATACGGCATAAGTAAAAGAAAAGCGATGTTTATCCCTTGCTTCGGCGGTATTGCCGAAGGGGAAAACATCGCTTTTTTGCTTAAAAAAGAGGGCGCTTCTGTTTGCAGAATTTACGGCGTGGAGTATACGGCACTCCACATGCCGAAAACCGTTATTTCAAATTCGTTTCGCTTTTCATTGAGGTTCATCCCCGTATTGGGAAACATAATAGAAAATGACGGTGTCGCCGGGGCTCAGAGCGTATTGGGCGGCGGAAACGGCAGGGGACTGACCGTTAACGGTATACATCCATCCGCTGGAACCGCCGCATTGTTTTTCATATAATCCGCCGATGCCTTTGATGTAGCCGTGACTTTCATCAACTGAAATGTTGCTTTCAGCTGCAGCCTTTTTCAGGGCCGATAATGCCGAATCACCGTTTTCAATCACCGTTTTCTCCGTAAGCATAACGCCGTTTTGAGGAAGAGAGGCAACCTTGTTCAGGGCATGGCCGCATTGAACCGTAATATTCACGGTTTTTACGGCTTCGGTCAAGGTGTGAACGGAAGAGGAGAAAGGGGGCTCCGTTTTTTCTGTTTCACCGAAATCTGTCGTGCCTGCGGAATTCGAGGACACAGCGGCTGCCGTTTTGGGGACAGTGGCTGTTTGAACGGCGGGTTCCTTGTCGGTGCCGGATGGCCCGGAAGCCCGAACGGAGGCGGCGGTTGGCTGTGAGTTTTGACTTTGTTCCCGAACGGTGCTTTGCCCCATTACAGCGGATGAAAAAGCAGAAGCTTCGGCTGCCGAAACGGTAGCCGGCTCAACCGGCTGCGGCACCTGCCTTCGACAGGCGGAAAGCAAAAATACGGCAGCTGCCGCAGTAAACAGACATATTGTTTTCCTGTGAGATTTCATGATATCTCCTTTTCAAATAGAGTTCTGCCTGCGGGAAAGAACAGGCAGAGGTGACAATTATATGCTCAGTCGTTATGCCTCTTATTTGAAAAATACGGAATAGATAAATTGAATTATCAGGTAAAGAACGGGCCCGATAACGGGGATATCCTTCAGAAAGAGGAAGGGTGATTCGCTCGCTTCAAATAATCCCTCTTTGCCGTTTTTAAAACGGTCATAAGCCGAAAGACCCATAAGCATCTGGTAGGTTGTCATGATATCCGATGAGCCGTTGTAGTTTCTGCCGCCGCCGTCTTCATTCACGAATGCGGAAAGGGCGTCAATCATGCTTTTTCCCTCTTTCACATAACCGTCGGGGTCTTTGCCGACAGCACAAAGCCCGGCCAGCACCATAGCCGTACTTTCGGCGGAGGCGGAGCCCCATGAGCCGAAGCCGCCGTTACTCATCTGATTGCTTCTGAGAAAAGCATCGGCTTTGGCAATCAGCGTTGCGGCCTGCGGTTCATCCTTGTAGGGTGCTATGGCTTGCAGCACAATACCCGTAGAGTCTGTTTCACCGTCCATGGTCCAATACTGTGAAGCATCCGCTTTGAGGTAGGCGTTAAAGCCGCCGTCATCACGCTGAGCGGAATATAAAATGGATTTCAATGCCGTGCGGGCGGCTTGATTTTCACTTCCGGCAACATCCAGCGCAATCAGCGCATAGGCTGCAGAGCCCGTGAACAGCTCCTGCGAAAAATCTGTTTTTTCAATGCAATCAATCAGGTTTGTGCCGTTGATATTTCGTGCATTCATTCCCACTGCCCATGCAGCAAGAGCGATGCGGGCGTAATCGTTAAGGGCAAGTTGATCCATATTCTTGCCGAGTGCGGAACCGATATAGGCTTTATAGTCTGCATCCAGCGTGTGACATTGGCTGCGGGATAAGGCAAATACCGACCAATCCAGGTAAGAATCTATTTTTCCCTGTGCCTGCGCCGTGCCGATATTGGCGCAGAGCCATTGAGAAAGGTTTTGTGTCATTTGTGCGGGGGTGAGGGACGATGCGGTTACGGAGAACAGCAAAAGAAGAGCAAGCATCGCCGACAGTAGTTT
Source organism: Acutalibacteraceae bacterium (assembly GCA_045599985.1). GTDB lineage: Bacteria > Bacillota > Clostridia > Oscillospirales > Acutalibacteraceae > CAG-177. Next base: position 7,424 of record JAZRWZ010000123.1, on the reverse strand, counting down.
TGTGTGTTTTGTTTTCATCGTTTTTTCCTTTCATTTTGATTTCCTTCGACAAAAAAAGGTGCACCCTTTTCGGTGCACCCGGCATAACGACAACAGCACAGACCTTGGTTAATGAAAAGGCCTATGCAGTAATCAATTACTTTCCCACCGAAAGAACTGAGCATCCACATCTGCGGCGCGTCTCCTGACTCAACTTCATCCGCCTTTCTCCGCCTTCCCGATTGCTCAGTGGCATAAATGGAGAAAGTTGTCCGTCATACAGTAGCGGGGGCTGTCACGGCTTTGCACCGTGTTCCACATTAAATCTTGTAAAAAGATACCGCAGATGGTTAAATTGTCGTTTTGATTATAGAGGAAACAGAGAAAACTGTCAAGGAAATAGTCTGCAGGGGTTCGGTGCCGGTATTCGGCAGATACGCTGCAGAAAAAGATTATTTTACGGCCTTGGAGGCTCTTACCACATCGGGCAGAGGATTGGCGTTTTCATCCACCATCTGCACGGATTCGATGTTGTAATTCTCCAGCACCGCCTCCCAGCGCTTCACCATGCCCTCGGCGTATTCCACGGGCAGGAAGCCGGCGGTGAGATAGGATTTGACGGCGGCGGGTCTGCCCTCGCCCGTGGTCAGGCTCACATAGGGCACGCCTCTTTCCTTCAGGGTCTTCTGCACAATGTAGCTCAGGTATTTGGAAAGGCCCTTGCCGCGGAATTCTTTTTTGATGCCCACCCAGTGCATATCACCGGTGCCGGTGGATTTGTGCACAAAGGAGGTGGCGGTGCCGATATGCTGCCCTTTGTAGTCAAGGAACCACATATCCTCGGTGGGGGTGATATCCGTAAAATCAATGATTTCACGCTGATACATGGCAAGCTCCTCCTCCTTGCCGCCGGGCTCGCCGGTGCAGATGGAAACATACCAGTCGTGAATATCGTTTTCGTCCTTGTAGTGGGAGAAGGCGTAGCCCTCCGGCAGGGTGAGCTCGGGCAAATCGTTTTGGGTGAACCAGTACATCTTAAGCTGATTGCGGTGCAGATTGCGGTCAAACAGCGCATCGTTGGCCTTGAAAATCAGCTTGCCCCGGTCGGAGATAACCTCCCTGTAATCCATGGCGCGCTCGTGGTTGCCCAGGCGGCCGCAGGTGATTTTTACACAGCCGTCGGTGTTATCCGCGTTTTCAAAGCCCACACGGTAGTTGTCATCACGGGGCACGGTGAAGGACAAAGTGTAATCGGCAAATTCCTCACTGCCCACCACTTTGGAGGCGATTTCCTCCCCGGTGGAGGTACTGCGCACAAACATGCGAACCCCTTTGGGAGCCTGCAGCCTTGCGTGGAAGGTGCGGCTTAAGCCGGCGGTGATGTACACGCCCTGATAAAGCCGGACATCGCCCTTGTCAAAATGCTGCATATAGGCAAAGGTGCCGTTCTCAAGGGAGGGCTGACGAACGGTGCCGATGCAGTCCTCATCGGCATTTTTCTGCATGGCCCAGAAGCAGAGGCCGTTTTCAAATCCGGTGTTTTCAAAGGCCGCCATGCTGCGGAAATGAGTCATGTCGCTGATGGCGGTTTCAAAGAAATTCATCTCGATGCCGTCAATCACATTGTTTTCAAAGCGGATGCTTGTAACGGGCGGGTTGCCCTTTTCGGTGCAATAGGGGTTCCAGAGCCAGTTGCCCAGGGTTTCGATGTGGTTATCGTGCACATACACATCCCTTACCTCCACCTGCTGCAGGTCGGGGCAGCCGATGCCCCACAGAATCATGCCGAAGGCCTTGCAGTGGTTGGAGCGCAGGTCGTTGTGGTCAATCTCGATGTTGACGGAGGGCTCGGGGCTGTCGGAGTTCCACCACTCGCTTCTTCTGGGGTCACGGTAGGAGGAGAAGATGTAGATGGTATCATCCCCCGTGAACATATTGCAGCCGGTGATGCGGATGTCACGGCAGTTCATCAGGCAGATGCCGTCGCCGTTGCCGTGGCTCCAGTTATCAACGGTGATATTGCGGATAAGTCCCCGGCGGCAGGTAAAGGGCATCATGGCATAGCCGTGGTAATTGGTGATGTGGATATCCGATATTTCAAAATCGCTGCAGCGGTAAAAACCGATGGGGCACACTTTGATAACGGCGGCGGGGTCGGTGACCTCCATCATGCGGATGGTGCCTTTACCCGTGATTTTGAAATCGTGGGTGCCCTCCGGCGCAAACAGCAGGGGGTAATTCTTGTACCAGCAGTGGCTCCATTTGATGGTTTCGGAGAAATTGTGGCCAAGCAGCGGCAGGTAGGGCTCGTAGCCGTCTGCGGTGGGCTTTACATATTCCTCACGGCAGCCCGTCTGGTGCAGAATGGCCCGCTCTCCGAAATGAAGCTCAACCCCGCTGCGGATGACAAGCCCCGAGGAAAGGAAGGTTTTGAAAGCGTCCAGCTCCACGGTGCCGCCCCCGGCGGCAGCCACGTCATCAATGGCTTTCTGAATGGCGGCTCTGTCGTTGACAAGGCCGTTTCCCACAGCGCCGTAGGGCGCTTCGGTAACTTTAACGTACATGGTGTTCCCTCCGAAACTTTTTATTGGAGTTATCATATCACAATCGGCGGAATGCTTCAACGGCTTTTTCATTTGCAAATGCGGTAAAGTGTGATATGATGAATTCATACAAGTATTTTCCAGGGAACATATTCTGAATTCCGTGGAGGCCTCTTTAAAACGCCTGCAAACGCCCTATATTGATGTTTTGCTGCTTCACCGTCCCGATACCCTCATGGAGCCTGAAGAGGTGGCAGAGGCCTTCTCCCTGCTGGAACGGCAGGGTAAGGTGCGCTTTTTCGGTAGGACTGGTATGCCCTGTACCGCGCCGCGGGATATTGTTTGCCTTAAAAGGAGAACGGGAACAATGAAACAAAACCTGAACGATGTCACTTTTTTAAGACAGTATGCGGTGAATTTTCGCAAAAATCTGACTTTCCCATTGGGGGAGATGACCTTTACCAATGACTTTATTGCCAAGGGGAACGGTGAACCTTATCCCGTTACCCTGCGGGAGGGTGAGGTGACCGAGGCCATCGAAAACGGTGCCCTCAAAGTGTGCGGGCAGGGCAGTATCTGCCGCGTGCTGGGGGCCTATTTCCCCTTTGCCGCCTATGAAGTCGCTTTTTCGGCGGAGAACGGCTCCGCGGGCTTCGTATTTGCCGACCGCGGCGGTGAAAACCCTGTGGTGGAAATCACCTGTGACGGCAAAACCGTAACAGCCAAAGCATCCGGGTGTGAACCCGAAACCTTTGCCGTGGCCGGGCAAGCGGATTCCCTTGTGGTTTCCGCCCGGGGCCGCTTTTTCGATATCTATACCGGGGCCAAGGGCTGCCTGACTCTGGCAGGCATCTTTCAGGCACCCTGCTTTGAACGGATTCAGTATGAGTCGGTTTTTCGCCGCTATAAGGCGGAGGTTTGCGCTTATCTGCACGGGCAGGGCAGTGTCACCCTGCACGCCGTGAAGCAGTATATGGACTGCGGTATTGCTCAGGCGGATATCCGCCCCATCCGTTATGAGGATGGCACGCCGATGCTGGAAAACGGCAGGCTGTTTTTTACCCTTTCCGTGCGTCAGGAGGAGGGGGGCTATCAGGGCGTGGTTTCGGTTTGCCCCACGGGCTGTGATTTCAGGATGGAGGGCGCCCTCTTCTTTGACTGCGGCGACGGCATGTGGGCAAGCGATGTGGCATCCTCCGTGCTGTATGACCGCCGCACCGGCCAATGGCTCATCTGGGTTTGCTCCTTCAGCCACGGCCACATTCTGGGCCATGCCACCTCTCAGGCCGATGTGCGCCACGGGGTGAATGTATTGGATATCAAACTGATGGAGCCTGCTGCCCCCACGGATGACATAACGGCATTCAAGGGCTTTGAAGGAGATGAGGACCCGGATTTTTACTACGATGCCGGGGAGAACGCCTGGTATCTTGCCATCTGCCGCACGGTGCAAGATGAAACGGGCAGGCACTACAAATACTTCCGTTTTCGGTCGGATAATCCCTTTGAGGGCTTCCGCTTTGTTGATCGCACCTTTGACGGCGCGGATACCGGCGGCTCCTTTGTGAAGGTGGGCAAAAAGCGTTATTTCGTGTGCGGCACGGCATGGAACGCACCCTCCCTCTACAAATGCTGCCCCGCCGATGATTTTACCCATTACTCCTTTTTGAAGTTTGATTACCCCGACGGCGGCTTCCGCGGCTGGGGCACGGTGGTGGCGCTGCCCAAGGGCAGCCGCCTGTGCTGCAGGCTGTATACCTTTGACCGCATGAGAGGCTCCGATTTTACATGGAGCTACGGCAATCTGTATTGCTTTGAGGCGGATGATTATCTGAGCGGGGAATAATCCTTGAATCTGTCGCACTTCGCAAAATGTAAATGAAGCAAAAAATAACCGGCCTCTGCTGTTTTGCAACGGCAGAGGTCGGTTTTGTGATATGTAAAATTAAAATCCGTCGGTAAAGAAGGGTACCTGCACGGGGAAGGCCGTGAAAAAGTCGGAGTCGGCCTTTTTCACCTCCACACCGCGCCACAGTGCGGCATCTGCGGCGCCTGTGGTGCCGCACAGAAGCAATTCGGCGGCGGCAGGGGCCTCCATCACCAGATGGGGTTCTTCATTGCTTTCAACAACATCGGCGGTGCCGTTTTGGTAGGTTACGGTGAAGGTAGCAGAGCGGCGGCAGAAGGCATCGTTGATTTGCAGGGTGAAGCTGCCTTTGGCATTGGGGTAACGGTGCAGCGCCAGCACCTTGGCGGGGTTCAGAAGGGCCACGCTGCCGGTGTTGTGCAGGGTAAAGCGGCACACCTTCTGCTTGGAAAGGAAACGGAACAAGGGCGTGTTCTGCGGCAGCTTTTCAAAGCAGAGAAGGGACTGGTTCCCCTCAAAATTCCGCAAAAATCCCAACATTCCCACCATGGCATCCCGGTTTTCATAATAGAACTCGCTCACCTGAATTTTGCCTTCACCCCGGTTCAGGCAGAAGGTGGCAAAGGCGGCATCCCTGTAGATGTAAGTGAAGCGCTGGGTCTGATAGGGCTTGTCGGAGAATTTCTCCGTATCCTCCCGGAAAAAGCAGAGGGGATATTGGGCGGCACAGCGGTTATAGAGGTTCAGCATGGTTTTCTCATCCTCGCCTTCCCACAGCACGGCGTCGTGGTTGCGGGGGATTTCCGTCAGCTGGGCAAAGGGGATTTCGGCGGTGACGGCCTGCCCCACGCACTGGTAGCCGAACTGCCGGTAATACCCCTCCGAAAACGGGTACAGAATGCTGATGTCGTAATCTTCACTCTTCATCAGCTCGGCAAACAGGGCTTTTACCGCGCCCTTGCCCCGGTGTTCGGGTTTGGCGGCCACGCCGCCCACGGCGGCACAGCGAAGAAAACCGCTGCCGAAGAAGCATTGGCGGGGGATTACCTCCAAATCGGCAAACAGGGTTTTGTTATCGTCATCAAAGGCACCCAGAACCGTGTCACAGGGCAAAACGGATTCGGGGTCGTTTTCGTCGCAGGGGAAGCAGAAGGCCTGGGAGGCCACTTTGTCGTGCTCGTGCACATCGGCGGGGGTCAGCTTTCGGATAATCATACCGTCACCTCGTTGATTGTATTGTTTGCTCCATACAAAAAAGTATAAAGGATATTCCGAAAAAAGCAAGCGATTTTTACGGCAGGCGGGTGAGAAAATATCGAAGAAAATGCACGGAGTACGGGTAACCAAAATGCCCCCGGCCTTTCGGTCGGGGGCATCGGTGTGTGTTAACGGAATCAGTCAGCCTTGGGGGCGTACAGATCCTTGAGGCGAAGCAGGTGCTCATATCTCTCAACAGAGGTATTCTCTGCCTTGGTGAAGAGTTCCTCGGCGCGCTCGGGGAAGGAGCGGGTCAGGGAGGAGTAGCGAGCCTCGTTCATGATGAAGTCGCGGTAGCTGGTGGTTGCGGGCTTGCTGTCGATGGAGAAGGGGTTCTTGCCTTCGGCCTTGAGAGCGGGGTTGAAGCGGAACATGTTCCAGTAGCCGCAGTCAACAGCCTTCTTCATTTCGGCCTGGCAGTTGGTCATGCCGCCCTTAATGGAGTGCATTTCGCAGGGAGCGTAAGCAATGATAAGGGAGGGACCGTTGTAGGCTTCTGCCTCGGCAAGAGCCTTGATGGTCTGATTCTGGTCAGCGCCCATGGCGATCTGAGCAACGTAAACATAGCCGTAGCTCATGGCGATTTCGGCAAGGCTCTTCTTTGCGATTGCCTTACCGGCAGCAGCAAACTGAGCAACCTGACCGATGTTGGAGGCCTTGGAAGCCTGTCCGCCGGTGTTGGAGTAAACCTCGGTATCGAATACCATGATGTTTACATCCTCGCCCTGTGCAAGCACGTGGTCAACACCGCCGAAGCCGATGTCGTAGGCCCAGCCGTCGCCGCCGAAGTTCCAGACGGACTTCTTGGCAAGGTACTCTTTATTCTTGATGATTTCGCGGCAGTTGTCGCAATCGGCGTTTTCGATAGCGGCGATAAGAGCCTTGGCGGCTTCGCCGTTCTTGCTGCCGTCGTTTACGGTGTCAAGGTAAGCCTTTGCAGCGGCCTTGGCAGCGTCGGAAGCACAGTCGGAATCGGCAATGGCGGCAACCTTCTCAATCAGAGAGTTGCGGATGGCCTTCTGGCCAAGGTACATGCCGTAGCCGTGCTCGGCGTTATCCTCAAACAGGGAGTTAGCCCATGCGGGGCCGTGACCCTCTTTGTTAACGGTGTAGGGGGAAGTTGCGGCGGGACCGCCCCAGATGGAGGAGCAGCCGGTGGCGTTGGAGATGTACATTCTGTCACCGAAGAGCTGGGTGATAAGGCGGGCGTAAGAGGTCTCGGCGCAGCCTGCGCAGGAGCCGGAGAACTCAAGCAGAGGTTTCTTGAACTGGCTGCCGATTACGGTGTTGTCGGAGATACCCTTGTCGGAAACCTTCTCCACCATGTAATCGAATACGGGCTGCTGGTTGTCCTGAGTCTCTCTGGGAACCATCTTCAGGGACTTGGTGGGGCAAACGCCGATGCAGACGCCGCAGCCCATGCAGTCCATGGGAGATACGCTCATGATGTACTTGTAACCCTTGGCCTTGATCTTGCCGTCAACAAGCTGAGCCTCAGCGGGAGCAGCGGCAGCTTCTTCATCGGAAAGGGCGAAGGGACGAATGGTGGCATGGGGGCAGACATAGGCGCACTTGTTGCACTGTGCGCAGGTGGAACCGTCCCATGCGGGAACGGAAACGGCAACGCCGCGCTTCTCATAAGCGGCAGCGCCCTGCTCAAAGGTGCCGTCCACGTGGTCCATGAAAGCGGAAACGGGAAGAGAATCACCGTTCATGTTGCCAACGGGCTTCATGATGGAGTCAACCTGCTTCACCAGCTTGGCGGGGCCGTTCTCGGT
>JAZRWZ010000122.1:0-1248 GCA_045599985.1 Acutalibacteraceae bacterium | reverse complement strand
GGGAAGGTGGCTTGCCCTTGGGCAAGACGGATGAGGTGGAAAACTGAGGGTTTCATCAAACTTATTGCATTAACGCCGTTTCACGGCTACACCTCATCAGTCACTTCGTGACAGCTTCCCCTCAAGGGGAAGCAAGAAAATCAAGCCCGATGTTAACTTAATGGCATTGCGAGCAAGCCCGTCCCCTACGGAGAAACGGCGGTCAGAGCGGGTGCTCTGACCCTACACATATGGATTATCCCCACATCCCGCCGCATTACCTCACCGTCAAAATCAAAATCCCCGAAATCCGCTTTTACGGCGAATTCCGGGGATTGCTGTTTTTATTTTCGGTAATCTATCTGTACCGGCAGGCTGTTACTGCACGTTCTTCTTGAGGGTATCCAACTCGGCGGTCAGCTCGGCGGGAATCACGGAGCCGAAATCGGTGAACTTCTTGTAGAATTCATCAATACCGGCAACCTCGTCCTTCCAAAGAGCCTTGTCAACGGTAAGAATCTCTTTAAGCTGAGCATCACTTACTTCGTCCTCAATGCCGTCCAGGCAGATGTCCTCAGCTTTAGGCACAAAGCCGATGGGAGTTTCCACGGCATCCACTTTGCCTTCGCAGCGGTCGATAATCCAATCCAGTACTCTCAGGTTATCGCCGAAGCCGGGCCACAGGAAGTTGCCTTCGTCATCTTTACGGAACCAGTTCACGTTGAAAATCTTGGGAGCCTTATCGGCATCCAGACCCTTGCCGATTTCAATCCAATGCTTCCAGTATTCGGCCATGTCATAGCCGCAGAAGGGGAGCATGGCCATGGGGTCGCGGCGCACAACGCCAACGGCACCGGAGGCAGCGGCGGTGGTTTCGGAGGCCATGATGGAGCCTACGAATACACCGTGATTCCAGTCTCTGGACTGGTAAACAAGGGGAGCCAGCTTGGCGCGTCTGCCGCCGAATACGAAAGCGGAGATGGGCACGCCGTCGGGATTCTCAAACTGATCGCTGATGCAGGGGCAGTTGATGGCGGGAGCGGTGAAGCGGCTGTTGGGATGAGCGCCTTTTTCGGTGCTGGTCTTGCCGTTCCAGGGCTTGCCGGTCCACTCCATGGCATTTTCGGGGGGATTCTTGTCAAGGCCTTCCCACCAAACGGTGTTGTCATCAAGGTTGTGGCAAACGTTGGTGAAGATGGTGCCCTTCTTGGTGGAGGCAAGAGCGTTGGGGTTGGATTTGTCGTTGGTGCCGGGGGCAACGCCGAAGAA
>JAZRWZ010000121.1:0-1102 GCA_045599985.1 Acutalibacteraceae bacterium | reverse complement strand
TCATGCCCACGGTCAGGTACCGTGGCTCAGCCCCGCTGACGGCAAGGTCATTTACCGTGCCGCACACCGCCAGCCGCCCGATATCGCCCCCGGGAAAGAACAGGGGAGAAATCACAAAGCTGTCCGTTGTCATGGCAATGGTTTCCCCCGCACCGCACACGGCGGCATCCCGCAGCGGGTCAAGCAGGGCATTGCCGTAGGCAGGCAAAAACACCTCATGTATCAACTCACGGTACAGGGTACCCCCCGCCCCGTGGGCCAAGGTTACCGTATCGTTCATTTCTCAATCCTCCGTTCAATCATTTCCCGCACAAGCCGTTTCATTATTCACGGGATTGGGGCCCGTACAGATACTGTGCGGCGCAGCTTCCCTCCGAGCTCACCATGCAGGGGCCGAGGGGGGATGCGGGGGTGCAGTCCAGCCCGAAATGGGGACATTGCCGGGGTTCGATTTTACCCTGCAGCACCGTTCCGCACAGGCAGGTGTTTTCCGTTTCTTTACCGAAAGGCGGCACATCAAAGCGGTACCGCGCATCATATTCCTTATACTCCTCCCGCAGAGCAAGACCGCTTTGCGGAATGGCTCCCAATCCCCGCCAAAGGGCATCACAGGGTGTAAAAAAGGCACTTACCAATTCCCGTGCCGCCCCGTTGCCCTGTTCCTTCACGGCGCGGGGATACATATTGATACATTCTGCCTTTCCTGCCCGAATCATGGCACAAAGCCGATAAACGGCTGCCAGAATATCCGCAGCCTCAAAGCCCGACACCGCAGCGGGAATACCCAGCTCCCGGGGCAAAAAATCAAAGGCAGCACTGCCGGTGATTGCCGCCACATGACCGGGGCACAAAAGGCCGTTCACACGGCTGCCCTCAAGCAGAGCCCGCAGGGCGGCGGGCATGGTTTTATGGGCGCACAGCATGGAAATATTTGAAATCCTTTTTTGCACCGCCTGCTCAATCAAAGCGGCGGTGTTGGGGGTGGTGGTTTCAAACCCCACCGCGAAAAACACGAATTCCTTCTGCGGTTCCTCCCGGGCAAAGCGCAGCACATCAAGGGGTGAAAGCACCGTGCGCACATCCCGCCCTTCAGCCTTCAGGG
>JAZRWZ010000120.1:0-1387 GCA_045599985.1 Acutalibacteraceae bacterium | reverse complement strand
GACTTATCGGCGGTGTCGCGGCCGAACATATCGGTACCGGCAGCGCCCAGATTGTGCCACCATGCCATGGCGAAGGGCAGATGCTCGCTCATCTTCTTGCCCAGCACCACTTTGTCGGCATCGTAGAACTTGAATGCCAGGGGGTTCTTGCTTTCGGGACCCTCATACTTGATAACGGGAATGTTTTCGAAAATCATAGGTAAAAGACCATTCCTTTCTTATATTTTATTCATCAAAGCACAAAACGACCGAAAAGGAGTGGTCTTTTGTGCCATGATTTTCGGTTGGCGCGGCAGCGGCGAGAAAATCGGCTTTTTGAAAAGGAAAATTTGAAAACCTGTTTTCAATTTTCCTCCTTCAAAGTTTGAAACAACGGTTTCAACGTGGGATAAATCGCTTGGAATTTGCGGTATTTCTTTTCATAAAGTGCCGCGATTTCGGGATCGGGCTTAACGGTCTGGGTGGTCTTGACCAGAGCATCAGCGCAGGCCTTGCAGCTTGCGTATTCGCCACAGCCCACCATGGCCAGCATGGCACCGCCGTAACCGGGCCCCTCCTCGGTTTGGGGCAGGTCGATGTCAATGTTCAGCACGTTGGCCATGATCTTGCGCCAGACGGGAGCTTTGGCACCGCCGCCGCAGAGCTTGCTGCGCTTGATGTCGATGCCAAGGGACTTGGCCACCTCAAAGCTGTCACGAATGGCAAAAGTAACGCCTTCCATCACCGATTGCACCATGTCGGCGCGGGTGGTCGCCATGGTCATACCCACGAAAGTACCGCGGGCATCGGTATCGTTGATGGGGCTGCGCTCGCCCATCAGGTAGGGCAGGAAGAACACATCGTTCTTGCCCAGCTTTTCGGCGGATATGCTTCCCTGCTCGGCCACATAATCATCGGTGCCCAGCACGGTCTCATAGAACCACTTGTTGCAGCTGGCAGCGCTGAGCATACAGCCCATCAGGTGATAATGCCCATCCGCATGGGCAAAGGCGTGGAGCGCGTTGTTGGGGTCCACACCGAACTTTTCACTGGAGATGAAGATGGTACCGGAGGTACCTAGGCTGATGTTGCACGCGCCCTCGCCCACCGTACCGGTGCCGATGGCAGCGGCGGCATTATCGCCGGCACCCGCCACGACCTTGCAGGTCTGCGGAAGTCCTACATCTGCCGTCACGGTGCCGATGACCTCATAGCTCTCAAAGAGCTTGGGCATCTGGTTTTCGCTGATGCCGCAGAGGTCCAGCATCTCCTTGGACCAGCACTTGTGCTGCACGTCCAGCAACAGCATACCGCTGGCATCGGAATAGTCACAGGCATGGACACCGGTGAGCTTATAGTTCACGTAGTCCTTGGGCAGCATGATTTTGGCGATTTTCGCAAACTTCTC
>JAZRWZ010000119.1:0-4967 GCA_045599985.1 Acutalibacteraceae bacterium | reverse complement strand
AAACCGTACATTATAATAAACAAGCCTCGATTGAGGCATATGTGTGGCGGAATAGCTCAGTGGCTAGAGCACTCGGTTCATACCCGGGGTGTCGGCGGTTCAAATCCACCTTCCGCTACCAATGGCCCGGTGGTCAAGCGGATAAGACACCGCCCTTTCACCGCGGTAACACGAGTTCGATTCTCGTCCGGGTCACGAAAAAAAAAGCCAAGCTTCGGCTTGGTTGTTTTTTTGGTGGTTATCCATCCAACTAAATTTGCCCTTCGGGCAAGTGAAATAGCTTTGCTGAGAAATATCTGCTTTGCAAATGTGAAATGTTCGCTTGTGCGAACATGGGCAAATTTCATTTCACATTCGGCGATAGCCGGTTATTTCGCAAATTCTGTCAATCCGGTTTGAGAAAATAAGGTAAAGCAAACACTTGATATTTTCAAATTTTCGGAATATACTACAAATACGGAGTTGAATTCCGAATTTGTAAAGGATGATAAATCATGTATATAAGCAGAAGCATTGAAAATCCGGTAAAGGAAACTGCAAAGCATTTTCCTGTTGTTATGCTGTGCGGAGCAAGGCAAATCGGTAAAACCACTTTGCTTCAGAAAATATGCGAGGAAGTGCCCGATGTTACCTTTGTAACACTTGACCACCCGCGTTTGCGTGCACTTGCAAAGGAAGACCCGGAGCTCTTTTTGAATCAATACAAAACCCCGCTCGTTATTGATGAAATTCAGTATGCAACGGAATTGCTGAGCTTTATAAAAATGCGTGTGGATGCTGATGATACGCCGGGGCAATATTATCTTACCGGCTCACAGATGTTTCGTATGATGCAGGGCGTCAGCGAATCTCTTGCAGGCAGAGTCGGAATTCTATCCATGTATTCCCTGAGTGCTGCTGAAATCGAAGGCAGAGCTTTCAAACCGTTTTTGCCGTCCGGCAGTTTCGGGCTGAGCAAAGAAATCCATGTGGAAGATATGTTTAACAAAATATATCTGGGCGGTATGCCGAGGCTGATAAGAGACAGCGAAATGAATGTTGAAACATTCTTTTCCTCCTACCTTCAAACCTATATTGAACGGGATATAAGGGATATTATCAAAGTCAAAGATGAGGGGAAATTCCTTAAATTTATCTCTTGCATCGCTGCAAGAACCGCTCAGGAAGTCAACTTATCCGATATAGGCAGCGATGTGGGTATTGACGGAAAAACCGCAGAAAGCTGGCTCTCGGTACTTGTTTCTTCGGGGCTTGTTTATCTTATGCCGCCGTTTTCGGGAAATACGATTAAACGAATTGTCAAAAGACCGAAGCTGTATTTTATGGATACGGGACTTTGCTGTTATCTGAGCATGTGGAATAATCCGAAGGCTCTTTCGGTTTCCGCGATGGCGGGAGCAATGTTTGAAACTTATGTTATTTCCGAAATAATAAAAAGCTACGCCAATGCGGGACTTGATACCCGCTCAAGGTTCTGCTATTACCGTGATAACAGCGGAAGAGAGATTGATTTGATTATCATTGAAAACGGAACGATTTATCCTGTTGAAATAAAGAAAAATGCCGACCCCGGAAAAGACGCACTGAAAAACTTTTCTGTGCTGCAAAGCCTTAATATGCCGATAGGCGAGGGCGCGGTCGTGTGCATGTCATCTTTGACGATTCCGCTTGACGGCAAAAACAGAGTGATTCCCGTAACATGCATCTGAGTTATATCATCTTTCATAGAATTGTCGGCACCCTTCTTTTTTCGTTTTTCTTGCAATGGATTCCCTTATTTGGTATAATAACGGCGCATTTTTCCATTCACAGGAGGTAACTACATGAAAAAACGTGTTATCAGCATTATTATTGCGGTCATAATGATGGCGGGGGCGGCAATGCCGGCATTTGCCATGACAGGCAGAGGCAGCGCGGATTCGCCTTACCTTATCAGCACCGAAACGGATCTTATGACATGTGCCCGGAAAAATGAAACCGGGGCTAATCCCAGAAGCAATAATTACAAGCTTGCAAACGATATCGTTATTAAAAAGGAAATCGTAATCGGAAGCGCAGAGTATCCTTTCAGCGGAACCTTTGACGGTGCAGGGTATTCCATCACCATTGATTGCGGGCGATATGATTCCTATTCGGGTTTGTTCGGCGCAATAGCGGAGGGTGCATCCGTCAGCAACCTCACCGTTATCGGAGAGGCGGATAGCTGCAAAGAGACTTTCTGCGGCGGTTTGTGCGGAATAAATAACGGCACTATCATGAACTGTACCAACAATGTGGAGATAGATCTCCGCAACGAGGTTACTTGCGGCGGCATATGCGGTCATAATACAGTCACAGGAAGAGTCGTGAACTGTATCAATAATGCAGGCATAGGCGGCAGAACCGGTGCCGGCGGAATATGCGGAAGAAATGAAAACGTAATTCAGAATTGTATCAACACAGGAACAGTCGGTCCGACTATATCGGGCGGCATTTGTGCCTATAATTACGGCACCGGCATAATAGAAAACTGCATCAGCACCGGCACGGTAAGCGGAAACGGAGGAATCTGCTTCATACTCGGTTATGACCTTGACCGTGTCAGAAATTGCTATTTTAAGGATGATACCCATTCGGAAATATGCTCTCTTCCGGATGAGCTTATGAGAGCCGAAAGCGGCACCGAGGGTGCGCTGATTGACCGTTTGAACGGTTATAAGGATGAAAGCGGAAATTACCCCGCGGATTGGTTTATCTGGGAAAAAGAAGAGGGCGGATATCCTCATTTCGCGGCAGGCGGCACCTTTAACGGAAACGCCGATTCGGATGAAAACGCAAAATGTGAAAAATGCGGTTTCCGGCACTCTGACGGATTGCTCGGCAGCATATTCTGCTGGCTTGTCAGGGTAGTAAAAGCGGCAGTGGATTTTGTTCGTAATATTGTGGAAACCACATTCTGACCGGGGCGTTTCCCGTCATATCGAATATCATAAATTTATATTTGCCGATGATGTTTTTTGCGGACATCGTCGGTTTTTTATTTGCATTTTTCCAATCGCTGCTCCCGCCGAAAAAGAAAAGTCATCGGAGGAAAAGCTTCCCTCGATGACAGAAGAACAGCGTATGAAGAATGAAGAAGATGTTCTTGATGTGCGTGAAGATCGCTCTTTAAGGCATATTGTGTTCAAATCTCTTTTGCCTTGGCTGATAGGTGCCGATATTGGCATCAAAACCGGACAGAAAGCAAAAAACGGCACCAAAACGGTGCCGTGCGAATTCATGTGATATGAGCCTGTCAGTGCGAATGTTCATATGGATACGGTGAGGTTTCCGCAGCAACCGCAAGCTGCCTCGCAGAATCCTCGGAGAGTCCACGGCGCTTTGCAATCTTTCGGATGAAAGAGCCTTAATGGGTTATGATTACGAGTGAAGCGAGTAACAAGGTTCTCCAAAGTTCCCCTAATCTTTATACTTTCGCAAAAGTATTTATAATCTATCTGACACCACGGTAAGTATTGGAATAAGTGCCCGGTAATCATCTACCGACAGAACAGATGCTTTCAAAATATCGTCGTGTTCCACCTGACTCCAGTCAATCAAATACCCGTTGTGCAAAGCGAGAGCACGAATAAACTCACGAATTGCTCTGCCGTTTCCTTCTCTGAACGGATGGATAAAATTCAAATCAGCCATAACACGGGCAAGCGCATCAAAGAATTCTTCATCTTTGAAATCCGTCAGTTGATGACTTGATTTTATGAAATCAAAGGTTTTTTTCAGTTCCCTGTCAATGACGGCAGGAGGATAAAAAGCGGTGCTGCCTTTTGAAATCTGTTCAAGTCTTGTGCGGCCTGCAAAAGAATAAATATCACAAAACAGATATCGGTGAATTGAGTAAAGATGATTCTTTGTAAAACGGCCTTTGATTGGATTCATAATCAGTGCATACTGCCTGACGGAAACCAATTCATTTTCGGCCTCTTTTAAAATTGTGTCATCTTTAAGGCCGAGTTTGTTTTTGAGAATTTTAGTTCCCCGATAACAGTATATGGATTCAACTGTTGTGTAAACATCGTATTTGCCAAACATAGGTTATGCACCCTTTCGGCTGTATTTTGAAATGATTTCTTTAATAATCTGGTCGGCGGTTGCTTTACCCTCTGCCAATAAAGCAATATTCTTTTTGGCTTCATCGGTAAGGTTGATTCCCTCAACCTTGAATGAGCCTTCAAGAATTCTCATATTCAGTTCATGTTCTTTCGGCGACATATCATTCACCCCACATATTATCTGTTGTCTATGGATATTTTATCACAAACCAAAAAATTATCAAGACTGTTGAAAAGAGATGTCAAAAATGAATGAATCCGAATTGCGAAGAGCGGCAAAGCATCGGCCAAATACCTTCAAAAGATAATTATAAATTAGAAAAAATTCCTCATAGGAGGCAATGACGGAAACAAATGATTTCTGTACGGCAATCATCCGAATTGCGGTACAGGGGTCACATCATTTTGCAAAAGAATCCTTACTCCCCGAATTATCCAACCTTACTCCCCGAATTATCCAATCTTACTCCCTGAAATTTCCAATAATTACTTGACATTTTTTCCCCGAAATACTATGATATTTTAAATATAACTATAATGGATTTTTATTTCTTTTTTCTTTTATGAAAGAGGGTGGTGTATTGGAGACGGTAAAGCCCGGATATGATTCGGGTCACGGCTTTTTGAGCCGGAATGCGCTGAAGTATTTTGCCGTGGCGTGTATGGTGTGCGACCACATTGCCGTGGCGTTTGTTGATGAGGAGCCGTTGAGAACGGTGCTGACTTTTCTCGGCGGGCTGACGATGCCGATTATGGCATTCTTCCTTGCGGAAGGTTATGTTCACACACGGGATGTTAAAAAATATGCCGCAAGGATTTTCATCTTTGCCGTGCTGTCCGTTTTCCCGTTCTGCTACATCCTCACCGGCGGCTGGATGC
>JAZRWZ010000118.1:0-8040 GCA_045599985.1 Acutalibacteraceae bacterium | reverse complement strand
GGGGCATATTATTCCACCGGCTGCAACGGCTATTACAACATCAATGACGAGTGGAAGCACGACTACAAGGCTCCCTACTACCGTGAATATGTCAAAAATGTGGAAGCACAGCTGACGGAGCTGTGGAGCGAATACGGCGAGTTGTTTGAGGTGTGGTTTGACGGGGGCGTGATTCCCGTGGAGGAGGGCGGCCCCAACCTGATGCCCATACTGAAAAAATACCAGCCCGATGCCATTGCTTTCCAAGGGCCGAAGAGATATAAAAATGCCATCCGCTGGGTAGGAAATGAGGAAGGATATGCCACGGATGACTGTTGGGGTGCCACCAACAGCGGCTACCGGGGGTATCTTGGTGAAGGAAGCAGCGAGGAGGAAGGCTGGTGCGGCAGCCCCAACGGCCATTTCTACTGCCCTGCCGAAACCGATGTGCCCAACAGAACCCACAAGGCCTTTGGCGGCGGCTGGGCGTGGCGCGCCGGGGAGGAGGACAAGGTTGTGCCCACCGAAACCCTGATGGATATGTACGTTCACTCCGTTGGCCGCAACACCAACCTGCTGCTGGGCATGGCCATCTCCGCAGACGGCGATTTTCAGGACGAGCAGCAGTTCATTGATTTCGGTAAAAAACTGAAGGAAACCTTCGGAACGCCCAAAACAGCCGTGGAAAATCCCGTTTTTGCCGATAACACCACCGCATTCACCGCCGAAAAAGAGGGGCAATATATCGTCATTCGTGAAAACATTGCCCGGGGCCAGCGGATTCGGGGCTTTAAGGTTTGCGTGAACGGTGCTGTCATCTGCGAGGCAGGCAGCATCGGCCACAAAAGAATCATTGAGCAGCCCGTTGCCCCGGGGGACACCGTGACCCTTGAAATCACCGCCGCCGACGGTGCATTTGAAATCAGAGATATTGCCGTTTATTAAGAAGACGCAAAAAAGGGGCTGTCGAAACGGTACAGCCCCATGAAAAAGTAATTTAACAAAGAAACCCGCCGAAAAGGAGTTTATCCTCTTCGGCGGTTTTTTCCTTCGGCTTGACAAAACCGGATTTAGCTTCCCCTTGAGGTGACTCCCCTGTTAGGGGAGATGTCAGCGGAGCTGACAGAGGGGTGCCCGTTTTCGGAGAAAAAAGGTGCCGAACTTGCGAGGCGGATGAGGTGTAGGGTAAGAGCACCCGCTCTTACCGGCACGGCGGTACGCCGTGGGAAAACCCGCCGTATTCAATAACTATAAATTTGCCTTCGGCAAAGCCGGCAAGACACAGTGGTCTTGCCCTACACGAAAAGCGCCAAATTCTGATTTATCTACTCCCATAACGAGCATCGGATTTTGTCGCATAAAATCCACATCCCGAAAACATCCTTATCGGGCTTTTTAAGAGCAGTATATGCAATACGCTTTGCTTAAATGCCGTCAATCCAGAATACCGTGCTTGCAGGCGGGATTCATGGGAATCTGCCGTGTAAAATCGGACTGAATCTCCACCGCTTTGCCCTCGTTGCTGCTCTTGGTGAAGGCCTCCATAACCTCCAGCACGTGGAGAGTCTGGCGGTAAGAGGCTCTGGGAATCCGGCCCGTTTCAAGCGCCTTTGCCATATCGGCAAGGCCCAGTGCGCGGCTGTTTTCGCCGTAGTCAAAGGTCAGGGGGAAATGCTCCGTTTCGCCCGTTTCACCGTTGTAGAAGGTGATGTCGCCGTCAAAGCAGTTGGGGTCCGGCACATAAAGCGTGCCCTTGCTGCCGTAAATCTCAATGTTTTTGCTGTTGGATTTAAACACGTCAAAGGTGGTTGTGATGCTTGCCACCGCGCCGTTTTCAAATGTCATAACGCCGGTGATGTAGGTGGGCGCCTCCACATCAATCACCGTGCCCGCCAAAGGCTGTGAGGTAATGGTTCTTTGAGGGAAGGAGATTTTGGTAACGCCGGTAACGCTCTTTACCCTGCCGATGAGGTTGATGAGGGCAGTAATGTAGTAGGGGCCCATATCAAACATGGGGCCGCCGCCGAATTTGTAATAAAACTCGGGGTCGTGGTGCCATGTTTCGTGGCCGTGGCAAATCATGGCTGCGGAAGCACCCACAATATCGCCCACAACGCCGCTGTCAATCAAACGGCGGCAGGTCTGAATCCCGGCACCCAAAAAGGTATCCGGTGCGCCGCCCAGCATCAGGCCCTTTTCCCTGGCAATCGCCACCAGTTCAAGGCCCTGCTCAAGGGAAGCGCCAAGGGGCTTTTCGCTGTAAACATGCTTGCCTGCCAAAAGCGCCTGTTTGCTGACTTCGTAATGCTCCGCAGGTCTGGTAAGGTTTAGCACCATGTCGATGGAGTCATCCGCAAAAAGCTCATACATGGTGTCATACACCTTGGGAATGCCGTATTTTTGCTGCGCATTCAGCGCTCTTTCTTTAATCAGGTCGCACACCGCAACCAGATTGAGTTCTTTGAAGGTTTCCGCAATGTTTTTCAGGTAAATCCCGCTGATGTCGCCAACGCCGACCATACCGATATTAATCATGGCTCGTTCTCCTTCTTTCGTGTTTTATTCGTAAATTTTCTCGGTCAAGCCGTTTTCCTCGGCATATGCTTTGCCCTCGCCTGCCCACAGCATGCCTCTTTCCATAATCACGGCTGCGGTGGGGGATTTCTCAAACACATCGTCATGATGGCCCAGGGAGTTGTAGAACACACGGCCAAGGCCCCAGAATTTGGTCCACACCACGGGCATATCCACGGGCTTGTTGGTGCAGTGCATGCCGTTCACCACGGGGAAACGGGTGGTGGCCAGAACCTCAACGGCGGGGTCGATGTGCAGGTAATACTGCTCGCTGCACACGGGGAAATCCTCAAGGCCCGCGGTGATGGGGTTGGCACCCTTGCAGATATTCACGGTGTAATCCGTGCCGTCGCCGCCCGGATGGCTGACCCACTGGCCGCCGGTCATAAACTGCCACTCCGTATCGTTGCGGAAGGCATCGCACATGCCGCCGTGGCAGCCCGCAAGGCCCGTGCCCGCGGCAACGGCGGTCTGAATATTTTTGCGGTATTCCCCTTTGATTTCGCCCATTGTCCAGCAGGGAATAATCAAATCCAGCGTTTTGAGGTAATCAAGGTCGGCAAGAATATCCTGTGAATCGGTAATGGTTACCTCATACCCGTTTTTCTCCAGCATTTTGCCGAATCTGCGGGATACGAGAACAGGCTCATGACCGTCCCATCCGCCTTGAAAAATCAATGCTTTTTTACTCATGATAGGAACCCTCCGTTCATCATTGAAAAGTGGAAGCATCTGCCTCTTACCGTAAGGATAGCACACAAAAAAACCACCGTCAACACCAATCGGAAATCCCTTTGGGGCGAAGGCTCCGAGGCGGCGTTTTTCACGGGATTTTCACCGATTTTTCGGCCCGGCACGGCGCTTTTTCGGCCCGGCACGGCGCTTTTCGTATTGACTTTCCACATTATTCTACGGTATGATAAAAATATCTGTAAAAGACGGAGTGTGAACTTATGGGAGAACGAATCAAAAAAGCCATCGGCGTGAAGGGTGATTTCAAATCCGCCATACTGCCGATGATCAACTACTCCTATGCCAACATCTTCATGGGAGGCGCCGGGTACATCATCAGCATGTACTTCATGGTGTTCCTGACCGATGTTGTGAATCTGGAACTGGACAAAGCCGGTGTGGTGGTTATGATCGCCACCCTGTGGGATGCGGTGACCGACCCGGTCATGGGCATTATCACCGACCGCACCCGTTCCCGCTTCGGCAAGCACCGCATTCATCTGCTCATCGGTATTCCCGTGCTGTTTGCATCCTATGCCCTGCTGTGGAATTCCTTTGGCATAAATGCCAAAAGCAGCCCCGCCGGTGCCATGACTTATTTTGTGCTGATTTATATGCTCTATAAAACAGCCTACACCATCATCTCCGTGCCCCACACCGCCATGCTGCCGGAGTTGGCTCCCGATTACGACCTGAGAACCCAGTATAACTCCGTGGGTTACATCTTTAATTCGGCAGGCATGGTGCCCTCCTTCATCGTTGTTGTCATCATCCTCTCCCTGTTCGGCAGCAACGACAACCTGACCTCCGAATCCAAAATGCCGTTTCTGATTATCGGCATTGCGCTGGCGGCGGTATACTCTGTGGCAACCTTTGCCACCTTCAAGACCACCCGGGAACCCGACTCCCGCGGCATGAAGGTGGAACCGCTCGATATCAAATACATCATCAACGAATATGTGCTGGTGTTCAAAAACCGCTCCTTCCGCCAGTATTTCTTCATGAGCCTTGCCTATCAGGTTTCCACGGGCTTTTACGCCAACACCAAGGTATATTTCATCAAATACCTTGCCAACCAATACAGCAAATACGCCCTGTTCAATGCGGTGGCAGGCGCGGCGGAGGCCTCTGCCTTCCCCCTCAACTATGCGCTGACCATGAAATTCGGCAAGAAGAGATGCGGCGCCATTGTGACCCCCCTGATGGTTGCCGGCCTTGCCATCGGCTTATTCATGCAGCCGGACCGCCACAACGGCTTATCCGTGCTTTGGTTTTTGCTGATGATGCTCAGCATGATTCTTTACCCCTTCGGCATGTCCGGCCTGGGCTTTGTTACCAACAACATATTCCCCGACCTGACCGATGTGGATGAAATGATTACCGGCCGCAGGCGTGAGGGCGTTATCTCCACCTTCAGCACCCTCATCAAAAAGAGCATCAGCGGCGTTATGGCCGCACTGGTGGGCTTCACCCTCAAATATTTCGGCCTTGTCACCGGCGACACGGTTTCGCAGTATGAGGCCGCAGGCAAGGTGTTCACCCAAAGCAATCAGGCCATCTGGGGCGTGCGGGTGTGCGTGGCGGTGATTCCCATCATTGCCTCCCTGATTTCTCTTTTCGCGCTGAAAAAATTCCAAATGACAAAGGACGACCACGCTCTGATTCGCGCCGCCGTGGCCACCAAGAAGAAATACGGCTCCGTCACCCTGACGGCGGAGCAGAAGGCACGCTGCGAGCTGATTGCAGGGCAGACCATGGAGCATATGTGGCTCGGCCTTGAGAACGAAGCCGGCGAGCCCCACCCGGTTGAGGCAAACGAAAACGGCGAATACGACATTCTGCTTGAAGCGGAAGCATTACTGAAAACAGGCGGTGAAATAAATGAATAACACGGATATCGGCAGCATCGACATTACCAAAACCCGGCCCGACGCCCCGGCACCCGGCTTTGCCGCCTCCCTCAAAGCATTTCTTTTTTACCTTGTGCAGTTCACATGGGGCCTGCCCGTGAACATTGCGGGCGGCATTGCTTTTTTGATTTGCACCAAAATCAGAAAAAGGCGCTATCAACGCTTCGGCTACGCCTTCATCGTATTTCTTCCCTGGAACGCGGGCGGTCTTTCCCTTGGCCTGTTCATTTTTGCCAAGGAGAATCACCCCAAAAAATGCTGGACCTACAACACCCGCATTCACGAATACGGTCACACCTGGCAATGCCTTTTGCTGGGCCCCCTCTACTACCCCATCATTGCGCTGCCCAGCCTGATCTGGTGCACCTTTTTTGACAAATTCCGCAAAAAGCACAACATTTCCTACTATGCCCTATACTGCGAGGCATGGGCCAACAGCTTCGGTCAGCGGTTCAGCAAAATGAAAATGGTGCCCGAATCCATGGAAAAGAAAGCATAAACCGATTCACGAAGCACTCCCCTTTTCCGCTTTTGTGACGATACGGTTTTTCCTGCCTTCACATTTACCCGACTATCAAAAGGAGCATTTCCCATGCTGACAAAACTGATTGCCGTTCTTACCGCCATGGCAAGTGTTCTGCTTGCCAACACGCCCTTTGCCGTCAAGGAAAAAGACGATTCCGTTACCCACCGGTACATCATTATTCAGGATACGGATCAGGATGTTTTCTGCCGGATGCTTCAGGAAATATACGGCAAAAACAATCCCGAAAATAAGGTTATGTATGCCATGGGCGTGTGCGGCCCCCTGCTGTTGACGGATTCCCCTGCCGTTACCGCCGCCAAAGCCGAAAACGCCTTTTCTCTGGCGATGAAATATGACATTCCCGTCTGGTTCCAGATGGACGATATCAACAACCAGTACTACGGCTATGTGGGGGAAAACATTGTCACCTGCGAAAAATGGTACGACAACCCCGAAAATACGGAGAAGCTGGGCTTTGGAGAAAACGCCCCCTCCGCGCCCTATTGGTTCAACTGGGGCAGCTGGATGAGGACTCCCGCCATGCCCTGCTTCAATTCACCGGGCTTTATTGCATTTATTCAAAATCAACTGAATGAGGGCTTTCTGCCCGTTTTGCGCAAATGGCTGCCCATCCTGAAAGAGGCGGGCAAGGAATATCTTTTTGCCGGTGTGAGTGTGGGTTGGGAAACCAGAATGCCCGATTACAGCCACATGGAAACGGATATTACGGACCAGAACGGGGTTCACATTACCGAGGCGGAGCTGCACCAAACCGGCTACCGCGCACTGGAAAATCTGGGCTATACGGAGGAAAAACTGCAGGCAGAGGCCAAAAAGCAGCACATCTCTGCCGAGCGGCTGCGTTTTAACCTGCTCACGCAGGTCTGCCACGATTATTCCGAAATGATTTGCAAAGCTGTTTTTGACGAGGGTGTTCCCAAAACCAAAATATTCACCCATTATGTCATCAACACGGACTGGATTATTACGGATAATAAGCTCAACTACAACGCCCCCTATGTGTGGGCCGCAGTCAATCCGTATTCCACCCCCGGCTTTACCAACAACAGCAATGTATCCTTTGACCGGCTCGGTCTGCTCAAAACACGCATCGCCCTTGCCGACCCGACGGAAACCCACTACGGCATTGTAGAGGGCTATGCGGAAGGGCTGAATGAAGATAAGAACAAAACCGTTCGGTATTTCAACACCCTTTTCAACAGCGGCTCCCTTGTGGTGGCCGTTTACGGCATTCATGATGCCGAGGGTTCCCGCTTCTGCGTGCCCAAAACAAGTGATGCCCCCTTCAGCCGCGCCGTTATTGAAATGATAAACAAATAGGACTTTGAGAATCCTCCGATGAGGATTCTTTTTTATTTTCCCGGGTGCCTGATGATTGAAATAGGCAAACATTCATGTTATACTCTATATATTCAAACAGTCTGCGCTTTTTGCCTTGACTGATTAAATAAGAATCGAGGGAACTGCCATGAGCAAACCGTTTATGGGCGAGGATTTTCTGCTGAATAACGAGCCCGCCAAAACACTTTTTGCCGCCGCAAAAGACATGCCGATTTTTGACTGGCACTGTCACCTTTCTCCCAAAGAGATTTACGAAAACAAACAGCCTGCCGACCTTGCGGAGCTGTGGCTGGCTGCCGACCACTACAAGTGGCGCGCCATGCGCTCCTGCGGTGTGGAGGAAACCTATATTACGGGCAATGCCTCCGGCTATGAAAAATTCCGTGCCTGGGCCTCCATCATGCCCTACCTTGTGGGGAATCCTCTTTACCACTGGACCCATCTGGAGCTGCAGCGTTATTTCGGCATTACCGAGCCTCTCAGTGCCGCCACCTGCGATGCCATTTGGGAAAAAGCCAACAAAATCATTGCCGAGGGCGGGTTTACCCCCCGTGAATTGATTCAGAAATCCAATGTGGCCTGCCTGTGCACCACCGATGACCCCGCCGATTCTTTGGAATACCATCAGCTGCTTGTAAAGGATGATAGCTTTACAGTAAAGGTGCTTCCCGCCTTCCGTCCCGACAAGGTGCTGGGCATAGAGCTGCCCGGTTGGAAAGCATGGCTTGCCGCCATGGAAAAGACCGCAGGCAAAGCCATCTCCTCCTATGCGGAACTCCTTGATATACTTAAAGAACGCATCAATTTCTTTGATTCTTTGGGCTGCCGCGCCAGCGACCACGCCTTTGGCAGATTCCCCTATTGCAGAGCCTCCGCAGACGAGCTTGAAGCCATCTTCCAAAAGGCGCGTAAAGGTGAAGGCCTTTCCACTTGTGAGGTGGAAAAATTCAAAACAGA
>JAZRWZ010000117.1:0-14171 GCA_045599985.1 Acutalibacteraceae bacterium | reverse complement strand
CCTTGACAGTTGAGGTCAATCTTTATATCATTAGATAAGAGCATTACTTTGTTCTCCTTAATTGCTGGTGTGGTAACTTCAATTTTGGAGCAAGTAATGCTCTTTTTCAATATTTATTTTTCTTTAGCCCCAACTTTTCGTAAAGAGGCGATATTATAGCAAAGCACCTGCCCAATTTGAGCAGGTGCTGAATATGTTTATGCGATTACGGTTTAACTTCAACTTTAGGTAATGACTTAAATAAGCCTTTGAAGAATGCGATAAGTTTCTGGAAGAAGCCGCTTTTAACAGTAATTTTACCGCCGTCCTTTGATACTTCATTACCGCTGCTGTCTTT
Organism: Acutalibacteraceae bacterium; assembly: GCA_045599985.1. GTDB lineage: Bacteria > Bacillota > Clostridia > Oscillospirales > Acutalibacteraceae > CAG-177. Next base: position 13,834 of record JAZRWZ010000117.1, on the reverse strand, counting down.
CGCAACTTTGCCGTTCTTGTCAAGTACTTTTACGGTGTAATTCACATCGGATTTGAGTTCACCGTATCCGTATGAAACAGACTTGTTGTCTCCCTCGGCTACCTTCTGATTGCCGAGATATATTGCAAGTTTGTATCCTTCTGGGATATTCGTTGCTGTTGCTGTTATTGTAACAATACTACGGTAATCAAAGGCTTTTCCTCCGGCCGTTAAAATAACAATCTTATCATAATTAATAATGCTTGCAGCCTTAACAGCATTGAGGTTTGTTGCCTCTTTTACCTTGTTGATTGATTCATTTATTGCATTCTTTTCTTCTTCTGTTTTTGCATTTGCTTTTGCCGATTCAAGCTCTGCAATTGCCTGAATCTTCGCATCATCAAGTGCTTTGTCGGCATTTGCGGCGTTTGTTAGTCCTGCGGTTTTTGTGCTTGCAACGCTGTCAAGATTTGTCGCCTTGTTAATACTTGCAACAGCAGCATCAATGGCAGCTTTCGCCTCATCGGATTTTGTGCTTTGCTTTACTTCCATAAGTTCTGCTATTGCTGATTCAATTGCCTTATCCAGAAAATATTCTTCGGCTCTGCTTTTACACCTTGAACATATACCGTCAATATAATTGTGGCCGAGGGCAGTTCCTATTGCTGTTCTGGTATCTGTATTATCACAGTAATCGCATTTTGCGGTTTCGGTGCCATCTTTTTCGCAGGTTGCATCATTATTATATACATATTTTGTATAGCTGTGGCCGTTTTCCGCTTCCACTAACGCTTTAATCTCATTGTCGTCTAATGGAATAATATTGAATTTATTGGTAGCCCAATTTTCTTTTGCCGGAGCCATTTCAATATTATTTGATGATTGGTTTATACTTACAAAGAAATCAGAAGAACTTGATTTGAAGCAATATCCTCCATCAACAGCATAAACATAGAACCATTGTTCGTTCTTCTCGGTAAACGGCTCAAGGTGTAAATTGGCTCCATTGTTATTGGCGGCATCCCATGCTATATTTGAGTCATATGTTGAAACGCTGTACAGTCCGTTTTGCCAACGCTTCAATTTCCATATTTGGTTTGACGCTTTTGTTCCCGCTGCTGCAATTACATTTTTGTTGTCATTGGTAACGAATGAATTTGTGCTGGGGTTCTGCAAATATACATATATATCCGTTCCCACCTCTGACGGTAAGAGACCATTGTAACTGCATTTTTGAATGTTGAATGTCCGTGATCCCGAGGCATCATATGCCCCTTTCATTTCACAGTTATTGGATTTTAAATCAACGCTGATAAACAAATTTGTATAAGTACTTCTGAAAGCATATGCACCGTTTGTTGATTCAATAAAAAAGCGCTGCGCATTATTGTCTACATATTTTATTGATTGAACATTTGCTCCTGAAGAAGAAGAAAAGTCTGCAACATCCATCGCCAAATCAGAATATGGCGTTTTTATGCTGTAAGTTCCGTCTGAATGTCTGATAAAATGCCATGTTTGGTTGAGCGAAGCCGTTGCTTTTGCTCCATAAACATTACCGTCCGTATTGGTGACCCATTTGTAAGTGTCGGTATTACCGAGATATGCGTAAAAATCATCTCCGAGATTCACCGCATTTATTGTGCGAAAACCTACATATGTCGTTTCGCTGTCTCCAAACGGATTGATTCCGACAATGGCTGCGTAATATTCTCCGACCCAAGGATAATTAACGGAAATAGAATCTTCGGATGTATTGAAGGAAGAAAACAGAGTTCCGTCTTTGCTGTAAATTCCTACCCAGTATGAAGCTGCACCATATGAATTGAATTTTATTGTAATATCGGAATTAATACAATAATTCATTTTTTCCATGGTTACTATTGGCTTTTGAGGCTTATCAACATCTTCTCTGTTAATAATTCTGAATTTTTGGGCTTGAGTGTTATTGTACTGATAAAGCTGAATGTTATTTCCGGCAGTATCTTGACCGTTCTCAATGTCAAGATTCATTGTTTTATTGAAAGCGGGAACGATATTGTAATAATTTCCGTCTTTTCTGATATAGAATCTTTGAGCAGAGTTATATCCTACCTGAGCATTGCTTTGATTCTCGTATTTTCCGTCTTTGACCTCAAGCAAATATTTGTTGCTTCCATTTATGATTTTGTATTGATTGTCTGCTGATGTTTTTACAAAGTGCCAGATTTGAGCAGGATCGTTTGCATCGGATTTTTCGCATAGCTGAACATTTGTATTTGATACGGAAAGATTGAGATTTGCAGATTTTGTGCTTTTTATATAAGCGTAAAAGTCGTCGCCTAAGTTTTCATATTTGTCAGGATAAACAGTAAAGTATATCGTACTTGAATCGGTTCCACCCGCATTGTTCACTGCAGTTACATAAGCTGAATAATATCCAGGTTCTGAAAAAGATTTGCTCATTGATGGATTAAAACCTGAAGCTGAAGTGAAAACTCTTGAAAAAGAATCCGCTGCATCGCTCCTTTTGTCAACGCCTAAATAGTAAGCCTCTGCATTGCTTGAAGAAGCATAAAAAGTAACGGCTTCACCAACAGCATAAAATTGTTTATTTGTTGAAACAGATACATTTGTCGGCGCTGATGAGGAAGGAATCGGATCAGAAGAAGAACTGAAATCAGGTCTGATATATCCCCAATATGGAGTTGAAAAGCCCTTATAATAACTTGTTGATTTAACAACGTAAGAACAGTTGTTGATATTTTGATGATAAGTCACATAATCTGACTCATATATTCCGACATGACCATAGGGATTTCCTGAACACCCAGAATAGATCAATATATCCCCTTTTTGAGGCTGACCGCCTTGAACTCTTGCCCATCCGTAAGGAAGCGAATTGGAAGCGTAATCAATACCATTACCCCCACCAACAGGTTGACCAAGATAAGAATAATAATAAGCAATTAAATCAACACATTGACATCCATATTGCCCATCATAATCAAGTCCAACGCCTAAGTAAGAAACAACCCAGTTTATAGCATCGTTTGCCGAATGACCGTTTGTTCCCGCACTTGCCTTAACGCTGAATGCATCCAGCACCTCGGCAAATCCTTCGCCGCCGATGCCGACCGAGCCCAGTACCAAAATGGCACAGAGCAGAAGGGATAAGAGTTTCTTTGAGATTTTCATTTACAGTCCTCCTTGCTTTGGATATTCGCTAAACTGTTGAAAGCGATATTCATAGATAAATATACTCAAAGATTGAGTAATTGTCAATACTCAGGTGCTGAGTGTGCATATAATATTATCGGTGATTATATGGACTACATTGATAAGCTGATTTCCGAAAGAGAGGACAGAGACCTGACTCAAAAGGAAATTGGCTCGGTGATAAACAAATCTCAGCAGGGATATGACCACATTGAAAAACGGCGAGCCAAATTGACCATAGAGGACTTTACAAAGCTTTGCGTTTTTTATAACATTGACCCTGATTATTTTCTCGGTATTATCAAGGAGAAAAGGACAATAAAATGAGCGTAACCGGCGCATTGGTTATGGGAAGATTGCAATACTGACAAAGATTGCAATCTTTTTTATTTTGAAATGTCGAAAAGGAGCACTCATATACATTCATTCGTATAAGCAATCAAGCCCACCCGCTGAACGGGTGGGCTTGAGTCTTGCCAAACCTATTATGAAAAACGAAAATTATATCAAAACGATTTGCACGGCGAAAAAACACAGTTCGCCCCTACCATCCGCAAAATATTCCACGGTGTTGTGCTCTCAATTTCTTCATCATTCATTGTGCGGTTATTTAACCTTTATCACAAATGAAAACTCGAAAGGCCCGGGGTTGAGTTCGTATTCCTCCTCCGGCTCGGGGCCGCAGGAGTTACTGCCGAGGCCGCGCATTCTTTTGTCGATATAGAGGTAGTTTTCATCGCTTCTTTCAAGCTCGTCGCGGTGACGGGCGGCGGTCAGGTTTTCGAGGGTGAACGGGTGGTATGAAAAGGCAAACAGCCCGGGGTTTTCCTCATCGAGGGTGACGGTAAACGATTTTTCACAGTCGGGAGAGGTAAGCGTTACCCGGCAGGTGTCCTCATGGCTTCCCGTTTCCTGAGGCACGTCATAAATGAAATTCATGCTTTCGACATTGCCCGAAAACTCACCGAACAGGGTGCTTTCCTTTCTGTCCGGGTAGCTGTCAGCCGGGCCTCTGCCAAACCAGTTTGCCGTATCATACTCCTTCGCAATGGGCAAAACAAGGCCGATGCGCGGGAGGGGTGAGGGGACTTTTCCGTAGGGCTTCCCGGATATGTTAACCCGGATTTCCCCGGGGGCGGTCAAGGAATACACTATCTTTGTATCAAAGCCCCAGTATTCCCCCTGAGGCAGTATTTTGCCGCTGCTCTCGATTGTCAAACCCGTTGATTCCCTGCGGATTACGGTATCATGCTCGCCGTAGCGCACGGTGTGCACAAGGCGCTTTGTCCACATTTCCGCCTTGCGGGGCATAAAGTTGACAATGCCGTCATTATCCGTGGGGGCGCGGAACAGATTGGGGCGAACGGGGGCGGTGAGGAGCTTTTTTCCGTTGGCGCTGATGCCCGCAATCATGCCGCCGCAAAAATCCACACGCATATCGGAATGGGTAACCGAGAAGGAATGGTCGCTTTCGCCCGTTATCCCGCAATCAAACGCCTGCTTTGCTGCCGTTTTCGGCTCGGCAGATTTAAGGATAAGAGATTTGCGGCCGATTTCTTTGCCGTCAGCCGTAAATACAAAATCGGCAAAGCAGAATTCATTCGTATCATCGCAGGCAAAATCCATGGGAAAAACCTTTGTGCCGTGGGGGGGAATGGAATCAATCACAGCCGTTTCGCTGCACCCGACTTTTTCGCCGTAAAAGATTTTCCAATCAAGCCTGATATTTCTGAGCGTTGTAAAATCGAGGGTGTTCATAACGCAGAGGCCGTCTTCCGAAGGGTAAGCGAATATGGGTGCCGACACCCGGCGAAGCTCGTCCCAGGAGGGCTTGGGTGTGCCGTCGGAGGTATGGAATCCGTCAAGTGAAAAATTAGACCAGTGGTAGGCATCACCGAAATCCCCTCCGTAGAGGTAACGGGCCTTGCCATCTTTGCCTTTTTCATAAAAACCGTGGCTTTTGTATTCCCACGCATAGCCGCCGCAGATGTGGGGATGGGTGTAGACATATTCCCAGATATCCGAAAGCCCGCCGGGGCTGTTGCCCATGGCGTGGCCGTATTCCGTCATCATCACGGGCGCTCCGTCCTCCTCAAAGGAGGCAAGGGTTTCCATATCCATGTAGCCCGTGTAGCGAAAATCCCGGGTGAAGCCTCCGGGGGGATTGCCGGACTGGGGCTTTCTCACATCCTGATAATCGAGCCATTCGGAGCATTTATAGTTGTTTTCACCTTCGCCGGATTCATTACCCACCGACCATATGGTGATGCAGGTTTCGTTTTTATCCCGATAATACATTCCGGAAAGCCGGTCAAAAAATGCCGGGTACCATGCGGGGTCTTTATTGAGTGCGCCCTGGTCACCCGTTACATGCGCGCCGTGGGTTTCATTATCCGCCTCATCCATCACATACAGGCCGAGCTCGGAGGCCGCCTCGTAAAAATAAGGATGGCGGGGGTAATGGGAGCAGCGGATGGCGTTGAGATTGCATTCCTTAATATCGCAAAGCTCTTCGTAAATCTGCTCGTTTGTAATGGCTCTGCCCGTGAAGGGATTGTTGTCGTGACGGTTCACGCCCTTGAGAAATATGGGCTTGCCGTTAATCAGAAATTTGTTCCCCTTTGTAGACGGCACGCAGATGCCGACCTTTTTTGTATGGATTTCGGGCTCTTCATCCGGCGAAATCACCTTGAAGATAAGCGTGTAAAGATAAGGATTTTCCGCATTCCACTCGATGGGATTTTCAAGATATATGCGGAATGTATTGGAGGGCGTTGACTTGGTTTCAATATCAAAAATCTTCTCTCCCTCGGCGGAAAAAAGATTGACGGAAAGCCTGCTGTTCCCCCATGTGCGCATTTCGGTGTGCACGGTAAAGCCCTCACAGTCGGGAACTACCGTGTAATCCCACAGGGATTCCGGCCCCGAAAAAACAAGCCACACGCTGCGGAAAATTCCCGAGGAAAGGAGCATATCCTGATTCTCGAGATAAGACCCGTCGGAGTAGGTATACACCTTGACGGTGAGAATATTTTCACCGTCCTCAAGGTAGTTTGATATGTCAAACTCCGAGGCAATGCGGCTCCCCTTTGAAAAGCCAACATATTCGCCGTTCAGGTAGACGAAGTAAGCGTTATCCACACCGAGAAAACGGATTACGGTATTCATGGCATTTCGGTTCGTCCTGAACCGGCAGCGGTAAATGCCCACGGGGTTTTCTGCGTGGATGTAGGGCGGGTCGTAGGGGAACGGGTACTGCACATTGGGATAAAGGCAATTGCCGTAGCCCTGATACTGCCACATGGACGGAACGGGAATTTTATCCCACCCGCTGTCGTCGATTTCATTGCTCCAATATGCTTTTCCGTCATCCTCCGGAAGATATAAAAAACTCCATTCGCCGTCAAGGCACTGCATGCGCGTGGATTTTTCGCAGTTTTTGTGGGTGATGCCCGGCTCCTCCGCCGGAACGGTAAGCGTTCTTGCGGGCAGACGGTTTTCGCCCACCATTTTGGGGTTATAGATATAATTCCCGTTGAACATGGCAATTCTCCTGTTTCTTTCGGACTATTATTATACAATCAGGTCTTCTCTGTGCTGCCGATATTATATCCCATTGCAGAGGTGTATTCAATATACACTTGACAAAATACACCTTGACGCGGTATGATTAGTTATACAAATCATACCAAACAGGAGAAAACATATGGAGCAGAAATCAATGCCTCACGGCAAGTACGCCTGGACTGCCACCGTGGGGGAAAAGGGACAAATCGTGATTCCCAAGCAGGCAAGGGAGATTTTCAATATCAAGCCCGGCGACACGCTGATTTTGCTTGGGGATGAGCAGTTGGGAATTGCCATTCCCCCCAAAACGGAATTTGAACTTCTGGGGAATCGGATATTCGGAGGTGACAGACAATGAGCCTTTGTGAAGTGAAGAATCTCTGTAAGGAATACCCTGCGTTTTCCCTGCGGGATGTTTCTTTTTCGCTGGAGCCGGGCACGATAACCGGCTTTATCGGCAGAAACGGCGCGGGCAAAACCACAACCATAAAATCCATGCTGAATATGGTTCACCCCTCCCGGGGAGAAATCTCTTATTTCGGCATGCCTCTGGCGGGGAATGAATGCCTCATCAAGCAGAGAATCGGCTTTTCCTCGGGTGCGGTCAACTACTATCAAAAGAAAAAACTGGGCGATATTGCAGCCGTGACCAAAACCTTCTACAGCAACTGGGATGACGGTGCCTACCAAAAATATCTCAAATTATTCGGTTTGGATGAAAACAAGGCCCTTTGCGAATTATCCGAGGGAATGAAGGTAAAAAGCAACCTGCTGCTGGCCCTTTCCCACCGTGCCGAAATATTGATTCTGGATGAGCCGACCAGCGGGCTGGACCCGTTCTCCCGGGATGAGCTTACGGATTTGTTCGGGCTGCTTAAGGAGCAGGGGGTGGCCATATTCTTTTCCACCCACATTACCTCCGACCTTGAAAAATGCGCGGACCACATTGTGTATATCCGGAACGGCCGGATTGTGCTGGCCGACAGCAGAGAGAATTTTTGTGACAAACTCGGAAAAAACGGTGAAACGCTGGAGCAGGTGATGCTGCGGCTGGAAAAGGAGGCGCGCAATGAAGAAGCTGCTTTATAAGGAGATAAAACTGGCCGCCTCTCCGCTTTCCTTTATTTTTATTGCGGCGGCATTTTTGACCTTTGTGCCCGGGTACCCGATTCTGCTCGGGGCGTGTTTTACAAATTTGGGAATTTTCTATTCTTTCCAGACCACCCGTGAAAACAACGACATTTCGTTTTCTCTGCTGCTTCCCGTCGCCAAAGCCGATGCGGTAAAAAGCAAGTTTGCCTTCACGGTGCTGATTGAGTGCTGCAGCTTTGTGCTGATGACGGTGATTACCCTGATTCGCATGCTGTTTTTAAAGGATTTTGCGGTTTACACGAGCAATGCGCTCATGTGTGCCAATCTCACCTTTCTGGGCTTTGCCTTGCTGATTTTCGGCCTGTTCAACGCCGTTTTTCTGGGCGGCTTTTTCAAAACCGCCTACTATTTCGGCAAGCCTTTTATCAAGTACTGCATCGCTGCCCTTGTTGTGATTGCCGCTGCCGAAACGCTGCATCATTTGCCGGGGCTTGACTCTGTTAACGCATTCGGGTTCGATGGCCTGTTCCCGCAGATTGCCGTTTTGGGCGGGGGAGTTCTTCTGTTTGCCGTGCTGACGGTTTTCGGATTGAAAAAATCGGAAAAATCGTTTGAAAGAATTGATTTATAAGACTTCCGCCTTCCATGTGATTTTTCACGGCGTGCCGCCGTGCCGGTCAGAGCGGGTGCTCTGACCCTACACTGAAATTGTTATCCTTCCGTGTAGGGCAAGGCCACTGTGCCTTGCTGCGACGAATAACAATAAAAATATACGCTCTACTGAAAAAACTGCCGCAGATTGATTGCTCAATTTGCGGCAGTTTTTAAATATTCATTTTGATTTCCTGCTTTACTTTTTAAATGTGATGTAAAGCATGGAACCGCTTTCGATTATTTCGGGAAGGGGGATTTCCACCCATTCGCAGTTTTCGTTGACGGTCATCACCTTGTCAACGGTGTATTCGCCTGCATCGATTTTGATTTTTCTGTCCTTTTTCTCCGATACATTTGAAATCAGAAGCGCGGCGCTGCCGTCATCGCCCTTTGCGGCAACGGCGTACATATCCTTGCGCAGCTTGTTCTTTATTTCTGCCTGATGGCCCATTTTGTAGAGTTGACCGAAGGCGTAGAAGCCGTAATAGGCCGTTGAGGGCGTGCCTCCCTTAAGGAACATTCCGCCGTGAAGGGCTCCCGTGGCAATGCCGCAGTAATAGTAGGCCGAATCCAGCCCCTCATTCTGGAACATGCACAGCATGGATGCCTGATTTGCGCCGTAGCGGCGGTCGATTTTATCGTTTTCGGTAGGGTTGTAGTTCCACTCGTCGCAGATGACCTCCGCGTCGCCGTAGCCTGCTTCTTCAAGATTTTCATTCACATATTTTATCCAGCGGGTGTTGACCTCAGTCGTCGAGTAGCTGTGCCATGTGAAGAATTCCATGGGCGGTTTATGTTCCTTGATGTAGTCAAGGAAGCCCAAAAAGAAGTTGACAAAATATTTGTTGTAAGCGGGAGCGCCCGACTTAACATTGTTGGTTTTGGTCAGCGCGTAAAAGCCGCAGGAGCCGTAGCCGCCGATTTTCAGGTGGGGGAATTTTTCTTTCAGGTAGTTTGCCGCAACATCGTAAAGGCGGTAGAATTCTTCAGGTGTGCCGTGCCAGAAAACATTCTCCGTTTCAAACTCGGTTTCGGATATTTCTTCGTATTTGCCGCCGTCGGGCTCATTCCAGATTTCCCAGTATTCAATATTATAATTGAAGCCGTCTGCCCAGCCCTCGTTGTAGTGGCGGATGATATGCTCGCAAATCTGCGCCCACTTGGTGTAGTCGGTCGGGGGCAGAAGCAGCTTGTGGTCTTTCTGAGCGTTGCTGTAGGAAATGCCCAGACGGAAGAATGGGGTCATGCCCGTGTCCACGATTGCCGCCAGCACCTTGTCGCTTTCCTCAAAGTGATAGGATTCTTCGTTGTCGACATCCGCCGAAAAATCGGGAAAAATGCGGTGAATATCCGTGCAGTTGATATCGTGGGTTCTGCATGCGGTCATGTTCGCCTCGGTGAAAACCTTATTGATTTCGCTGTTCAGCTCATATTCGGGCATTCTGCCGATGTTGTGAACGGGCCGGATTTCGTCAACCACATGGTCAAAATCAATCCGGATCACATTGGGCGTGAATATCATCTGCCCAAGAGAAATGAAAAATGCCGTGATTGCCGCAAGAATTCTGTTTATCATATAATCGCCTCCGTGCTTTTTCAGCAATGATTATTTGAAAATGCCTCTTGCAATCGGCTTATTGCACACAATGAAGGTGTATCTTTCCATCGCCATGCAGTAGCCGTGGGCGTGGTTGAAGCCGCCATGGTCGGTGGTAATAACAATAAGCCAATCTTCTTGGTCATAGGTCGGCCTTGCTTTAATGGAATCCACGATTTGACGGGCAAGGCCGTCCTCAAAGGCAAAGGCTTTCATATAGGGCTCGCTGTCCGGGTGAAAACCGGCTGCGTGGCCGTATTCATCCGTGCTCTCATAGAGGGCAAAGATAAAATCGGAGCAGTCGTCATTCTGCAGGTCCGCAACGGTAAGGTCGGTAACGGCAGCATCGGTATCTGCGCCCAATTCCTCATACTTTTTCTCGGTAACATACTGTGAGGCATCCACATAGTTCGCGTTGTATCCGGCAGCCTTGTTGCTCTCATTCTCACTGTTGAGGGTGGTGCTGATGTAGGAGCCCCATGCGGAATAGAAAGAGGTTTTGTCTGCCAGACTGTCATCAATCAGGGATTTCATCAATGTGGGGTACTTGTCGTCCTTCTCATAGTCATTCCAGAGCACGCCCGTTTTGTAGTAAAGCTCGCCGGTGATGATGGAGGTCCAGCCCGGTGCGCTGTCGGTTGCCTGAATGTTGTAGTAGGGGAAGTTGATGCCGCCCGCATAGCTCAGATATGCGTGGCCCCCGTCCTCCAGCACGGCGTTGAGGGCGCTTGTTTCGTGGGTATCAAGGTCGCGGAAGGTATCCGCACGAACACCGTCATAACCGATGAGCACGGCCTTTTTAACCGTTTTGCCCTCGGGGAGGGGGGCAGAGAAATGGTCCTCAATAATATCGTGCACTTTTCTGGCACCGAATGCGGTAACGGTGGAATTCTCATACACATCAATACTGTTGAGGCGCTGAAAATAGTCGGCGGTGAAGTCACCGTAATAGCTTCCCGAAATCATGTAGGAAAGCGTAACAATGGCAACGATTATGCGGGTCAGAACAGCAATCATATGGGTAACCTCCGATTCTTTTATTGTTGTGTTAAATTGTACTACAAAAAAAATCTGCTTTCAATACCCGCCGCAAATATCACGGAGTGACGGTGCAAATCTCACGGAGTGACGGTATCGGGAAATAATGGCGGTATGATGCAAAAACCGTATTGCGTTCGGCCTGTGTTTGCTATATCATTACGGTAGAATACGAATGGAAAAAACGGAGAGGAAAAACTTATGGATAACGGCAGAGCGGCAAAAATAGTGAACGCGGCTGATTTCGGCTTTTTGCCGGGCAGGACGGGGGATGAAAACCGGGAAGCACTTGCGGCGGCAGTGAAAAACGCCTCCCATGTTGTGGCGGATAAAGCCGGGATATATGATATTGTCGGCACCGTCACCCTGCCCTCGGATACTCACCTTGAATTTGCCGGGGGCGTGACCCTTCGCCGTGTGCCCCTTGCGGATAAGAACCTTGAGGGGAATCTGTTCATCAACGAGGGCGCGTATGAGGGCCGCTTTAATGAGAATATTTCCGTCAAGGGTGCCCATATCACGGTCAACGGCGTTGAGAGCGCCGGTGTCTCACCTCAAAGCCCCAACGTGATTGCGGGCCTTCGGGGTCATATCGCTTTTCTCTACATCAAAAACCTTCTGCTTGAGGATATTGAAATTACGGATATCATGCAGAAGGATTACGCCATTCAGATTTCTGATTTTGAAAATGCTGAGGTGCGCCGGGTTCATATTGAGGGGCTGAAGGATGGTGTGCATTTCGGCCCGGGCAGGGGCTTTGCCGTGCGGGACAGCGTGTTTCGCACCTATGACGATGCCATTGCCCTCAACTGTGCCGACTACTCCGTTTCCAATCCCAATTTCGGCCCCATTTCCGACGGAATCATTGAGAACTGCACCGAATTGGAAGGCTACAAGACAGAGGCATTCTTTATTCGCATTCTTGTGGGTACGGCCCGTCGCTGGCAAAAAGGGATGACGGTTTACCACTCCGATGCCATATTAACCGAAACCGGCATGTACCGTGTGGTGATGCGCCCGGATAACACCCCCTATATTTCCGTGACCTGCCCGGATTTTGAAAAAGGATACCGGGAGCTTGACGGCATCATGTGGGTAAAAACCCATCTGGGCTATGCGCCCGACAAAATCCCCCTGACCGCAGGGTGTAAGAACATTCTTTGCCGCAACATTACCATTGAGCCTCAAAGGCGGCGGGGTGTGTATATTTACACCTCCTTTGACGAATATTTGCGCAGCTATTACGCAGGCAGCGAGGTGCCCGAGGTGGCGGATATCGCCTTTGAAAACATCACCCTGAAAAGACCCGCCGAGCATTTTCTTGCCGTAAACACGCCGGTGAAAAACCTGACAATCAAAAACAGCAGCGTGGATGAATCCGATTTCCTTTTTGAAAAGAACAACCAAATGTAAATGGGATGAAAAAACAGCTCCGATTTGATATAAATCGGGGCTGTCATTATGTCGGAAAATGCAAACAATTTACTGAACACGGCGGAACCAAAGCAACTTTTCGAGGGGAGCGTCCAATTCGCGGCGGGAGCGGCCGGAAAAGCGATTGCCCTCCTTGTCCTCCCAAACGCCCTCGGGGAAGGCGACCTCGCGCCGGCGGGTACCTTTGGTAACCACGGGGGCCACCAGAATATCGGTGCCCAGCATAAACTGGTCAACAATACCGGCAAAGCCCTGATGCGGGTCGTTGTATTCCAAAGCGCGGATGATGGGCTCCCCGGTGAGGGATGCCTCCTTCACCAGGGCCTCTATATTGGGAGCCATGGCGGCGTGCAGGTCAGCAGCCTCTTTGCAAAGGGCGGTGTTTTCGGGGGAAAGAGCATTCCACGGCGCCCATGAAAACTGAATCATGGGGAACAGAGCGGAGCATTGCGCCATGCGCACAAACAACTCCTCATCCACCTCAAAGCCGGGGGTGTAGCGGTTGCTCCATTCGCCGCCGCCCACCATATCCGGGCAGGTGAAGGGGTGGCCGATAAGCCCTTTGGTAAGGGCGCAGGGAATCAGTTCATTGATGCCGTTGCCCGTCCAGGAATGGTCACGGTCATGCAGGCGCTGAACGGTGTTTTTGCCGCCGCCCATGTAGGTATCTTTGTACTCGTGAAAAGGAAAACGGCTGCCGAAGGCGTTCCACGCGGCATTGCATTGGGCAGGGGTGTGGCCCTTGGCAAAGGTGCCGTTTATCACATTGTCATCGGTATAGTGCTGCAGGGCGCCGCCGTCAAATTTAAAGCCGTCCACGCCGTATTCCTCCATTAAACGGCGCAGCTGCTTTTCCATAAAATCACAGTCGTAGGGATTGGTAAAATCCAGAATGGCGCTGATGCCGTTCCACCATTTTATCATGGCCACCTCGCCGGATTCGGTGCGCTTGTAAAGGTGTTTGGCGGAGAGGGGGTCGGTGCCCACAAGGGCGTGGAGGGAGCGGAAATAATCGGGGCCCACGGGGGTGACAAAGGGAGTAATCCACAGCATCACATAAAAGCCCAGGCTGTGCAGCTCCGCTACCATGGCCTTGGGGTCGGGGAACCGGGCAAGGTCAAATTCCCACTTGCCGTAGCCCGTGTGGCAGTGCCAGCCCTCATCAATAATGAAGATGCCGGGCGCGAAGCCGTGGTCAATGATTTCGCGGGCATAGCGCAGAATCCCCTCCTGGGTGGGGTAATAGGTGAATTCAATCCAGGAGTTATATTGAGG
>JAZRWZ010000116.1:0-1073 GCA_045599985.1 Acutalibacteraceae bacterium | reverse complement strand
TCCCCTTGCCGCAACCGCAAGCCCGCGCCCTTTTCCGCAAACGGCGCAGTAATCCTGCATGGGGTGGGTGAGGTATGCCATTTCGGCCACATCATCGGGCTCCGGCAAATCAATCAGCCTTTCAACCTCGTCAAATGCCTGACCGCTTTCGCTTAAAGCCGCCTCCGATATGTAAGAGGGGAAAAGCACACGCAGGCGGTGATTGCGGCTTTTGTTGTCAATTTTGATATCGAGCCCCACCGCGGCGGAATCCTTTAACACGGTGATAACGGTTTTTATCTTTATCTGCTCGGTGTCGGCAAGCCTTGCCCTGCGGTCGTGGGTTATGCCGCGCGGAATATCCATTTTAACGGTAATCTCCATTGCCGCACCGAGGGGGGTATCATAAAGGCGGGCAATGTCGGCGTTTGCGCCCAGGGAGGTGAATCTTCTTGCGTCATTCAGCGGCTCAACATGGATATAGCAGTGGCCCGCCTCGCCGTCATCGGTGAAAAGAAGGCAGGAGGGGTATTCGGCCCCGTTCCTTTTGTCGGTGAGGGTGAATGTGCCGTTGGGGGCTGCCTTAACGCTGATATTGCCGTTGCCGATGGTTGCGGGCTCGGTGAAGAAATAGGTGTTCTGCCTGTTTCTCGGCACCTCGGTGGGCTCAAAGGTCTTTATTGCAAGCCTCACCGCACCGAAGGCGGGAATCACGGGCGCGTCAATTATCGCCTCAAAATGCGCCGCTTCACCCCAGACGGGGTGGCCGAGGCGCGGATTGTAGCGCACATCGCCGTTAGTGGTAACGCTCAGCACGCTCATTCCAACTTTTTCTCCGTTCGGGGTTTCAAGCGTTATATTTTCGCCGCCGAAGCCCTCCGGCACATCGAAGGTGCAGTAAACGGCGCCTTTTTTATCGGTATCGCTTAAGTTGAAGAGCCAGACGGAGGGTTCCTTTGCTCCGCAGCTCATTATATAACGAAGTGCGTTTTCGCTCACCTGCTCGCCTATTGAAAGTGAGGCGCCGTAGCGTGCCATAACCTGCTCGTATACCTCATCAACTGAGCAGCAGCCGAGACTGTCGTGGGCGTGAT
>JAZRWZ010000115.1:0-1367 GCA_045599985.1 Acutalibacteraceae bacterium | reverse complement strand
CACCCAACCCGCTCTCCAGCACCACAATATCGCAGCCACTGCGGGCAAAGAACACAAATCCGATGGCTGTGACCAGCTCAAATTCCGTCGGGGCATCGGTCATGGCATCCGCAAAGGGGCGCACAAAGGCAGTGATGTCACAAAGGGCTTCATCGGAAATGGGAATGCCATTTACCTGCATCCGCTCATGAAAGACGTTGATGTAAGGGGAGGTGTAGAGCCCCGTGCAGTAGCCTGCCTGGCGAAGGATTCGCTCCAGCATCGCGCAGGTGGAGCCCTTGCCGTTGGTGCCCGCGACATGGACAAAGCGAAGCTTTTTCTGCGGGTCCCCCATGCGGGCCAACAGCTCCCGGGTGCGGGAAAGACCTGGGACGCTGCCCTTCCAGCTCACGCCATGGATATAGGATAAGGCTTCGGATCCGTTCATTGCTCGGCCTCCTTTTTAGACTGCGGTGGCCAGAGCTTTGCTGCGGCAAACATTCCGGATCGACACAGCGCCCAAACGATACATACATCCAGTACGAAGGTCACGGAAAACTGTATGCTCCGGGCGGTCAACAGGGTAAGAAAGCTTGCAAGCAAGGTGCCCTGAGAATTGTACACCCAGGCAAGCGACAGGCTCTGATACAAAATGGGGCCTACGGTCACGGCGGGAAAAAAAGCCAGTGCAATCGACCAAATACCGGTCTTTTTGACCAAAAGCGGCTGGAACAGGCCTGCACAGAGGCCGTACAGGATCGGCGGCACACAGAACAGGGGGTTGTAGCCGTAGCCGGAAAACAAGCACCCCACAGCGTCGGCTGCAAAGCCCACAAGCGCCCCCGGAATTGGCCCGAACAGCATTCCTGCTAAAAACACCGGCACCGCTTCAATGGAAAATCGGGTGGTGGCGTTGGGCATGGGGATTATCAGGCGGGCCAGCACAACGGTGACGGCAGTGAGCAGCGCGCAGGCAACGAGCGCTCTTGTGGTCATCACGCGGCGTGTGGGCAAATCGGACGAATTCCCTTTTTTGCGCATAAAAAAACCTCCAATCAATTTGGAGGAGGTTGAAGTGATTCTATTTGCCAGATTTTGCTGTTACAGGGCGGTCGGCGGATACAACACCGCGGAGAAACCTCCTTCGCCCGGCGGCAACCTCCTATCCGACCGGTACTTAACGCGCTGTGTCCTACTCCCTGTGAAATCTGTCAAGGGTATTGTAGCGCAAAACCCCAGGAAATCAATAGGTTTTTCAACATTTTTAGAGAATTGTTGACATTTCTTCTTTTTTACTTGCAAACGGGACAAAAAACTGGTAAAATATCATAATATTATAATCATGTATTATGCCCGCCCTAAAAGGAAATGATGAACAAATCGTCTTC
>JAZRWZ010000114.1:0-2203 GCA_045599985.1 Acutalibacteraceae bacterium | reverse complement strand
CAGCTTTCACCAAAAGGGACTGTTTCTGATTACGGGCGATACCGGTGCAGGCAAAACCACCATTTTTGATGCCATCAGCTTTGCCCTGTACGGCGAGGCCTCCGGAGGCAACACCCGCCGTTCCACCAAATCCTTCCGCTCCGATTACGCCCCGGAAGGGGTGAAAACCTTTGTGGAATACTTCTTCGAACACAAGGGCAGGCAATACCGCGTTAAGCGCACCCCCGACACCGTAAAAAGAGATGCCGCCGGCAAAGGAACAAGCCGACCGGGCACCGCCGAATTTGAAGAACCGGACACCGGGCGCGTGGTGACGGGCATACGCAATGTGGATGACGCAATTCGTGATATTATCGGCCTTGACCGTGAGCAGTTCTCTCAAACCGTGATGATTGCTCAGGGCGACTTTCTGAAGATTCTTAACGCCAAATCCGATGTACGCAAAAAGCTGTTTCGCGAAATTTTCAATACGGGCACCTATGAGAATCTGCAAATCCGTTTAAAAGAGGCGGAGCGCAGGTGTGCCGATGCGGTTGACACCGTCAACACAAAAATCACCGTTCTGTGCGGCTCCGCAAAAACGGAGGGTTTCCCCGAAAACGAAGCATTATCCGAATACAAAGAAAAAGCGGAACAGCTGGATAACTTTGCCAACCTGCTCACAAAAGTGACGAAAAAGCAGCAGAAGGCATTGGAGAAAGCAGAAAAAACGCTTTCCAAAACCCAGGCCGATGCGGAACTCCTCTCCTCAAAAATCACGGCTGCCCAAAGTGTTAATTCTCTTTTGGCCGCCCTTGCCGCAAAGGAGGAGGAGCAGAAAAAGCTCGCCGACCGCGGGGAAGAAATGCAGGCCCTCTCCGCCCGATTGGACGAGGCCGCCCGGGCAGCCGCCGTGGTTGCCGCAGATACCCTGCTGACTTCACGGCAAACTCAGGCCGCCCGTGAAGAAAAGACCGTAACGCAGGGAGAAGCCGCATTAAAGGAACTGAACACAAAAGCAAAAGCTGCCAAAGCAGCCCTTGCCGATGCCGAAAAGAAGCTGGCAGAGGCCAAAAAGGCAGAGCCCCGGATTGCCGCCATTCAAAGTGCCCTGCCCGTTATCAAAACCCTGACCGCCAACCGTCAGGCATTACCGGCGGCACAGAGTAAGGCGGCAGCCGCCTACAAAAAAAGCGCCGAATGCGACCTGGCATACGCTCAAACCAAAGAGCATTTCTACGCGAGCCAATACAGCCTGATTGCCGCCGGCCTCACTGAGGGAGAACCCTGCCCCGTGTGCGGTTCCGTCGCTCACCCCAAACCGGCTGCACCCACTGCTTTCACCGCCACCAAAGAGGACTTGGAATCTGCCGAAAAAGCAAAGAACAAGGCCGAAGCACAGTTGAAAGAATGTCAGACAGCCGTGGATACCCTTTCCGCATTGATTGCGGGTGCCGAACAGCAGCTGAAGGAATTGAAGATTGACCCTCAGACGGATAACGAAGAAATGGCCGCCAAGCTGCAGACCGCCATAACCGAGGCTGAAAAAGACTACGCCGAGAAAGACAGCGCCTGCGGCAGCATCGTGCTTGCCGTTGAGCGTAAGAGCGCGGAAATCAAAGCCGCTATGGAAAACCTGACCCGCATAAAGGCTGAAATCAGGGAATCCGAAAAGCAGTTTGCCGCCGCCCTGAAAAAGCAGAAATTCCCCGACCGTAATGCCTACGAAAAAGCGGGCATGAGCGAAAAAGACAGAGCCGCCGCCGAAAAAGAACTGAACAGCTACCGCACCGCCAAGGCTGCCGCCGACGCCCGTGTAAAAGAACTGAAGGCGCAGACCAAAGGGAAAAAGCAAACAGATATCACCGCTCTTTCACTTCAGCTTGCACAAATCAAAGCACAGCGGGATGAAAGCAAAGCCGTCTGTGAGAAATACGGCACCGCCGTTTCCGTTAACAGCGGCGTTCTGAACAGCCTTGCCGAGCAAAAGGTACTGAAGGAAAAAGCCACGGCAAAGTGGGCAGTCTACAAGGAGCTGTACAACACCGTATCCGGCCAAAAAACCAACACCGTAAAAATCAGCTTTGAAACCTATGTGCAGCAGTACTATTTCAAACAGGTGATTGCCGCCGCCAACAAACGGCTTTCGGATTTAACGGAGGGCATGTTTGTGCTGCGGTGTAAGGAAGAGGCAAAAAACATGCGCAGTCAGGTCGGCCTTGAT
>JAZRWZ010000113.1:0-41247 GCA_045599985.1 Acutalibacteraceae bacterium | reverse complement strand
CTCCTATATGTGTGGGTATTTAATCAGAACGAAAGGACACCCAGGTCCTCCAGCAGAATTTTCAATCCGAGCAGTATCAGAATCACACCGCCCGTGATTTCGGCCTTGGCTTTGTATTTTTCACCGAATACATTGCCGATTTTAACGCCCAGCATGGAAAGAATCAGGGTGGTAACGCCGATGATGCCCACGGCGGCAAAGATGTTGATGCTAAGGCCCGTGAAGGCCATGGAAACACCCACTGCCAACGCATCTATGCTGGTGGCTACGGCAAGCACAAGCATGGGGCCCACCTTCAGGGAGTCGTCGGATTCCTCCTCGTCCTTTTTCAGCGCTTCCCGAATCATGTTAACCCCGATAATCACAAGCAGGCCGAAGGCAATCCAATGGTCGAATTTCTCGATATAGCTCTGGAAGCGGGAGGCAAGGCCGTAGCCGATAAGGGGCATGGCCGCCTGAAACACGCCGAAATACAGGCCGATGATGAAGGCATATTTAAAAGTCAGCTTTTTGGAAGCGAGCCCCTTGCAGACGGATACGGCAAAAGCATCCATGGAAAGGGCAAAGCCCAAAGAGAAAATTTCACTCAGTCCCATAGGTTCTCCTTTTTTACAATCCGGAAATTCAAAACCGTAATATAACGGCTTATCTTTTCCATTATACAGAAATCAGCAGGGAAAGAAAGAGGATTTGGAAAAATAATGGGGGAAAGCGCAAAAAAACTTGCCACGGGGCAGGGAAATGGTATAAAATGGTGCCATTAAGCCGTGGGAGGAACAAAAAATGACCGCCGAACAGAACCGATTATACCGCCGGGCCTATGCCCTGCTGAAAAAAGAAACGCCTTTGGGGCGCTTTGATTGCGGCAGACTGTGCGGCGGCGCCTGCTGTAAGGGCACGGAGAATGACGGCATGCTGCTGTTTCCCCATGAGGAGGAGCTGCTTGCCCACTGCGGCTACACAATAACTGCAGCAGGGGAGGGCTGCGCCATGGTGTGCGGCGGCACATGCAAACGGGATTACCGCCCTTTGGCCTGCCGCTTTTTCCCTCTGTTTCCCGTTATCGCGGTAAAAAACGGCAGCCCGACGGTGGCGGCGGTGCGTGACCCCCGTGCCGCAGGGGCGTGCCCGTTGGGCAAGGGAGGCGCTCTTTCGCCCCGCTTTGTCCGCGCCGTGCGCCGTGCGGGTAAAATCTTAGCACGGGATGATGAAATCAGAGCCTATATGGAGAATATGAGCGAGGAGCTGGCGGAAATCACAGCCCTGCAAAGGATGCTGATAAAAGAGGACTGAACGCCGTCCTTTGTTACTTTGAAAGGATGAACCGATGAAATACGATTGCGTGATATGGGATTGGAACGGCACATTGCTGGATGATGTGTCGGCCTCCCTGCGCTCGGTGAACGATATGCTGGAGCGCCGCGGCATGGCACCCATTGATTACCCCCGTTACAGGGCGTGCATCGGTGTGCCGATCCGCCGTTTTTATGAGCAGGTGTTTGATTTATCCCGGGAGGATTACGCCGCCCTGCTGCAGGAATACAACGAGGGTTATGTGCACTATGTGAATCTGGATTGCGGCATCGCGGCAGGGGGCCGGGCGCTGCTGGAGCGGATTCAGGCGGCAGGAGCACGGCAGATTATCGTTTCCTCCTGCGAAAAGAATCAGCTGGAGGCTGCCGTAAAGCGCTACGGGGTGGAGCAATACTTTGATGCGGTGCTGGGTGCCGATAATTTTCTGGCCGATTCCAAGGTGGAGCGGGCAGTAAGGTATCTGGCCGATACTTATCCCGGCACTATGCCCCGCCTGATTGCGGTGGGGGATCTGGTGCACGATAAGGATCTGGCCCGGGCCGTGGGCGCCGATTGCGTGCTGATTCAAAGCGGCCATGAGGATGGCGCAAGGCTTCGGGAAAGCGGTGCGCTGCTGGCCCGCGATGTGGCGGATGCGGCACGGTACATACTGAAATAAGAAATATGAAATAAGAAATACAAAATAAGAAATACGGAATAAGAAATACGAAAGCAGGCAGTTATTGTGACATAACTGCCTGCTTACTGTTTTGACTTATTGGGAGAAAACCGTATTTATTTGGCGGCTCTTTCCTTCCACGTTTTGCGCAGGGCGGTAACGGGAATCAGAATGAACAGGGCCACAACGGCGCTGGCAAGGAAGATGGCGGGCACGGGAATGTTGACCGCCTCCTGATACTCGTTGATGTAGGTGCCGGCGGCAAAGCGCTCGGTAACGCCGTTGCCTATGGCGGGGCCGATTACCATGGGCAGCAGCACCATGAAAATCATGCGGATGCCCTGGAACTGGCCTACCTTATCCTCGGGAGTAAAGTCGCGCACGGCGGCGTTGAGGATAATCATCAGCAGGCCGTAGCCCACCAGCACGGGCACGGCGGCAATGGCGAACACGGCCAGTGTTTTGGCAAAGAAAGCGGCAACCAGACCCACAATAAAGAGGATAACGGTGGGGAACACGAAAACGGCCTTGCCGAATTTATCAATCAGCTTGCCGAGGAAGATAAGGCCTACCACCACAACCAGCACAACCGCTACGGCAATGCCGATGGTAACGGGGGTGAGGGAGGCGAACAGGGTATTGAAATCAAACTTCAGGTAGTGCTGCAGATAGATGAAGATGTAGGGGAAGAAGCACTGCACGGCAATGCTGTAAAAGCCTACGGAGGCAAGGGCAAGGTAGAGGGGCTTGTTCTCCTTAACCACGGAGGGACGGAAGCCGTAAATCAGATCGCCGAAGAAGTTGCTTTGCTGCTTCACACCGCTGCGGGAATCCTTTACGGTGAACAGGCCGATGATACCGCACACGATGACAAGCAGACCGAGGCCGATGAAGCAGGTGGGGTAGCCGAAGCTGTCGGCGCAGAGGGGGAAGCCTACGGTAACCATGACCATGGCGGCCACGCCCACAATGGAAAGGATGCTTTCGGTGGTGGCGCGGTTTTCATCGCAGGTGATATCCGTTACCCAGGCGTTGAAAGCGGCGTCGTTGCCGGTGGAGCCCATAAAGGTCATCAGGCAGTCCATAATGATAACGGCGTTGACTGTCATAATGCGGATGCGGGTGGGGTCGCTCAAACCAAGCAGGTTGGCAACATTTTCACGGGTGATGAAGGCGAAGGCCAGCACGGTAAAGCCCCAGAAGATGTAGCCTCCGCAAAGGAAAGCCTTGCGGCGGTTCACTTTATCGGAAAGGGTGCCCATAATCAGGGTGGTCAGCACGGCGGCCACGGCGCTCCATGCCACCATGTGGGAGATATCCTTGGGCGTGCCGCCCACATCGTTGTAGAGGAACGTGTTGAAGAACTGGTTTTCCACAGCCCAGGCAATCTGACCCATCAACCCGAACAGCAGCAGGTTGAATATGGTTTTGCCGCCTAACTTTGTTGCTTTATCCATAGCAAACCCTCCATAAACCGCAGAGCGGTAAAGATATATGGTATCATACCATAATTTTTTGAAAAATCAAACCTATTTATTGAGTGGGGGGGACATTTGCTTCGCAAACATGAAGCGGCGGCTTTTTGCATATTTTCATGGTCAGTTCCAGTAAAAATAGTAAAATTTATTTGCTTTTTTCGGTATATTCGGCAAATCAATCAAGGCGAAGCCTTGTATCTCATCAACACGAAGTGTTGCATATCATCAGCCCGCAAGGGCTGTATATCATCAAGCCGCAGAAAGGTTCTTATACACGCCTATGGCGTGATGATATACCAAGCCTGCGGCTTGGATAAGCAAAGAACACACTTTTGTCTATCAAAAGTGTGTTCTTTGCTGGCTGGGGTGGCGCGATTCGAACGCACGTATGAAGGAGTCAAAGTCCTTTGCCTTACCGCTTGGCGACACCCCAACGAAAAAAGATAAAAACAAAGCGCAGGTTTCCCTTGCGCTGTTTTTTTAAATGGGGTGGATAAAGGGATTCGAACCCTTGACCTCCAGGGCCACAACCTGGCACTCTAACCAACTGAGCTATATCCACCATATGAAATTGGCGCGCTTGGAGGGACTCGAACCCC
Organism: Acutalibacteraceae bacterium; assembly: GCA_045599985.1. Taxonomy (GTDB): domain Bacteria; phylum Bacillota; class Clostridia; order Oscillospirales; family Acutalibacteraceae; genus CAG-177. The sequence continues at coordinate 37,198 of JAZRWZ010000113.1, read as the reverse complement.
CGACCCACTGCTTAGAAGGCAGTTGCTCTATCCAGCTGAGCTACAAGCGCAAAAATCAGCTTGGAGCGGGTGATGGGAATCGAACCCACACAGCCAGCTTGGAAGGCTGGAATTCTAGCCATTGAACTACACCCGCACAATAGCGTAGGTTATTTTAGCACAGGCCATTGCCTTTGTCAAGAAAAATTTTCGGGGCAAAACGGCGCATTTCCGGGGTGGGAAAAACATCCGGATTTTCGCATTCTTTCCTTGATATGCAACAAAAAAGCGTTCTGCCTTTTGCGCAAAAAATTTACATTTCGTTAATTGTTTTTGCCGCAGGGTACAGTATAATGTGAAAAAAGGAAAGAAAGGGGCGGGTGAGGATTTGCTTGGGTATGTAAAGGCCTGTAAGCCGGAGCTGAAGGTAAAGGAATATGAGCTTTACCGGGGCGTTTACTGCTCCCTGTGCCGCAGCCTGGGCCGCCGCTATTCCCCTTTGGCACAGCTCTTTTTGAGTTATGATTTCACTCTGGCGGCGCTGCTCATGCTGGCCCTGCCCGATGAGCCCTGCCGCTTCACCGCCTGCCGCTGCCCCTATCAGCCGGCAAAGCGATGCCTCAAATGCGGCAATCAAAGCGTGATTGACCGCTGTGCCGACGGGGTCATCATCACCGTTTACCATAAAATCCGTGATAACCTGCACGATAAAGGCATAAAAAACCGCTTGCTTGCCCTGTTGCTTTACCCCGCTGTGAGTCTGATGCACCGCAAAGCCGCCCGTCTGTTTTCGCAGGGGGAAAGGGCTGTGGCCGAGGCCATGGAGCGTCAGAAAGCGGCGGAACAGAATCCCGATTGCTCAATTGACGAGGCGGCCGACCCCTCCGCCGCGGCGCTGGGTGCCGTTTTTTCCGCCGATGCCGAAGGAGATAATAAGGTGATTCTGCAAACCCTCGGCTATATGGTCGGGCGGTATGTCTATATTCTGGATGCCGCCGACGATTTGCCCGACGACCTGCGAAAGGGCAATTTCAATCCGTTTTCAAAATGCGCCCCCGATATGCAGAACGCGGCTGCCTGCCGTGAATTTGCCGAAAGGGTGGTGCAGATGCTAAACCTCACCCAGCACGAGGCGGCAGCGGCATTTCAGCTGCTGCAGACAAAGCGCATGGGCAATCTGATTCGCAACATTATCATCAACGGGCTGGATGCCTCGGCATCCGATGTGCTCGCCAAGTATAACGGCGGCGGAAAGCGCCCGAAAATGCCCCGCGAATTTTCCGTATGAAAGGGAGGCTGCTGTATGAAAAATCCGTATGAAGTGCTCGGTGTGCCCAACGGTGCGCCCATAGAGCAGGTGAAAGCGGCATATAAAGAATGTATCCGTCAGTATCAGGATGCCAACTATCAGACCGGCCCTCTTGCCGACATTGCCAAAAAGCGGATGGAGGAGCTGGATGCTGCCTACGACCAAATCATCATGAACGCCCGCCCCGGCGAATACACGCGGCAGGAATATAATGCCGGCGAGAGCGCCAAAAGCTACGGCTATGCCCCCGATTATTCCGATATTCATGCCTGCATCCGGGCAGGCCGGCTGGAGGATGCCCAAATGCTGCTGGACGGCATTCCCGAGGCGCAGCGTTATGCGGAGTGGTACTACCTGAAGGGCACGGTGCAGCAGCGCCGCGGCTGGCTGGAGGAGGCCGCCCGCAACTTTGAAACGGCACGGAACATGGACCCGCAAAACAGCACCTACAACGCCGCCTGTGAAAACATCCGTTCCGCCCGCAGCGGCGGCTATAAAGTGAAAAATACGGATAACGACGGCAGCGACTGCCACCCCTGCCGCATCTGCTCGGGCCTGCTGTGCGCGGATTGCTGCTGCGAGGCCATGGGCGGGGATTTGATTCCCTGCTGCTGATACCCGCAATATTCGGAAAAAAGAAAACCCGTGGGGAAGAAATCTGCAAATTATCAATAAAAAATACGGGAATCATCTTGACTTATTGTGGAATATGATTGATAATACCATAAAAAGAAGAGAAGGAGAGATTCTTATGGATTTATCAAAAATCATCGCAACCAAAGATGAAAGCGCAAAGTACATAGTTCGCGAAATCACCAAGATTTGCAAGAGCTTTGAAAAGCGCGGCCCCGGTTCCAAGGGCGAAGAGCAGGCCTGCCGCTACATGGCCGGCGTGCTGAAGAACGACTGCGGCTGCGACACGGCCGAGGTTGAGTCTTTCAAAGAGAACCCCGGTTCATTCTACGGTTGGATTTACATCACCATTACCTGCTGCTTCATTGCCGTGGCGCTGTTCCTCATCGGCATTTTCAAGGCAGTATCCTGGCTGCCTGTCATTTCCATTATCCTCATCGTCTTCGGTCTGTTTGTTGCCGTGATGCAGTTCGGCACCTACAAGAAGTTTGTTGACTTCCTGTTCCCCGAAAAAACCGGCCACAATGTTACCGCTTACAAAAAGCCCACCGGCGAAGTGAAAAGACGCATCGTATTCAACGGTCACCCCGACGCTGCATGGGAATGGCCCGTAAACTATGCTCTGGGCGGTGTAGGCTTTGAGAGCCACGCCATCATCTGCGCACTGGGCGCTGTATATTACATCGTGATTTCCGCTCTTTTCCTGGCAGGCAGCATTGATTCCGAAAGAGCAAGCAAGCTTGGCCTCATCGGTCTTGTGTTTGCTCCCTTCTGGTTCGGCCTTTACTTCATGTGGAATAAGAGAAGAGTGGTTGACGGTGCCAACGACAACCTCTCCGGCTGCTACATGGGCATTGCCATCCTGAAGGCTATGAAGGAGCAGGGCATCGAGCTTGAAAACACCGAAATCGGCGTTGTGCTTACCGGCTCCGAAGAGGCCGGCCTTCGCGGTGCCAAGGCATGGTGCGAGGCTCACAAGGGTGAGTATGACGATGTTCCCACCTTCATTTTCTCCTATGATACCATTCACGACCCCAAACAGCTTATGACCAACTACCGCGACCTCAACGGCACGGTTAAGGCTGATAAAGATGTTTCCGACCTTTACATGGAAGCCGCCAAAGAGCTCGGTATCTTCTGCAAAAAGGGTTGGGTTCCCCCTCTTGGCGGCGCTACCGATTCCGCAGCCTTTGCACAGGCAGGCTTCCGCGCCACCGGCATCACCGGCCTGAACCACAAGCTGGAGAACTATTATCACACCCGTCGTGACTCCTATGACAATATGAACGAAGAAGGCCTCGGCAACTGCTTCGCAGTAAGTGTAAAGGCTCTTGAGATGTTTGACAACGGAGCCAAGCAATAAGCATGATTTCTGCCTGCCGCCTTACCCGGGCGGCAGGTTTTTTCTTTTCACAATACCTGTAAAAGAAAGGGGAAAAAGAATGGCAATCCCGATGTTGATTGCGGCGGCAGGTCTTGCGCTGATGTGCGTTTTTTTGAGTGAACGGATTCACGGCACTTCTCCCTCCGTTACGGTGATGAAGGCTGCCGTTTCCCTGTTTTTCCTGATGACGGCGATGGCGGCCTTTGCGGTATCCGACGGGCCTCAACACTTTGGTTTGCTGATTGTTGTAGGCCTGATGTTCGGCCTGACCGGTGACATCTGGCTGGATTTGAGATATGTGGTTCCCTCCTCGGAAAAACTCTTTACTTATGCCGGTATCATTGCGTTTTCCATCGGTCACATCTTTTACGATTTTGCCATTGCAAGCACCTTTTTCGGCAATGCCGACCGGGTGGCGGTGTGGATTCCGCTGCCTGTTTCCGCCGCGGCGGCGGTGGCTGTAGCCCTGCTGAGTGAAAAGATTTTCGGGGTGAAATACGGCAGTTACAAAGCCATCATCGCGGTTTACAGCGGCATTCTGATATCCTTTACGGCCTATGCGGCGGCAGCGCTGGTGAATAATCCCGGTGCCAAAACCGCGCCCCTGATTCTGTTGGCGGCAAGCGTTCTGTTCATGGTTTCCGACGGGATTCTCAACGCCATCTACTTTAAGCCCGACAGGAACCGCCCCGCTCACATTTTCTTTAACCACATCTTCTATTATCTGGCGCAGTTCTCCATTGCGCTGTCCATCTGCTTCGTGTCGGGGAACGGATTGCTTCCGCTGCAGGATTTGTAATTTTAGCCATACATCAAAAGAAAAAGCCTTTCTCTTTTCGGCACAAACCGTTGAGAGAAAGGCTTATTTTTTTTATGTGTTCGGCAGATTATCGGCTATTTTGCCTGTGGGATTTTTTCGGCGCAGCTCCTCCAGAAAACGGGTGATGCTTTCGCCGATATCATCCATTTCTTTCTGGAATTCGGCGGCGGATTGGCGCAGCACGCCGAACCTTACGGCGGAAAGCTGAATCAGCCCGTCGGAGGAAACCACCCGCACCTGCTCGTTTTTGCCGATTTCGGACACGAGCTTTTCAATATAGACATCGCCCAACTCCCGCTCTTTGGTATACACCACGTGGATGTTGTGGTAGTCAAAGCGCTCCCCCGTGTTGCCGGGCACCTTGTAGGCATCAAACACCAGCACCACCTCGTTTTTTGTATAGGCGCTGTAATTGCAAAGGATTTCCATCAACTGCTTGCGTGCCTGGGCCAAATCCGTTTCGGCGGCTTTTTTCAGTTCCTCCCAGGCAAAAATCACATTGTAGCCGTCCACAATCACCCATTTTTTGCGGGGCGCGGTATCGGGCGGAGTCTCCTCCCGGGGCTCCTCTTTAGGAGCGGGGCGGTACAGTTCATATTTGACGGGGCCGAATTCCCGCAGCATGATGGCCTCCAGCTCTTTTTCGTCAATGTGCAGGTTGCGGTGATTCACCCGGGGCACATAGGGCGGGTCTTTTTTTATGCAGCTTTCCAGATGCATATATTCGGGCACCTTGTCCCATTTCACGGCAAAACCGCCGCCGTGGGCGCAAAAGACGGAATCGGGGGTGTTCTCCAAATCTGCCTCCGGCCGGTAGTTGAGCCTTTCCCGCACTTCGTCGGGGTTATGGCATTCAAAATACCCTGCGTTTTCGCAGAAAAGGCGGCCTTTGCCGCCGGTATAAGCGGTGATTTCGGAGGCATAGCCGTTGAGGGTGATAACGGGGCATTTGCCCTTGAGCACCGCCATGCTGCCCTGCTCCTCGGGGGGCTCAAGGGTGGCGGCACGCTGGCGCAAATCGTTGATGGCACGGCCCATTTGCTCGTAGGGCACCTCTAACCGGAAATTGAACCACGGCTCCAGCAGCAGGGATTGGGCCTGCATGAGCCCTTGCCGCACGGCGCGGTAGGTGGCCTGACGAAAATCGCCGCCCTCGGTGTGCTTGATGTGGGCGCGGCCTGCCGCCAATGTGATGCGCATATCGGTAATGGGGGAGCCGGTGAGCACCCCCAGGTGTTCTTTTTCTTTAAGATGGGTCAGAATCAGCCGCTGCCAGTTACGGTCAAGGGCATCCTCGCTGCAGCGGGTCTCAAAAATAAGGCCGCCGCCCCGGGGCAGAGGCTCCAGCAGCAGGTGAACCTCGGCATAGTGGCGCAGGGGCTCATAGTGCCCCACTCCCTCCACGGTGCCGGTAATGGTTTCTTTGTATTGCACGGTGCCGTTATCCACGGTTACCGTCACGCCGAACCGCTCGGCAATCAGGCTTTTCAGGATTTCGGCCTGCACCTCGCCCATCAGGCCCACATGAATCTCCTGCAAAAATTCGTTCCACGTTACATGAAGCAGGGGGTCCTCCTCCTCCATTTTACGCAGTCGGGTCAGGGTGGTCTGCACATCGGTGCCCTCGGGCAGCACAAGTCGGTAGTTCATGACGGGCTCCAGCACGGGGGCCGCCGAGGCCTTTTCAAAGCCGAAGCCCATGCCGTTTTCCGTTTGGGTCAGGCCGCACACGGCGCATACCGTGCCCGCCGTGACCTCATCCGCCGTTTCGTATTTGGCACCGGAATAAATGCGAATCTGGCTCACCTTTTCGGATTTTCCGTTATAGTTGACGGTGTCGCGCACCCGCAGGGTGCCTCCCGTCACCTTCAGGTGGGTCAGCCGCATTTCTTTATCATGGGTGATTTTAAAGGCCCGGGCACCCCATTCGGCGGGGTACTCCCGCTGCTCAACAAAGGTTTCCAGCAGGGTCAGGAATTCGTCCACCCCGTCGCCTCTCAGGCCGGAGCCGAAGCAGCAGGGAAAAAGCCTGCGGGCGCGAATCAAAGCGGCAATATCGGCGTTTTCGATGGGCTCCCCGTTCAGATATTTGTCAAGCAGAGCCTCGCTGCACATGGCAAGGCTCTCGTTATCCTTATCCGTGCGGTCAAGGGGCACCGTCAGGCACCCGTCCCCCAGCTCCTTTTGCAGCTGGGCCAATATCTCCTCCCGGCTGCGGCGGGCGTAATCCATTTTGGTTACGAAGATAAACACGGGCACACGGTAAAGCTCCAACAGCCGCCAAAGGGTGGCGGTGTGGGCCTGCACCCCGTCTATGCCGCTGATGACAAGAATCGCGTAGTCAAGCACCTGCAGGGTGCGCTCGGTTTCGGAGCTGAAATCCACATGGCCGGGGGTATCCAGCAGGGTGACCTCCAAATCGCCCGTGCGGAAAACGCCCTGACTGGAAAAGATGGTAATCCCTCTTTCCCGCTCCAGAGCGTGGGTATCCAAAGCCGTGTTTTTATCGTCCACACGGCCTTTGGTGCGCAGGGCACCCGTGGCGTAAAGCAGAGCCTCCGCCAGGGTGGTTTTGCCTGCATCCACATGGGCTAAAATGCCGATAACAGCTTTTTTCATACGGTTACGGTAAATTCGGCCTCGCCGCACACAGGTGCTTTCACGCTGCCGTAAACAAATTCACACTGAATGGCGGGGTCGGCAAACACCTTCACCTTGGCGGTGGTGCCGTTCTTCTCATAGGAAACGGCGATCTTACCTTTAACGGTGGTGATGTGGCCCTTGCACCGGTTCAATCCCTCCACAAACACGGGGGAAACGGTTACCTTCTCGTAGGCGGCGCTGTCGGCATTCTGACGAATGCCCAGCAGATACAGGAACAGATATTTACTGGCGGCACCGAACATGGGGTGGTTCTTGGAGCGGGTGCCGTCCCAGCACTCCCACAGGGTGGTGGCGTCGTGCATGGCCATGTTCCAGAAGGAGGTCTTCTTTTTGCTTGCAAGCAAATCAAAGGCAATCTGACCGTGGCCGTGCTCAAAGAGGTAGCCGATTAAAGCGGGGGTGGCGATGATGCCCGTATCCAGCTCGCCGGATTTTGCGTATTTGCGGCACACGGCTTCCTCCACTCTCTTGTTGCCCATGCCTGCCTGCAGAGCCAGCACGGAGGCACCCTGAATATCGCCGCAGTAGGTGGCACTTTGGGGAGAATAATAAGCGATGTCAATGGCTTTCTTCGCCCGCTCCATGCGCTCGGGCAGGAAGGCGATTTCGTCCTCACGGCTAAGAATTGCCGCGATTTCGGTAACCATCTGCATATGGTACAAGGTCAGCACGGTGTTCACATAGGTTTCGGAAATCTGAATGGGGCCGGGGGTGCACCAGTCACCAAGGCACCAGCCGCCCTCCTCCTCGTGCCAGATAAGGCCAAGGTCGGTGCGGCTTTCCAGATAATCCAGATAGCGGAGCATGCGGGGGAAGAATTCGTCCAGCAAATCCTTGTCGCCGTAGGCCTTGTAGTAGCGGTAGGGCACTTCAAAAATCGCGCCGCCCCAACCGGCGGGGCCGCCGCCGCCTCCCATGCAGGGGGCTGTATGCTGAATGTGGCCGGATTCTTGGCACTGGCAATCCGCAATGTCATAGAGCCACTTGCGGTAAAATTCTTTGGAATCAAGCATCATCATGCCCGCCTCACAGCAGAGCTGACCGTCACCCGTGTAGCCCAGACGCTCCAGATGGGGGCAGTCGGAGGGCACGCCGCTGTGCATGTTGCAAAGCTGGGTGTGAATGTAGGTGTTGTAGTACCAGTCCAGCTGCTCGCAGTCGCTCTCAAAGGAGGAGGTGACCGGCACATCGGAGTGCACCACATCCACCCGGATTACCTCGGCGGGGCCTTCCACGCGGAAGTAGCGGAAGCCGTGCCATGTAAAGTGGGGAATATATTCTCTGTCTTCACCGTCGGTAATGAATACCTCGGTCTGGTAATCCCTCACAAAGGGTACGCCGTGGTCTTTGTCGTCATAGATTTCCTCGGCGTAGCTCACGGTGATTTTTTGCCCCTTTTCGGCGCATTTCACCACGGCATAGCCCACGGTGTTGATGCCTGTGTCATACAGACGGGCGCCGTTTTCTTCACGCAGCAAAACGGGCTGCAGGGATTCAATCACCTTATCCGCAGGGCCGAATTGCAGGTAATAATCGGATTCGGGTGTGGGAATTTCGCGGCTCTCTCCGAAGGCATTGCCCTCATAGCAATTTTCGGAGAAGTGCAGGGGATAGCGGGTGTAATCGTGCTTTTCCCCCGTGTAAAGGTTGTTTTCGGTAATAAAGCCGTCATATACCAAGGTGGTCTTGTCGCACAGCACACAGCCGCTGTCTTTTTCTATCACATAGCAGAGCTTGGGCAGGCCGTAGGAGACGGGGCCCTCATTGCCCCCGCGCAGCTGGCAGTAATAGCCGCAGCCCACCATCACGCCCATGGCGTTTTCGCCCTCCAGCAGGTAATCGGAAATGTCATATTGCATGACGTAGGTGCGAAAACTCAGTTTATCCTTCAGGGGATAGCCCAATTCGGCAAGGGAGCGGTAATTGTAGTTGGTGGCGTTGGGCACCAAAAGGTCATCGCTCACCTTTTTGCCGTTGATAAAAAGCTTGAAATAGCCCAGGCCGCAGATGGTGATAACGGCCTTTTCGCCCTTTTTTGCCGTGAATTGTTTGCGAAAAACAGGTGCCTCGCAGTTGGGACTGTCTATCCATTTGGCCCCCTTGAAAATCTCGTTGCCCTTCATATGAAATCCTCCGTTACAGCAGTAATATGCGGGATTGCTTTGATTTTATCATTCCGTGCCCGTATTAACAAGAGCCTTTTTGCAGATTGGGCAAAAGTTTCGGGGATTCACGCCGGAACGGAAGAAGATATTTCTGCGCCGTAAGGTGGCAAACGGCAAAGGAATGTGATACAATACATGGGTAAAAGATTTTCGGATACCTTTTACCCGGAAAAAGGAGCGTGTGACGAATGACAAAACACATCTTAGGGGAGACGGAGCCCTCACGGGTGTTTTATTGGTTTGAGGAGCTGTCCGCCATTCCCCGGGGCTCGGGCAAAACCCGGGCGGCCACCCGGTTTTGCGAGGAGTTTGCCGAAAAAAACGGCCTGCCCTGCCTCACCGATGAAGCAGGCAATGTGATTATTAAGAAAAGCGGCTCCCCCGGGCGGGAGCAGGAGCCTGCGGTTATTTTGCAGGGCCATCTGGATATGGTGTGGGAAAAGGCCGAGGGCAGCGATTTTGATTTTGAACACAGCGGTTTGCAGCTGCAGGCCGATGAGAAATATGTATTTGCCCGGGGCACTACGCTTGGCGGAGATGACGGCATTGCCGTGGCCATGGCGCTGGCACTGCTGGAGGATGACACCCTCAGCCATCCCCCGCTGGAGGTGCTGTTTACCGTGGATGAGGAGGTCGGCATGAAGGGTGCCACCGCGCTGGATACTTCCCCTCTGCAGGGCAAACGAATGCTGAATCTGGACTCCGAGGAGGAGGGCACCCTGTGGGTGAGCTGTGCCGGCGGTGTGCGCACCGAAACGGATTTGCCCCTGCAGCGGGCCGAAGCGGCGGGCACCGTGTGTACCCTGACCGTGAGCGGTCTGCACGGCGGCCATTCGGGGGCGGAGATTCACAAGGGCTACGCCAATGCGGTTAAAGAGACGGGCAAGCTGCTGAGCCGTCTTTTTGAACATCACGACTTCGGTATTGTTGCTTTGGCAGGCGGCACTATGGATAACGCCATTACCAGAGTGTGCGAATGCACCCTTTGCCTCTATTCGGATTGGGCGGATTTCGCAGAGGCCGTCAGGGAGCAGGGGGCGATTCTGAAAAAGGAATGCCCTGCCGACCCCGATTTGCAGGCTGCTTTGGCACCGGGCAGCACGGATGAACAGCCCCTGACCCGGGAATCCACCAAAAAGGTCATCGGCTTTATCTGCGATATGCCCTTTGGGGTGCAGGCCATGAGCAGCCGGATTGAGGGGCTTGTGGAAACCTCGCTGAACCCCGGCATCACCGCCATCAGGGGCAATACCCTGCACATGTCCGCCTCCGTGCGAAGCGGTGTGGATAAAGAGCGGGAGCGGCTGACCGCGCGTTTGGCAGATTTGGCAAAGGCCTACGGTGCGGATTTTGATACCCACGGGGCTTACCCCGCATGGGAATTCCGCAAGGATTCGCCCCTTCAGAAAACCATGGGGGATGTCTTCGAGCGGATGTTCGGGCAAAAGCCCGTTATCAAGGCCATTCACGCGGGGCTGGAGTGCGGCATTTTCTGCGGCAAAATCCCCGGGCTGGACTGCGTTTCGTTCGGGCCTGCCATTCTGGATATTCACACCCCGCAGGAGCGGCTGGAGCTTGGCTCCGTAAAGCGCACATGGGATTATCTCATCGGTGTGCTCAAAGCCATGTAAGAAACAGAATCTCACAATAAATAATAAAAAAACGGAGGAAAAAACAATGGGTAAAATAGTAGCAATCGGCGGCGGTTTCGACGGCAGTCATGCCGATTTTCTGGTGCGTCACATTCTGTCATTAAGCGATAAGGAAAAACCGAATTTTCTGTTGATTCCCACTGCGGCTTTTGACGGCTACGGCAGCGGCATGACCTCCCGCTTCTTCAACTGGGGCTGTGAGGTGGATGTGCTTTGCCTGAGCCACCCCTACATCACCGAGGAACTGGTGGCTAAAATGATTCGCAAGGCCGATGTTATCTGCGTGCCCGGCGGCAATCTGCGCTTTCTGGCGGAAACATGGCGCAGAACTCACGCCGACAAATACCTGAAAGAGGCTTTTGATGCGGGCAAGGTGCTGTTCGGCTCCTCCAGCGGCTCCATGTGCTGGTTTAAGGAGGGCTATGACGACTGCGGCCCCGAAAACGCCTTTATGTTTGTGGATTGCATGGATTTTATTCCCTACTGCAACTGCCCCCACTACGACAGCCAGAGCTGGCAGAGCTTTACTCAGGCGGTAAAGAGCCGCAATATCTCCGCCATTGCCTGCGAAAACGATGCCGCCATCTGCTTTGTGGATGACAAACGCTACATTCTGCATTCCCCCGAGCGTGTGGATGCCCGGGTGTGGTTCTTCGATAAGGATCAGGACTTCAAACGCATTGATTTGGATGCCAACCCCGATGTGCTGGCACGGCTCTGATAATAAAAGGGGCGGATGCCCGAATTCATAAAAAACAGGAGAACCCGGAATGAGCGATTTTATAAAACCCGAGGACTATACGGAAGCCGTGTGTCCTCTTTGTGACCCCAACAAGATAAAGCGGATTGATACCCGCCGGATGACGGAAAAGGAAGACGAATATCTGAGCCGCAATGATTATCCGGGTGCCGAGCGCCACCTGAAATACTGGCTGGCGGAGGCCATGCACTACGGCGACGGCCGCGGCATGCTGGCTGTACAGAATGAATTGATGGGGCTTTTCCGAAAGACGGCCCGCCGGGCAGAGGCACTGGAAGCGGCGCAGGCGGCGTTGGCGCTGATACAGACGGAGGGGATGGAAAACACCCTGACCGCAGGCACCACATTTCTGAATGCCGCCACCGTTTACAAAGCCTTTGACATGGCCGAAAAAGCCATGCCTCTGTACCGCAGGGCGCAGGCCTTGTATGAGGAAAGCCTTGACCCACGGGATGACCGTCTGGCAGGGCTTTACAACAACATGGGCCTTGCGCTGACGGATTTGGGCGAATACCGGGAGGCGGAGGAAGCCTTTCGCAAAGCCATGGAAATCATGCACAAAAACGACGGGAATCTGGAGGAGGCCATCACCTGCCTGAATTGGGCAAGCGCCGTGGAGGCGGAGAAAGGCCTTGAGGCCGGGAGTGATGCCATCGGTGACCTGACCCGAAAGGCCATGGAGCTGATTGAATCATCCCGGGCACCCCAAAACGGTTATTATGCCTTTGTGTGCGAAAAGTGCGCACCCGTGTTCGGGTATTACGGCTATTTCCGTTATGAAAAAGAACTGAGCGAAAGGGCGAGAAAGATTTATGAAAGGGCTTGAGCTTGCCCGCGGCTTTTATGAAGAATACGGCGCACCCATGATTCACCGCGAATTCCCCGAATGGGAGGGTGTGATTGCCGTGGGACTGGTGGGCGCCGGGTCGGAGTGCTTCGGCTTTGACGATGCGCTCTCACGGGACCACGATTTTGAGCCGGGCTTCTGCATGTTTATTCCGGATGAAAGCATCATAGACAGCCGCCTTGCGTTTCGCATGGAGCGGGCCTATGCCAAATTGCCGAAGGAATACGGCGGTGTGAAGCGGCTTTTGCTGCAGCCTGTGGGCGGTGCCCGCCACGGGGTGATTCGCACAGCCGATTTTTATGAGGCGCGCCTCGGCACCAAACGGCAGTTTCTGACCAACCGGGACTGGCTGACCGTTCCCGAGCATTATCTGGCGGAGGCTACCAACGGCGCAGTGTTCCGTGACGATGCGGGGGAGTTCACCCGTATGCGCCGGATGCTTACGGATATGCCCCGGGATATTCGCCGCAAAAAGATGGCGGGTCATCTGCTGCTGATGGCGCAATCGGGGCAGTACAACTATATGCGCTGCATCCGCCACGGGGAGCAGGCGGCGGCACAGTTGGCGGTGTTTGAATTTGTGCAGCACACTCTGGGGGTGCTGTTTTTGCTGAATAAAACCTATATGCCGTTTTATAAATGGGCATTCCGGGCGCTGCGAAACCTGCCGGTGCTCAGTGAGATGGCACCGGTTCTGGAAATGCTGCTGACCACCGGCAACGATGAAAAAACGGCTGTTCAGAAGCAGGCAGCCATTGAGGAAATTACCCGGGCGGTGACGGAGGAGCTGCGAAAGCAGGGCTATTCCGACGAAAGCAGCCCCGACTTGGAGCGGCAGGCCTATGCCGTGAATGACGGAATAGAGGATGCCGTTCTGCGCAATGAAAACATTCTGTGTGCCGTGTAAATAAATAAGAAATAAGTCAACAGACATTGCGGCTCAATCACAGCCGGCATAAAAAATCCCGCCGAAGAGGAAATTTCTCTTCGGCGGGTTCACTTTTTTCGGGATTATTTCGGACTGACTGCGTTTACAGGGATTGCACCACGGTTTTCAGGGTTCCGAAAAGGCCCTTGAAAAAGGCAATCAGCTTTTTGAAGAATCCGGCGTTGACCGTAACGGTCTCTTCATCAAAAATCTCGTTGTTGTCATAGTCGGTAAGGGGCTTGCCGTCGGCATCATAAAGCTTGGCGGTAACGGTAAAGCCCTCGCGGCAATCTTTTTTGGTAAAGGTGTTGCCCGGCATATTCGTATCCGTGCCGTTTACAAACCAATGCACGGCAGCGCCATCGGGCATGTTTTTGGTTACGGCGGTGAGGGTGATGCCCTGCCGGTAATCAATGGCAAAGGTTTTGTTGCGGGGGTTGTTGAGGATAGCCACGGAGGCCTCGGGTGCAAGGGCATTCCACTTGGCGGTGAGAACCACGGTGCCGTAATCCTCCGGGGTCAGCCCGCTCACGGTCTCGCCGTAGGCATACACGGCTTTGCCGTCCGTCCAGCCCAGAAATTCATAGCCGCGCCTGGTGGGCTCGCCCTCCGGGCAGGTCAGGCTGATTTCATCAAAATAGTCGGCGGATATGGTGTTGAACACGGTGTCGCCTGCGGTGAGCTTTACCGTGTAGGTGGTGTGCTCAAGGTTTGCCGTGGCGGTCAGGTTATGGGAGGGCATGGTAACGGGGGCATCCACGGCGGTGTTGTCCCACTTCCATGTCCAGCCCGTGAAGCGGTAGCCGTTATAGCTCGGCTCGGCGGGCATATCGATTTCGTCCCCGAAATGATAGGTATCTTTTTGCCAGATGCCGCTTTCCACAAGGTCACAGAAGAAGGTCAGGGAGTAGTCAACCATCTCCCATGTGGCGGTGTAGGTGCGGGGGCGCAGCTCATCCATGACCGTGGGCTCGGGGTACCAGCCCATAAAGGCGTACCCCTCCCGGGTGGGCGTTTCGGGGGCGGTGATGGCTTCCTCAAGGGCAAAATCGGCGGTTGCTTCCGCCTTGCCGTCGGAGAAAACGCCGTTGTTGGCCTCAAAGGTTGCGGTGGCCTTGGGCACATAGTTGAAGGTGATATCGGCCCCCGTCAGGCAGGTGTTGTTGGCGGCAACGGTGATGTTATTCCACTGCTCTTGTGTGCCGCAAAAACAAACATCGGTTAATGCGGTGCAGTTGGCAAAGGCGCTGTCCCCTATGGAGGTGACGGTGGCGGGAATCACGATTGTTTTCAGCTTAACGCACCCCGAGAAGCACAGGGTGGGGATGGAACCCAGCTTGTTCGGCAGGGTAACGGCGGTCAGCCCGGCGCAGTTGGCAAAGGCGCTGCTGCCCATGGAGGTAACGGAATCGGCAATGAAAAGGCCGGTGAAATACACGCAGCCCGCAAAGGCATATTGGCTCAGGTGGGTGATGCCTTTGGCGATATCCACGGTATACAGATTTTTCCATACCGTGTCGTCGGCGCGCCACGGGGTGGAGGCCGAGGAGGTGTAGTCCGTCATGGCACCGCTGCCCGTTACGCGCAGGGTGGCATCGTCGGCGGTGAAGGCCCAGAGGGCGCTTGTGCCGCAGGTGCCGTTTTTGTTATCGGCGGCGGCAGGGGTCAGCGCCGTCAGGGAAAGAAGAACCAGCAGGCACATCAGAAATGCCGCTGTACGGTGGATTGTATTTTTCATGGAAACCTCCCGGAAGTCAGGTGTTATTATTGCTGCGCTTTTGCTCATTTTACTTTACTTTCGCAAAAAAGTAAAGAGGTATATCCCGGCATATCCCTTGGTATTTCCCGGCATATCCCTTGGTATCAAAAAACGGCTGCTTTTTCGCAAAGCAGCCGCAGGATTACGGAGTATCGGAGGTGTCGGTGCCCGGGTACATCTTGGCCGTCAGGCAGGTGTAGCTTTTCTGAAACTGCGCCTCGGTGATGTTGCCGTTTTTCAAAAACTGCCGCAGCAGAGCCACCTGGTCGTCATACAGCTTCTTCTTTTCTTCGTCGGTCATGGTTTGCCTCCCCTTATGCCCACACATTATTCTGCACGGCGCCGTTCAGGAAGGCCTCAAGGTTGGCACGGAAAATGGACATCAGCCTCTCTCTTGTTTCAAAACCCGCCCATGCAATGTGAGGAGTGATAAAGCAGTTGGGGCAGCGGAGCAGGGGATTGTCCGCCTTGGGCGGCTCGGTGGAGAGCACATCCAACCCGGCCCCGGCAATGGTGCCGTTTTTGAGGGCTTGTGCTAAAGCGGCCTCATCCACAACGGGCCCGCGGGAGGTGTTCACAAGGAAGGCGGTCTGCTTCATTTTGCCTAAAAAATCGGCATTGACCATGCCCGTGGTGGCGGGGGTCAGAGGGGTGTGAACGGTGACAAAATCGCTTTGGGCCAGCAGGGTGTCCATATCTACGAAAGCAACGCCGTCATCGGTGCCGGGGTGATTGGTGGCGGCCAGCACCTTCATGCCGAAGGCACGGGCAATCCGCGCCACGGTTTTGCCGATTTTGCCAAAGCCGATGATGCCCAGGGTTTTGCCGTTGAGCTCGGTGAGGGAGGATTTCCGGAAGCAGAAGTCGGGGCAAGTTTCCCACTCGCCGGCGTGAACGGCAGTGCTGTGCAAAGCCACCCGGTTGCAGTGCTCCAGAATAAAGGAGAAGGTCAGCTGTGCCACGGCCTCGGTGCTGTAGGAGGGAATGTTGCAAACGGGAATTCCCCGCTCCTTGCAGTAATCCACATCCACCACATTAAAGCCCGTGCTCAGCAGGCCGATGTATTTCACCTTGGGCAGGGTTTCCAGCAGCTCACGGCGCAGAGGCACCTTGTTGGTCAGAAGAATGTCGCAGTCGGCGCAGCGCTCCGCAATCAGGGCAGGGGGCGTGCGGTCATAAACGGTGCAGTCGCAAAGGGCATAAAGCCAGTCCCAGGATAAATCCCCGGGGTTGGTGGTAAGGGCATCTAAAATGACGGCTTTCATAGGCAATCAAGGGCTTTTCGGGCCCGCTCCTTTTCTTTATTCTGTGCGGATAAATCCATACCTACATTATAGCAGAGTTTGCGGAAAAAATAAACAGGGAAAAACACAAGATTATAGGGAACGGGTATTGACCCATCCCGCTTTTTATTATAAAATAACTCTATTATATAATAGGGCGATTTTGTGAAAAAGGAGGGATGGCTCTGTTCAAAAAAGGCAGTTATAACAGAATACTCACTTTGGCAGGGCTGTTCCTGCTTGCTACGGGTATTCTGCTGATTATCCTGATGTTTTTGCTGCAGTTTGAGGATTTGTGGCGATGGTACGACATAACGCAGGTGAAGCTGGCGAATCTGGAAACCCGCATTTCCGAAATCCCTCAAAAGGGGCTGTTTATTGCGGCGGTGCTTTCTCTGTTTTTCCTGAAGGTGATTGTGCCCATTTACCCCACCTCCACCGTCTGCTTTTTGTCGGCTGTGGTGCTTCCGCTGTACCTTGCCATCCCTGTCAACATTGCGGGCCTTTGCATCATGTTCACCTGCAAGTATTTTTGGGGCTTCCGCTTCGGCGGCGGCATGGCGTGGCGCATGGTGAGCAAGGTGGACAGATTACGGCGGCTGATTCAGCGTGACGGCAACGGCAATCCGTGGCTGCTGGTGATGCTCCGATTGGTGCCGGGCACGCCCCTCAACGCCGTATCCTCCATATACGGCTCCATGAATTTCGGCTATCGCAGCTTTGTTTTATTATCCGTTGCGGGCTTTTTGCCCCGACTGGTTTCCTACACCATTGTGGGCCGCAATGTATACGACCCGCTCTCCATTTCCTTCCTGCTTCCTCTGACCATCCTGTTCATGCTGACGGGTGTCACCATGCTCTCCGTCAACGGAGGAATCGTGTTGATTGAAAGAGTGGTAAAGGCCACACAAAATAACAAAAAAGGGGAAATTCAAAATGACAACGCTTAACTCCACAGCGGCTCTTTCCGCCGCCTTATCCGAATCCGGCAATGACGGAATTTTTACCACCCTTTACGGTGCCGAAAACATTCAGGCCCAAAAGGCACGCTACCTGCGCATTGCAGAGGCGTTTAAGGATTTGTACGGTGATGCCGACGAGGCGGGCTTTTTCAGCGCCCCCGGCAGAACCGAAGTGGGCGGCAACCATACCGACCACAACAAGGGCCGTGTGCTGGCCGCCAGCGTGAATCTGGATGCCGTGGCTCTTGCCGCCAAAAACGGCGAGGATACCGTTCGTGTAAAATCCGAGGGCTACAGAATGGATGTGGTGGAGCTTTCCGACCTGAATCCCGTTGCCGCCGAAACAGGCCGCTCCGCCTCCCTTGTGCGTGGTGTCTGCGCCGAGTTCCGCCGCAGGGGCTACAAGGTGGGCGGCTTTAACGCGGCCACAGCCTCCGATGTGCTCTCCGGCTCCGGTGTGTCCTCCTCCGCCGCCTTCGAGGTGCTGGTGGGCACGGTCATCAATTATCTGTTCAATGACGGCAAAGTGGATGCCGTGGAGATTGCCCAGATTGCCCAGAAGGCCGAGAATGAATTTTTCGGCAAGCCCTGCGGCCTGATGGATCAGACCGCCTGCTCCGTGGGCAGCTTTGTGGAAATTGATTTTAAAGACCCCGCCAAGCCCGTGATTGAGAAGGTGGCTTTCGATTTCGCCGCCTGCGGTCACAGCCTCTGCATTGTCAACACCGGCGGCAGTCACTCCGATTTAACGGATGAATACGCTGCCGTGCGCAAGGAGATGGAGGGCGCCGCCGCCGTAATGGGCGCCGGGGTGCTGCGCGAAACCGACCCTGCCGAAATAAAAAAGCAGATTCCCGCCATCCGTGAGGCCTGCGGTGACCGCGCCGTGCTGCGTGCCCTGCATTTTTATGCCGATAACGAGCGTGTGCTCAAGGAGGCCGCCGCTCTGCGTGCCGGTGATTTTGAATCGTTCAAGGCCCTTGTGATTGAAAGCGGCTATTCTTCCTATATGTATAACCAGAATGTTTACACCTGCGCCGACCCCGCCTCCCAGCCCGTTTCCTTGGGTCTGGCTCTGTGCCATGATTTGCTGCAGGGCAAGGGCGCATGGCGTGTGCACGGCGGCGGCTTTGCCGGCACCATTCAGGCCTTTGTGCCCAACGGTTTGCTGGACGAGTTCAAAGCCCTGATGCAGGCCGTGTTCGGTGAAAAAAGCTGTTATGTGCTGAGCATCCGTCCCGTGGGCGGCGTAAAGGTGCTTTAATTTTCAACAAAAAAGAGGAATCGTTTTGAGTAAGATGAATCTGAAAGATACGCTCTTTTCCCTTTGCCGTGCCGACGGCACCTCCGGCAGCGAAAAGAGCATTGCCGCCTTGGGTGCGGCGCTTCTGGAGCAATATATGCCCTGCCATACGGATGCTTTGGGCAATGTCATCGGCATTGCCGATGGCAGCGGCCCCCGCATTCTGCTGGATGCCCATATGGACAGAATCGGCCTTGTGGTAACAAGTGTGGATGAAAAGGGCTTTTTGCACGTGGCCAAGGTGGGGGGCGTGGATACCCGTGTGCTTTCCGCCGCCGAGGTTACCGTGTGGGGCAAACAAAAGCTGTTTGGCGTGGTGGCCAGCGTGCCTCCCCATCTGGCGGGGAAGGATGACGAAAAGGCCCCCGATATGGACTCCGTTTTTATTGATGTGGGTCTTTCTGCCGATGAGGCAAAGGAACTGGTGCGCCCCGGTGACCGTGTTACCATTGAAGGCACTCAAAGGCAGCTGATGGGTGACAGAGTGGTGTCCCCCGCCGTGGATGACCGGGCGGGCATGGTAGTGATTCTGCGCTGCCTCGAGATTCTGAAAGAAAAAGGCATTACCCCCAACCTGACCGTTATGTTCTCCGCGCAGGAGGAAACGGGGGGCAGCGGTGCCGCAGCAGGCAGCTTTGCCAACCACCCCGATGAGGCCGTTGCCGTGGATGTGGGCTTTGCCCGCGCCCCCGGCATCAAGGACGAAAAAGCGGGCAAATTGGGCGGCGGCCCCCTGATTGGTTTTGCTCCCGCGCTGGATTACGCCATGAGCAATCTGTTCCTTGCTCTGGCAGATGAAAACAACATTCCGTGGCAGCATGATGTAATGGGCGGGCGCACGGGCACCAACGGGGATGACATTCAGATTTCCGCCGGCGGTGTGCGCACCGGGCTGCTCTCCATTCCCATCCGCAACATGCACACGGCTGCCGAGGTAGTGAGCCTTGGCGATATTGAGGCAACCGCATGCCTGCTTGCCGCCTATATCGGGGAAAGGAGCGGAAAACGTGCTGAATGAAACCGTAAAAGCCCTTGCCGCTTTGGACGGCATCTCCGGGCGTGAGGCTCCTGTGAGGGAATATATTATTTCCCGCATCAAAGGCGCTGCCGAATACGGCGTGGATGCCTTGGGAAATCTGATTGTTTTCAAAAAAGGCAAAGAAAGAGCAGCCAACAAGGTGCTGCTGGATGCCCATATGGACGAGGTGGGGCTGATTGTCACCTTTATTGCCGATAACGGCATGCTCCGCTTTGCCAAGGTGGGCGGCATAGATACCAAGGTTCTGCTTGGCAGAACCGTAAAAATCGGGGAGGATAATATCCCCGGTGTGGTGGGCATCAAGCCCATTCACCTGACGGAAAAAGGCAAGGAGCGTGACCTCCCCGACGAGGATACGCTTTATATTGATATCGGTGCCTCCAATAAAGCGGAGGCCGAGGCTCTGGTGGCCCCCGGGGATTATGTGTGCTTTGACTCCGATTTTACAGAGTTCGGCAGCGGCTTTGTGAAAGGCCGCGCACTGGATGACCGTGTGGGGTGCGCCATCCTGCTGGAGATGATTTTAAGCGATTTGCCCTATGATATGTGGTTCTCCTTTACCGTGCAGGAGGAGGTAGGCCTGCGGGGCGCCGCAGCCGCCGCCTTCACCGTGGCTCCCGATTACGCCATTGTGACCGAGACCACCACCGCCTCCGACATTGCGGGGGTGGACGGCGAAAAAGAGGTTTGCCATCTGGGCAAAGGCGCCGTGATTTCCTTTATGGACAGAACAACCGTTTATGACCGTGAGCTTTACGACAGAGCCAACGCCGTGGCCGCCGAAAAAGGGATTGCCGTGCAAACCAAATCCCGTGTGGCAGGCGGCAACAACGCCGGTGCCATTCATAAAAGCGGCAAGGGCGTAAAGGTGCTGACCGTATCCGTGCCCACCCGCTACCTCCATTCTCCCGGCTGCGTGATGCAGTGGAGTGATGTGGAGGTAAGCGCCGCCGTGATTCGCGCCATGGCCGAGGAACTGGCACATGGTTAACTGGATGACCGGCAGTCCCAATCACCTGCCTCCCTCGCCCTATACCGCCCGGCTGCAGGCGTTATACGCCACCTACGGTGCGGCGCCCTTTGCGGATTTCTGGCTTCAGGGTGACCAAAGCGGCATCTGCCGTGTGGACGGGGTATTCACCCTGTCGGCAGGGGAGGACTTTGACCCCGAGGAGATGCGGCATTTTCTGTATTTTGCCGGCGGCACCGCCCTCTGCTGTGAGGAAAGCATATGCCGCAGCATGGGCTACACCCCCGAAAAATCCTCCTTTATTGTGGAGTACCGGGGCGGGGAAGCGCCCTTCTTCGGTGAAGAGGCCGCTGATTTGAAAGCGGTGCATCGGCTGCTTTCGGAATGCGGCTTTGCCATGGGGGATTACCGCTCTTTTCTGGAGGATATCGGTCTGCGTCTGCGGCGCGGCACTGCCGATACGGCAGTCTGCCTTGAAAACGGCTGCCTTCTGGGTACGGCCTCTGCCCTGTTTATCGGGCAGAATTCTGTGCTGTTGGGGGCTGTGGCAACGGAGCCGGAGGCCAGAGGCAGGGGGATTGCCTCCCGCCTTGTAAAAGGACTGGCTGCCCGGTATGCCTCCCGGGGTAAACGGGTGTTTCTGTTTTGCCGCAGTGATGATTTGGCGGCTTTTTATGAAAAATGCGATTTTGTCTGCGTCGGCCGTTGGAGCGAAACCGCTCTGCCCGGCTGAACAGCGCCACGAAAGGATTCTGTTTTCGTTATGACAAACGAATTTTTTGATATCAGCAGCAGAATATTGGATTTATCCGAAACGGCGGAGCAGGCGGCATCTGCCGCGTTTCGCCGGATTGATGAGATAACGGAATACAACCAGCAAAAGGTGCTGGCGGCCTTCATCCGCAACGGTGTGTGCGAGGCGGATTTTGCTGGCTCCACCGGTTACGCCTACGGTGACCGGGGCCGCGAAAAGCTGGATGCCATCTATGCCGAGGTGTTCGGCGGCGAGGATGCGCTGGTGCGCCACTCCTTTGCCTGCGGCACCCACACATTGGCGGTGGCGCTCTACGGTGTGCTTCGCCCCGGCGATTCCATGCTCTGCGTGACCGGCGTGCCCTATGACACCATCCACGGTGTTATCGGCATCGGCGGCAAGGGCAAAGGGCAGGGCACGCTGGCAGATCTGGGCATTTCTTACGCTCAGGTGGATTTGGATGAAAATGGCCGCCCCGATTTGCCCGCCATCTGCGAGGCGGTAAAGGAACTCAAGCCCCGCATGGTGTATATTCAGCGCTCTCGTGGCTATTCCCTGCGCCCCAGCCTTTCCGTGGCGGAAATCGGGGAGATTGCCGCCGCAGTAAAAACCGTTGGCAATCCCATTGTGATGGTGGATAACTGCTACGGTGAATTTGTGGAAAAAACAGAGCCTCTGCAGGCGGGCGCCGATTTGATGGCAGGCTCTCTGATTAAAAATGCCGGCGGCTCCATTGCCCGCACCGGCGGCTATATCGCAGGTAAAAAGGAATTGGTGGAGCTTTGCTCCTACCGCATGACCACCCCCGGCCTCGGTCGTGAGGTGGGCGCTACTCTGGGCGAAAACCGCAACATGTTCATGGGCGTTTTCCATGCTCCCCATGTGGTGGGCGAGGCCCTGAAAACCGCCGTGTTCGGCGCTTCAATGTTTGAACAGCTCGGTTTTGCCACCACGCCAAAAAGTGACGAAACGCGCCACGACATCATTCAGGCCATCTGCCTTGAAGAACCCCAAAAGCTGATTGCCTTTTGCGAGGGCATGCAGTCGGGTGCGCCCGTGGATTCCTTCCTGACCCCCGAGCCGTGGGATATGCCCGGCTACGACAGCAAGGTGATTATGGCGGCAGGCGCTTTCATCATGGGCGCTTCTATTGAACTTTCGGCGGATGCTCCCCTGCGGGAACCCTTTGCCGTGTGGATGCAGGGCGGCATCAACTACCACTCCGCCAAAACGGGAATCATGCTGGCGGCGGAAAAAATGAGTAAAAAGGGCTTGATATAATGAGCAATGATGTAAAATTCAGCGGCATCTCTGCCGAGGCAAGGCTGCTGCTGGCGGAAAACCGCTTTCGGGATTCCCGCGATTTTTATGAGGAGAACAAGGAACGGATAAAGGAAATCGCCGTGGAGCCCATGCGGCAGCTGGCGGGGATTCTGGGCAATGAGCTCTCCGTCATTGACCCGTTTATGAATACCATCCCCTCCAAAATGGTCAGCCGTGTGCGCCGGGATACCCGTTACACCAAGGACAAGCACCTGTACCGTGAAAACCTTTGGGTCATGTTTATGCGGCCCAAGCACGAGTGGCCCCATTACCCCTGCATGTGGTTTGAATTTACCCCCCGGGCTTACTCTTTGGGCATAGGCCTGTTTTATCAGACCCCCGGTTTATTGGAATTCTGGCGAAAGGCGATTCGGGAAAACACGGAGGAATTCCGCCTTGCCGCAGAGGCCTGCGAAAAAACGGGTGCCGTGATTGACGGCGAGTGTTACAAAAAGCCGAAGGACGGCTGCCCCGAGGGCCTTGAAAAATACTATAACTGCAAAAGCGTATACTTTATGATATCCTCCGGCAATCTTGCGGATCTGGAGGATGAAACCATTATCAAAAAGCTGAGAAAATACTACAGGGGCTTTACACCCATGTATGAATTTATGCTTCAGGTTGCCGATGCTTATGTGGAAAGCGTGGGCGGACTTGAAAATGCAAGGAAGGGTATGCGATGAAAAGAAAAGCCGCGGCATGGGGTCTTACCTTATTGACCGTGCTTTTTTGCGCCTGCACCCGTCAGAAAAGCGGCGATGATGCCGCGCCGACCACTTCTTCTTTGCCGGTGACAACACAGGTCATGGCACCAACGGAGCCCGTGACCGAGCGTGCCTCCGAGCCGGTGACCGAGGTGCAGACGGAGCCGGAGGAGGTAACCGACCCCCCTGCCGAAAGCAGCCTTACCATCACCCGCCGGGAGGGGCTGATTGAATCCCTGCTCTCCACCGTGTTCTCCACCAAAAAGCAGGAAACCGCCACCGTGCCCGTTACCAGATCCATGCGGGTCAGCGGTTACGGCAAGCAGGAGCTGATAGATTACTTCATCACCACGGCGCTGAACTGCGAAAAAGGCGTTTCCCCCCATCGGGTCATCAAGTGGGTGAAGCCCGTCAAGGTCTATATGGCGGGGCATTATACCGACACCGACAGAGAACTGGTGGAGGGGCTTTGCGAAACGCTCAACAAAATTGACGGTTTCCCCGGTATTTCCGTAACGGACAGCGTTACCGGTATCGATATCTACATGATGTTTGAGGGCTCAATCAG
The DNA here is from genome assembly GCA_045599985.1 of Acutalibacteraceae bacterium. GTDB lineage: Bacteria > Bacillota > Clostridia > Oscillospirales > Acutalibacteraceae > CAG-177. The sequence continues at coordinate 13,392 of JAZRWZ010000113.1, read as the reverse complement.
ACTTTCACGGCTGATAGAGAATTTTGAACTGTTTGACGACGGTTACTGCGGCCTTGTGTGGAACGGCTCCTACGAAATCACAAACGCCGTAATCGGCATCAACTCCGGCATGGTGAATGTGACCAAACGTCGCTCCGTCATCTGTGAGGAATTTCTGCAGGCCATGGGCCTTCCCAACGATTCCTACGAATACGAGGAAAGTCTGTTTTATCAGGCCTCCGACAGCGTAACATGGCCCTCCAATCTGGATTGGGGTCTGGTGACCATGCTGTATAATCCCGGCATGAAGCCCGGTCTCCGGGAAAGCGATGCCGTGGCCGTGGCGGAACAGTTTGTGAAAAGCGGAAAGTGAAAAAACAGAAAGAGAAAGAATGAGCATGACGGCATCATCCGGGAGCAGGTGAACGGGGTGTATCCCTACGACCACTTCCCCGTGGCGATAAAAATGACCATGCAAAACCGAAAGGAGAAAATATGATGTACAGAATTTTATCCACCAACGTTCTTTGCTGGGGCGATGAGGCCCACGACATTGAAATCCGCATTCCTCTGCTGACCAAAATGCTTCGCAACTCCCTGCCCGATTCCTTCGGTGTGCAGGAGGCGCACAAGCAGTGGATGGATGCCATCAGCGCCGCTCTGCCGGAGTATGCCTATGTGGGTGTGGGCCGTGAGGACGGTGCCGAGGAAGGCGAATACTCCGCCGTGTTTTACAGAAAGGACAAGTTCACCGCGGAGGAGAGCAACACCTTCTGGCTCTCCGAAACTCCCGAAAAGCCCGGCCTTGGCTGGGATGCCCGCTGCCCCCGTGTCTGCACATGGGTGAAGCTGAAGGATAAGGCAACCGGCAAGGAATATGTACATATGAACACCCACCTTGACCATGTGGGCATTACCGCCCGTGTGGAGGGTGTAAAGCTGATTAAACAAACCGCCGCTTCCTTTGGCGGTGTGCCCGTAGTGTGCACCGGCGACTTCAATGTGCCGGAGGGCACGGATTGCTATGTGGAAATGGTGAAGGGCAACATGGGCGACACCCGCTACATGGCTCCCGATTCCGACGACAGCTTTACCTTCCACGCCTTCAAGCCCGAGACCACCCGGGAAAGAATCGACTATGTGTTTGCCGATAAGGAAACCGTGCGCCCTCTCACCTTCAAGGTGCTCAACTATAAGATTGAGGATGTGTTTTATTCCGACCACTACGCCGTGTATGCGGATGTGGAGCTGTGAGGCCCGGCATGACAAAAGCAGAACTTTTACGGGAAAAAGCCGAAAACGGTGATTCCCTTGCGCAGTACGAGCTTGGCGTGGCGCTGAAGGATGAGAACCGGTATGAGGAAGCGCTCCGCCGGCTGAAGGAATCAGCCGGGCAGGGATATATCCCCGCCGATTATGAGGCCGGTATTTGCTGCGGGTATCTCAACCGCGGTGAGGAAGCGCTGGCCTGTTTCCTGCGTGCCGCGAAGGACGGATTCATCCCCGCCATGTGGGAGCTCGGTAAGCTGTATGAAAGCAACGCACAGTATGACGAGGCGTTTTCATGGCTTTTGAAGGCTGCCGAAAACGGGTTTGAACCCGCCATGCCCGAGGTTGCCCGGATGTATGAAACGGGAAAAGGTACCGAGAAAAGCAGCGAAAAGGCTGCCCGTTGGCGCACATTGGCGAAAAAAGCGTTTGAAGCCGAATAATTCAAAAAGGCTGCCCGCCGGAAAAATCCGGGAGGCAGCCTCTTTCTCTCTTATTCTGTTTGTTATTTTGCCAACTGTTCCAGCGCGGCGGGGAAATCGCGCACGTCGCGGATAATCAGGTCCGGCTCCGCTTCCTTGCGGATGGTTTCGGCATCAAAGGCGGTGGTGACTGCCACGCAGGCGGCGCCTGCGGCTTTGGCGGCCCGCATGCCGTTGAGGGAATCCTCAATCACAACGCAGTTTTCGGGGGGAACACCCAGCTTTTCGGCTCCCTTCAGGAAGATATCGGGGAAGGGCTTCTGGCGGGTGACATCGCTTCCGGTTACCAGCGCGTTAAAGAATTCGGGGGTAACGCCTATGGCATTCAGGTTATGCTTCACCTTGGGCAAATCGGCGGCGGAGCAAACGGCAGCCTTATATTTGGATTTCACATATTCAATCACATTCAGCACGCCGTCATATACGGCATCGGGGTGCTGCTTCAACAAATCGGCATAGATGGCGTAAACCACCTCTTTCATTTTCGGGTCAAAGGGTACACCGTATTTTTCGGCAGGGCCGCCAAGATAGCGGGTTTCTCCGCCGCCGATGAAGGGGGTAAAATCCTCCGGCACGGCGTTCACGCCGAATTCCTTCAGGCCGATGATGGCGGCCTCCAGAATCAGGGCTTCGGTATCAATCAGAACCCCGTCCATATCAAAAAGCACGGCTTTAATATCCATAAAATCTCTCCTCGGTAATATTCACTCTTTCATTCTACCATATTCCTCATTTTTCTTCAACACCGAATTGCTTTTGCGAAAGCGGTGTGATAAAATGAACCAAACGAAAGGAGCGGATTATCATGTTTTATAAAATAGAGAATGACCTTTACACTGCGGAAATCAACGAGATGGGCGCCGAGCTTCATTCCTTTAAGAGCAAGGCCGACGGCACCGAATATGTATGGTATGGCAAAACCGAAATCTGGTACGGTCAGGCCCCCGTTCTGTTCCCCGTTGTGGGTCAGGTGAAGAACGATACCTTCACCTATAAGGGCAAGGCCTACACCATGCCCAAGCACGGTCTGGCCCGCAAGCTGCCCTTTACCGTGAAGGAGCAGCAGGCCGACAAAATCGTGTTCTCCCTGAAGAGTGACGAAAACACCCTTGCCAAATATCCCTTTGAGTTTGAACTGCTTGTTTCCTACGCACTGGAGGGCAATAAGCTGGTGGCCGGCCATACCGTTATCAACCTGACGGATGGCGAAATGTATTTCTCACTGGGTGCTCACCCCGGCTTTAACTGCGAGGTGGGTGATACCATCGAGTTTGAGCAGGCCGAAACCGTTGCCACCGAGCGCATTGACCATGAGAACCTGATTATTGATAACACATGGCCCCTGCTGAATAACGAAAAGGCCTTTACCGTAACCAAGGAGATTTTTGAGCCCGATGCCCTGATTCTGCACGGCTTAAAATCCAAAAAGCTGACCCTGAAGAGCAAAAACCTCGGCCGCGCTCTGGAGTTCACCTTCGGTGATGCTCCCTTCCTGGGCATCTGGGCCAAGCCGGGCGCTCCCTATGTGTGCCTGGAGCCCTGGTACGGTGTGAATGACAGCCACGCCGATTACGGCGAAATCAGCAACAAGCGTGCCATTCAGCGTTTGGAAAAGGGCGAAAACTTCTATTACCAGTGGACTGCCGAGCCCAAAAAGCTTGACTGATGACTGAACCGGGCAGGGATTAATACTCTCTGCCGCGACAAAAATCGAAAAAGCGATGTTTTACCGTCAACAGCCGTTGAACAAAAAACATCGCTTTATTTTTTGCTTGAGCCGATGAAAAAACGGATTTGAGAATTCCCGAAAAGCCGCATATTCCGCCCGAAAAATCGAATGCTAAAAACGGTGATGAATGTGTCGGATACAATAAAAGAATATTCGGTGGCGGCGGGCTTCGGAGCCGTCATTTACGGCTTGGCGGAGGTGCTGTTCCGGGGGCACACCCACTGGACAATGGCAGTGACCGGGGGCGCTGCTTTTTTGGCGCTTTATGTTATCAACACAAGGGTGCCCATCGGCAGTGTGCTGCTGCGGTGCGTAATCGGGTGCTTTGTGATTACCGCCGCGGAGTTTGCCGTGGGGTGTGTGGTGAACCGCTGGCTGGGCTGGGCCGTGTGGGATTATTCCCACCGCCCCCTTAATGTGCTGGGGCAAATCTGCCCGCAGTTTTCTGCCTTCTGGTTCGGCCTGAGTCTGCCGGCCTATTGGCTCAGCGAGCTGCTTCACGGGCAGTTATCCTCAATCGGTTAACCGTTGGCAAGCAAATCTGTCAGCTCCCTGCCGGCGGGGGTCAGGTCAATGTTATCCTTTGTTAAGGATGAAAGGGAAAACACGGCGTAGCCCGTGTAGCCCTCCTCCTTGCGCAGGCGGCGAATCTGCCTTGCCAGCAAATCGCTTTCGGTCTTCCATTCTCCGCTTTCGGCCTCGTCATAGCGGTAGGCACCAAGCCCGCCCAGCAGCATCACGGATTCGCACCGGGGCAGGGCGGCCCATCGGGCAGCCACTTCGTCAAAGGGCATGGTGGGGTGTTCAAAGCCGAAATAGATTTGGGGAATCACGGTATCCGCGTAGCCGGGGTCTGCCAGCCATGTGGCCACATCGGCATACAGGGATTCGTAGTTGTTATCGATATTGGCGGAAGGGCTGAGGGTGAACTGCTTGTTTTTGCCAAAGCTTTTCACGGTTTGGTAAGCGGAGGCCACAAAGGCGCTCACGGTGCTGCGCCGCCAGTCTGCGAGGGTGCTCTGCCCGCCCGCTTTTACATAGGCATCGTATTGCAGAGCATCAATTTCCTTTTCTTCCGTGGGGTAAAAATAATCGTCAATGTGAATGCCGCCCACCTCGTAATTTTTCAGAATCTCCCGCATGCCGTCAAGCACCAGCTTTTGGGCGGCGGGGGAGGCGGGGTTAAAGTATATGCCGTTTTCGGCAATGAAAACGGCATTTTCCGCATTGCCGTTCTCATACATCCGGCGGGCGGGGCTGTTTTCGGGCAGAGCATCCGTATCCGTCCCGTCGGAGATGCGGAAGGGGTTTACCCAGGCATCCACCTGAATGCCGTGGCGGCCTGCCGCCTCAAGCATTACATCCAGCGGGTCAAAATCCACGGGCTTGCCCGCTTCGTCGGTGAAATATCCGGCAAAGGGGAACAGTTCGGATTTATAATAAGCATCGGCAAAGGCCCGCACATGCAGAAAAACGGTGTTGAATCCCATTTTTTCCGCCGCGTTGAACAGATTGTCGGCCTTCACAAGGTATTCGGCACGGTTCAGCCCCGTGGGGTCGGGGTATTCGTAGTAGGCCACCCAAAGGGCGCGCAGCTCCGTTTCCATGTCGTAGCCCTTGCGGGGCAACTCAATGTTCTTTCCCGTGCCGCCCATGATTTGACAGGCGGGCAGAAACAGAAGAATAAGCCCCAGCAGCAAAGCAAACCGTTTTTTCATAGGCAATCCTTTCCGCGGCTTTTTGTGCCGTTACTGGCCCAGTGTGCTCAGGTCGTAAGGCGTTTTCTGGTAGACGAAATAGTTGAGCCAGTTGGTAAAAATGGCGGTGCCCGTGCCGCGCCAGTTCATAACGGGCGTTTGCGAGGGGTCATCCCCCGGAAAATAGTTGAAGGGCACCTTGATGGGAAGCCCGCGGGAAATGTCGCGGAAATATTCTTTGGCAAGGGTGTCACGGTCATATTCGGAGTGGCCCGTGGAGAAGAACTGACGGCACTCCATATCGGCAATCAGGTGCACGCCGGCATAATCGGAGTAGGACAGAATCTGCAAATCCTTCACCATGGCAATATCGCTGCGGCGAATCTCCGTGTGGCGGGAGTGGGGCACATAGAAGGTGTCATCCAGCCCGCGCATCAGGGGGTGCAGGGTGTCCAGTGAGCGGTGGGGGAAAATACCGAACATCTTTTCCTCCAAAGGATATTTGGGAATACCGTAGTGGTAGTAAAGAGCTGCCTGCGCGCCCCAGCAGATGTGGAAGGTGGAATACACATTCTTTTTGCTCCACTCAAAAATGGAGCACAGCTCATCCCAGTAATCCACCTCTTCAAAGGCCATTTTTTCAACGGGAGCGCCGGTAACGATCATGCCGTCGTAGCGGTTATCCTTGATATCGTCAAACACGTTGTAGAACTTGAGCATATGCTCCTCTGCCGTGTTTTTGGATTTATGGCTCTTTAACTGCAGCAAATCCACATCCACCTGCAGGGGGGTGTTGCTCAGCAGGCGCAGAATCTGGGTTTCGGTTTCGATTTTGGTGGGCATCAGGTTCAGCAGCAGAATCCGCAGGGGACGGATATCCTGCTGAATGGCTCTGTCCTCCGTCATAACAAATATATTCTCTGCCTCCAGCGCTTTATGAGCGGGAAGTTGGTTGTCAATTTTAATGGGCATGGGAAAATCCTCCTTTCACAAAAAGCCGGATCAGTGCATTCTCTTGTTTGCTTTGAGCAGAGCTTTGGCGACAGCGGTGGAAACCACAAAACTCACACCGGCTTCCACGGCACCGTTGATGCCCACAAACCACAGCACAAACCGGATAAGGCTTGCGGCGCCGGAGGCGGACATCAGGGTGGCAAAGTATTCCGAATGGCGGAAAAGAAGCAGGAAGCAGCCGATAAAGCCCACGGTATTCATCAGCGGGCAGCACAGGGCGGGCACCGCAGGGCCAAAGGCCTTTTCCCTGAACGGCTTAAAGATAAGAGCCGTGAGCCAGCCCGTCAGCAGGCGGGGCACAAAGCAAAGGATAAAGGCGAAAACCGGGTTAACGGCCAGTATGGCGGCACCGAAGGCGGAAAGGCCGAAGCATTGCAGAAAACTGGTGATGCCGAACACGCCGCCGCATATGGCACCGGCGGCAGGGCCCAGCACAATGGCTGCCACGGCCACGGGAATCACATTAAGGGTGATTTCGATGGCGCCCACTTTGATGTAGCCCAGACCCGTAAAGCTGAACAGAATCAGCAGGGCCACGAGCGCGGAGAGTTGGATAAGCCAAACAAGCTTACCGTATTTTGCGTTTTGGTTCATTTGTATATCCTTTCTGCTGCTATCCCTCGGCAAAATGCCAAAAGGGTACAGCGCAAAATTATCGGATAAATATTATTTGCAGTTCTTTTCGTAAATCACTTTCAGGCCGTGCAGAATCAGCTCGCTGTTTTGCACCATGGGGCGGCGGCAGCTGTCAATCACCACGCCGGAAAGGCCGCCCGTTGCCACAACGGATGCCATGGGCTTGCCGTATTCCTCCTCGATTTTGTCGCACATGCCGTCAATCATGGCGGCGGTGCCGAACACAATGCCGGACTGCATGGAGTCAACGGTGTTGGTGCCCACCACATGAGGGGGCTCGGAAAGGCTGATGGCGGGGAGTTGAGAGGTGCGGGAGGAAAGTGCCTCCAAGGAAATGCGCACACCGGGGGCGATGGTGCAGCCGCGGAAAGCGCCGTTTTCATCAATCAGGCAGATTTTGGTGGCGGTGCCCAAATCAATCACAAGGCAGGGCAGGGGGTACAAATCCACCGCGCCCACGGCCCCTGCTACCAGATCTCCGCCCACCTGCGCGGGGTTATCAATCAGAATGTTCATGCCCGTTTTTACCCCGGGGCCCAGGCAGAGGGGCTTTTTGCCCGTCAGCTTGAGGATGGCGCGGCTGACGGTGGAGGAAAGCTCCGGCACCACACTGCTCAGCACGGCACCGCTGAAGGTACTGTTCACACCGTAAAGGGAAAAGATGTTTTTGAATTCCACCGCGTATTGGTCGGAGGTCTTGTCACGGGTGGTGGCAAGGCGGGTCACAAACAGCAGCTCATTCTCCTTATAAATTCCCATGGTGATGTTGGTGTTGCCGATATCAACAGTCAGTAACATATCCGATTCCTCCCGACACATGTACTTTTAACATAATCAATTTATTATACTATCTTTTGCAGGGCAGGTCAAGGCGCGGGGCAATACTTTGCAAAAACCCTTGACGAATGCTTTGGGGAATACTACAATCATTGTGAATTCGGCACCGGGAGGAAAATGAATATGTTTGATGCAGTTAAAGTGAAAAACGAATGCGTGGCATGGATTCGGGATTTTTTTGAAACAAGCGGTCAGGGCTGCAACGTCGTGGTGGGAATCTCCGGCGGCAAGGACAGCTCCGTTGTGGCGGCTCTCTGTGTGGAGGCGCTGGGGAAAGACCGCGTGATAGGCGTGCTGATGCCCTGCGGCGAGCAGCACGATATCGACATGGCGCTTCTGCTGGTGAAGCACCTTGATATCAAGCATTATGTCATCAACGTGAAGGATGCCGTGGAGGGCATCAAAAACAGCATTCCCTTTGAACTGAGCGCGCAGAGCGTCACCAATATTCCGCCTCGTGTGCGCATGGCAACCCTGTATGCCGTTTCCCAAAGCCATAACGGCCGTGTGGCAAACACCTGCAATCTCTCCGAGGACTGGGTAGGGTATTCCACCCGTTACGGGGATTCCGTGGGGGATTTCAGCCCCTGCTCCAACCTGACCGTGCAGGAGGTAAAGGCTGTGGGCCGCGCCCTCGGCTTGCCCGATGTGCTGGTGGATAAGGTGCCCATAGACGGCCTTTGCGGCAAAACGGATGAGGATAATCTGGGCTTCACCTATGCCGAGCTTGACCGTTACATCAGAACGGGCGAGATAGAGAATGAGGAGCATAAGGCTTTGATTGACAGAAAGCACAAGGCAAATCTGTTCAAGCTGCAGCTGATGCCCGTATTTGACCCCAAAATTCCGAAGTGCAATTTCTGATGCACTTTTATCCCGATGATGGATGTGACAAAATGAAATGTGAACTCTGTCCCCGCCGCTGCGGCGTTGACCGTGCCGAAAAAGTCGGTTACTGCGGTGTGGGTGAAACGGTAAAAATCGCCCGTGCCGCCCCCCATTTTTGGGAGGAGCCCTGCATCAGCGGCACCAAGGGCTCGGGCACCGTGTTTTTCAGCGGCTGTTCCCTTCGGTGCGTGTTCTGCCAGAATTATCAGGTCAGCCACGCCGCACTGGGGGCCGATGTGGATGAGGATAAGCTGCTGCGTATTTTCGATTATCTTATCAATCAGGGCGTACATAACATCAATCTGGTAACGCCCACCCATTACACGGCGTTTTTAGCAGGGGCCCTGCGGCGCTTTCAAAGCCCCGTGCCCGTGGTGTGGAACAGCGGAGGCTACGAAACGACGGAAAGCCTGCGGATGCTGGAGGGGCTGGTGGATATCTACCTGCCCGACATCAAGTTTTATGACAGCGCCGTTTCGCAAAAATATGCCGGGGCCGCCGATTACTTTGAGCGGGCCTCCGAGGCGGTTCTCGAAATGCAGCGTCAGGTCGGCACCCTGTGCGTGGGGGAGGACGGGCTGGCCACCCGCGGCCTTCTGATTCGCCATTTGGTGCTGCCCGGCAACGTGGGGCAGACCTTCAGGGTGCTGCAGTGGGTGGCCGATAATCTGCCGCCGGAAACCGCCGTCAGCCTGATGCGCCAGTACACCCCCTTCGGGGATGCCGAAAACATGCCGCCTCTCAACCGCAAGCTTTCCTCCCGGGAATATACGCTTGCCAGGCAGAGGGTGCTGGACCTGGGCTTTGAGAATTGCTATTTTCAGAAAAAGGAATCCGCTGCGGAGGCTTTTATTCCCGATTTCAGCGCGGAAAGTATTGACCTTTGACAGCCCCGTATGATATACTGCTTTTGTTAATTTTTGGGGAGGGATTCCCCGTGAAAGGATGTTAAAGTTATGGCAAAAGGAAAAGGAATTATCGGCGAGTTCAAAACCTTCATCATGAGAGGCAACGTGATTGACCTTGCAGTCGGCGTTATCATCGGCGGCGCATTTCAGGCCATCGTAAACTCTTTGGTGGATGACATTATCATGCCCCTGATCAGCCTGATTACCGGCGGCATGGATTTCAGTGAGTGGAAAGTGGTTCTCGGCGAGGGCGAAACTGCCGCTACCCTGAATTACGGCGTATTCATCGGCGCCATCATCAACTTCCTGATTATGGCTGTGGTTATTTTCCTGCTTGTGAAGGCAATCAACACCGCCTCCGCGAAGTTCAGCAAAAAAGAGGAAGAGGCTCCCGCCGCTCCCACCACCAAGATTTGCCCCTTCTGCAAGAGTGAAATCGCTCTTGACGCCACCAAGTGCCCCCATTGCACCTCCGACATTAAAGAATAAGGTACGGATTTAACAATGAAAACACTCGGATTTATAGGAACGGGCAACCTTGCCTCCGCCATCATCAAAGGCGTGGTCAAGGCGAAGCTGGTTGCTCCCGAGAACATTCTGATTTATGACATCGACTCCGCCAAAACGGAGGCTTTAAGCAGCGCTTTCGGCGTGAAAACGGCGGATGACCCCTGCAAGGCGGCCTCCTGCGAGGCCGTTGTGTGCGCTGTGAAACCCAAGGATATGAACGGCCTTCTGGGCAGCATTGCCGCCGCCGTCAAAGCCGCCGGTTCTTTGGTGATTTCCACCGCCGCTGGCAAGCCTTTGGCAGAGCTTACCGCAGGGCTGTTTGAGGGCGCCGCCGTGGTGCGGATTATGCCCAACATCAACGCCGCTGTGGGGGAGGCCATGACGGCCTTCTGCGCCACCGCCGCCGTTTCCGGCGAGCAACTGGCGTTTGTGCAGGCGTTTTGCGGCTGCTTCGGCCAATGTGTGCAGCTGGAGGAAAAGCAGTTTTCCGCCTTCACCGCCGTGGCAGGCTCCGCTCCCGCCTTTGTGTACGACTTCATTGATGATTTGGCTTTTGCCGGGGTCAAAAACGGATTGCCCCGGGACATGGCCCTGCGGATTGCCGCACAGACGGTGCTTGGCAGTGCAAAGGCCGTGGCCGAAATGGGTCTGCACCCTGCCGAGCTGACGGACAGAGTCTGTTCCCCCGCCGGCACAACGGTGGAGGGTGTTGCCGCCCTGCGCGAGCTTGGCTTTGACAACGCTGTTATCACAGCCGTGGACAGAACCGTGCAAAAAGATAAAGACATGCAAAAACAGTAATTCATCCGAAAGGGCGCACAGCAAGTGCGCCCTTTTGTGCAAAGTTTGTGCAAAGGAGAACGAAATATGGCTATTTCTTTCAACAGCAAAAACGGCATATTCAAGCTGGATACAAGCAATGCCACCTACGCCTTTCAGGTGTTTGAGGCAGGGTACCTGATTCACCTGTATTACGGCGCAAAAATCCCCGATGACAATCTGGCTCCCTTCTATTACCACGGCGGCTTTGCCTCCTTCAGCCCCAGCCGCCGGGATGTGAAGGAGGGGCGCTTCTCCCCCGATATGTCCCCCATGGAGTATTCCTGCGAGGGTGCGGGTGATTTCCGCCTGTCCGCTCTGGCCATCCGCAACGCCAACGGCGACAATGTAACGGATGTGCGCTATGTTTCCCACAAAATCTATGCCGGCAAGCCCGACCTGCCCGCACTGCCCCATCTTTACCTGAACAGCGAGGATGAGGCGGATACACTGGAGGTGCTCACCGAGGATGCGGTTACCGGTGCCAAGGTGACACTGGTTTACACCGTTTTTCGCAATAAGCCCGTGATTACCCGCCATGTGCGTGTGGAGAATGCCTCCGACAAGCGCATGGATTTAGAGCGGATTTACAGCTGCTGTGTGGAATTCCCCACCATGGATTACAACATGTATCACCTCTACGGCAGATGGAGCAAGGAAAGAAGCCTGCAGGTGCGCCCCTTGGCACACGGAATTCAGTCCATTGCCAGCAAGCGCGGCTCCTCAAGCCACTATCACAACCCCTTTGTGGCTTTGGCCGGTAAGGATGCCACCGAGCAATTCGGTGAGGCTTACGGCTTCAACTTTGTTTACAGCGGCAACTTCGCCGCCGAGATAGAGGTGGATTCCTCCTGCTCCACCCGCCTGATTATGGGCATCAATCCCGAAAGCTTCGGCTGGGTTCTGGAGCCCGGCGATACCTTTGTGGCCCCTGAGGTGGTCATGGTTTACAGCAACGAGGGCCTTGGCGGCATGAGCCGCGCCTTCCACGATGTTTACCGTGAGAATCTGGTGCGGGGTCGCTGGAAAACCGAAAAACGCCCCCTGCTCATCAACAGCTGGGAGGCTGCATTCTTTGATTTTGATGCCGATAAGCTGGTGGCCTTTGCCGAGCGCGCCAAAGAGGTGGGCATTGAAATGCTTGTGATGGATGACGGCTGGTTCGGCAAACGAAACGACGACACCACCTCTCTTGGAGATTGGTTTGTGAACGAGGAAAAACTGCAGGGCGGCCTGAAGAGCCTGATTGACCGTGTTCACGGCCTGGGGCTGAAATTCGGCATCTGGTATGAGCCCGAAATGATTTCCCCCGAAAGTGAGCTTTACAAGGCACATCCCGATTGGTGTGTGCATGTGGCAGACCGTCAGAACTGCGTTGCCCGCCACCAGTATGTGATTGATATGTCCCGCAAGGATGTGCGCGACAATATTTTTGAGCAGATGTATGCCGTGCTTTCCGCCAATCCCGTGGATTACCTGAAATGGGATTTCAACCGCAATATTACGGAGGCCGGTTCTGCCCTGCTGCCCCCCGAGCGCCAAAAGGAATTCTTCCACCGCTTTGTGCTGGGCACCTATGAGCTCATGGGCCGCTTGGTGGATGCCTTCCCCGATATGCTTATTGAGAACTGCTCCGGCGGCGGCGGACGCTTTGACCCGGGCATGCTCTATTTCTCCCCGCAAATCTGGTGCTCCGACAACACCGACCCCATTGAGCGCCTGACCATTCAGTTCGGCTCCTCTCTGTGCTACCCCGGCTCCTGCCTGGGCGCCCATGTTTCCGCCTGCGGCAGAACGGGCATTGATACCCGCGCCAATGTGGCCATGTGGGGCACCTTCGGCTATGAGCTTGACCCCTGCAAGCTCAACCAGGCCGATTATGAGGCCGTGAAGGAGCAGGTGAAGGATTACCACCGCTATTATAATGTGGTGCATAACGGCGATTTGTACCGCCTGATTACTCCCTTTGAAAATGCCTACCGTGCCGCGTGGATGTTTGTGAGCAAGGATAAAAAAGAGGCGCTCTTTACCTCCGTGGTAATGCGCCGCCCCGAGCACGAAGCCTTCTTCATTCGCCTGCAGGGCCTTGACCCCGACACCATGTACCGCGACGAGGCAACGGATGAGGTGTATTCCGGCGCTTTGCTGATGAATGCGGGGCTCAACCTGACCGGCACCTCTCTGAGCGACGGCACAAGCTTTACCGTCTACCTCAAGGCCGTGAAATAAAAACAGGATTCCTCAATGCGGCTGCCGTTCAGCCGATGCGGGAAACAATCATGCTGCGGTGCTTCCCTTTTGCCACGGGCGGAAGGGAGGCACTTTTTTGCTTTAATAGGCGATTTTTACGCACATTCAGGCGTTTTTTGCCTTGAAATACCTTGCCGGATTCATGCCCGGCTCCCTGCGGCATATAATAGGGAGAAAACCGTGAAAGGGAGGGTAATACATGAATTGCTGTGTAACGGAGCTGAGGTGCAAAGAGGTGATAGACCGCTGCACGGGCAACCGGATAGGCCCCGTGTGCGATGTGGAGGTGGATGTGGCCTCCGGCAGGCTCACTGCCATTATTGTATACGGCAGGCCCCGGTATTTCGGCCTCTTCGGCAGCCGGGAGGATATCC